>JBFGJV010000152.1:0-7474 GCA_041577015.1 Myxococcota bacterium
CACGGAGATCCTCGCCAAGCGCGACCATCCCGACCGCTCCGACGTGGGCATCGTCGAGACCCGCCTGCTCGGCCACAAGTTCGTGCGCGCCAAGGACGGCGAGCGCCACGGGGACACACCCGAGGGCTGGAAGAAGGTCGGCATCTTCGAGCTCGAGCGCGAGATCATGCTGAAGCGCCGCAGCCACTACGCCTGAGGGGGGCGTTCAGCTCCGATACAGCATGATCCCATCCAGGTGCTTCTCGCGGAGCTCGCTGTCGAGCACGCCGAGGCCCTCCCGCTCGGCCAGACACAGGATGCCGACCTTGCCCTCGTGCTCGTTGCGGTGCACCGAGGCCGCCGCCTCGCCGGCCCGCTGCATCGGGAAGGTCCGCGACAGCGTGGGATGGATGGCGCCCTTGCGGATCAGCCGGTTCGCCTCCCACGCCTCGCGGTAGTTGGCGAAGTGCGAGCCGATGATGCGCTTCAGGTTCATCCAGAGGTAGCGGTTGTCGTAGACGTGCTCGTAGCCCGTGGTGGAGGCGCACGTCACGATCGTGCCGCCCCGCCGTGCCACGAACACGCTGGTGGCGAAGGTCGAGCGGCCCGGGTGCTCGTAGACGATGTCCGGGTCCTCGCCGCCGCTGAGCTCGCGAACCAGCTTGCCGAAGCGGCGCATCTCCTTCATGTTCATGCGGTCGCCGTCCCAGAACCGATAGCCCTCGGCCTTGCGGTCGATCACCCGCTCGCAGCCGAGCTTCTTCACGATCTCGACGCGCTTGGGGCTGGAGACGACGCCCACCGGGAAGGCGCCGCCGTTGAGCGCGTACTGGGTTGCGTAGCCCCCGAGCCCGCCCGAAGCGCCCCAGATCAGCACCACGTCGCCCTGCTTCATGGCGGCGCCGTTCTTCGAGACGAGCTGCCGGTAGGCGGTGGAGTTCACCAGGCCGTTGCAGGCCGCCTCCTCCCAGGTGAGGTGCTCGGGCTTCGGCATCAGCTGGTTGGCCTTGACGAGGGCGATGTCCGCCATGCCGCCGAAGTTGGTCTCGAAGCCCCAGATCATCTGGTAGGGATCCAGCATGGAGTCGCCGTAGCCGTCGGGCTCCTGCATCTCCACGTCGGAGCAGTGCACGACCACGCGGTCGCCGGGCTGCCACTTGGTCACGCCGGGCCCGACCCGGAGCACGACGCCGGACCCATCGCTGCCCACGATGTGGTAGGGGAGATCGTGCCGCTTCCAGAGGTCACCGCGCCGGGCGTTGCGCTCCAGGAAGGCGAAGGTGGGAAGCGGCTCGAAGATCGACGTCCACACCGTGTTGAAGTTGATGGCGGAGGCCATCACCGCCACCAGCGCCTCGTTGGGACCGAGCTCCGGGACCGGAACCTCGTCCAGATGGAGCGACTTGGTGGGGTCCTTTTCCGCCGAGGCGACACCCTCGAACATCGCCGCTTCGTCCTTGTGCGTGGTGACGGCGCGCATCGTCTCGGGAATCGGGAGCGCCAGGATCTCGGCGGCCTGGGCGCGGGCCTCGATGGCCTGGACGATGGGCTTCATGCTGGCGGACATGGGGGAGCCTCCTCGTGGCCGGGCGAGGGTACCGCGTCCGGGGGTGGGTGCGAGCCCGGCGCCCGCACGAAGCGCGGTGGCTACCCTGCGTCCGTGACGCGGACCGTACACGTGTGCGACGCCTCCTTTCCCGGGCGCCCGACCCTGGACACCGCGGTGTCGCGTGCGCTGCTTCGCCGCGTGGGGGAGGGAAAGGCGCCCGAGACGCTGCGTCTCTACCGCCCGGACGACGTGCTCGCCTTCTCGGTCCGCGACCGCACGCGCCCGGGGTTCGGCCGGGCCCTGGAGGAGGCCCGCGCGTGCGGTTTCGAGCCGATCCTGCGCCTGGCCGGCGGGAGCGCCGCCGTCTTCCATCGCGAGACGCTCGCCTTCGCCTGGAGCGTCCCCGATCCCGAGCCGCGCCGCCGCATCGAGGCGCGTTTCCGGGAGACGGCCGAGCTGGTCGCCGCGGCGCTGCGCCGCCTGGGCGTGGACGCCCGCATCGGCGAGGTGCCCGGAGAGTACTGCCCGGGCGCCTGGAGCGTGAACGCGTGCGGCCGCACCAAGCTGATGGGCGTGGGACAGCGCGTGACCTCGGGAGCGGCCCACGTGGGCGGAGTGATCGTCGTGGCAGACGGCGCCCGTGTGGGCGACGTGCTGCATCCCGTGTACCGGGCGCTCGGCCTCGACTTCGATCCGGCGACGGTGGGAAGCGTCGCGAAGGAGGTGGGCGCGACGTCGCCCGAGCTGGTCGCCGACGCGCTCCTCGACGAATTCCGCCTGCGCTACGACGTCGCGTTGGGACGGATCGAGGCCGGCACGCTCGCGCTCGCCGAACGCCTGGCACCCCAGCACGAGGCCGCGCCCCCGCTTGCCCCGACACGGGAAACGGGTTAGCGTTCGCGAGGTTACGGGGCCGCGCGCCGCGCGGCCCTTCGTCGTCCCAGCGTCGCCCGGGTGAGGCCATGCGCTTCTACGAGTACGAATCGAAGGCGCTCTTCGCGAAGTACGGTCTTCCACTCGGGAAGAACGGCCTCGCCCACACGAGCGAAGACGCGCGCCGCATCGCCGCCGAGCTCGGCGCCCCCGTGGTCCTCAAGAGCCAGGTGCTCTCGGGCGGCCGCATGAAGGCAGGTGCCGTCCAGTTCGCCGACGACCCGGACGAGGCCGCGGCCCGCTTCGACGAGATCCTCCCCATCGTGGTGAACGGCCAGAAGGCGCGCGCGGTCCTGGTGGAGGAGAAGAGCCCGGTCGCCCAGGAGTACTACGTGGGCGTCACCTGGGACGGCCGCGCCAAGCGTCCGGTCATCGTGTTCAGCGACATGGGCGGAATCGACGTGGAGGAGGTGGCCGAGAAGCACCCGGAGCACGTCTCCAAGACGCACGTCTCCACCATCCTGCCCTTCACTCCGCACGTGGCGAAGCAGGCCGTGGGCGCCACCGGCGTCAGCGGCGGAGCGCTGAACCGCATCACCCCGATCGTCGCCAAGCTCGTCGAGATCTTCCTGCGCCACGACCTGACGCTCGCCGAGATCAACCCGCTGGCACGCCTCGAGGACGGCCGCTTCATCGTGCTCGACGGCCACGTGGACATGGAAGCCGAGGCGCGGGACAAGCACGCGAAGCTGCTGGAGGAGCTCGGCATCCGTCCCGAGGAGACGCGCCAGGCCCGACCGCCCACCGACTTCGAGATCCGCGGCGCCAAGGTGGACGCCGTGGACCACCGGGGTGTAGCGGGCAACGTGGTGGAGTTCGACGGCAACCTCGGCCTCGTGATCGGTGCGGGCGGAGGCTCTCTCACGCTCTTCGATGCGGTGCGCAAGCACGGCGGCAAGCCCGCCAACTACTGCGAGATCGGGGGCAACCCCAGCGTCAAGAAGGCCTGCGAGCTGACCAAGCTGATTCTCTCCAAGCCGGGCGTGGACAAGATCGCGGTGATGATGAACGTGGTTTCGAACACGCGGGTGGACATCGTGGCCCGCGGCGTCGTCAAGGGTTGCCTCGAGTCCGGCAAGGACCCCAAGGACGTGATCGCCATCTTCCGCATCCCGGGCTCCTGGGAGGAGGAGGGCTTCAAGATCCTGCGCAAATACGGGGTCGAGTACTGCGACCGCAGCGTCTCCATGTTCGACGCCGCCGGCCGCGCCGTGGCGAAGATGGGCTAGCGAGGGCCGGGGAGCCGCACGCGACATGTCGATCCTGATCCAGAAGGACACGACCTTCATCGTCCAGGGCATCACCGGTCGCGAGGCCGTGAACCTGACCCGCGAGAACCTGGCCTACGGCGCCAGGATCGTGGGCGGCGTGACGCCCGGTCGTGCCGGTCGCGACGTCTACGGAGTGCCGGTCCACGACTGCGTACGCGACATCACCTCGCAACGTCGCGTGGACGGCTCCGTGGTGAGCGTGCCGCCGAAGTTCACCCGAGACGCCGTCTTCGAGGCGCTCGAGAACGGGATCCAGCTGATCGTGATCGTGACGGAGCGCATCCCGCGCCAGGAAGTGGCGCAGATGGTCGAACTCGCGAAGCTGCGTGGGGCGCGCATCATCGGACCCAACTGCCTCGGCATCATCTCGCCGGGCGAGGCCAAGATGGGCGGCATCGGCGGGCCCGCCGAGGACACCCGCAAGGCCTACAGCAAGGGCCCCGTGGGCGTCATGTCCCGCTCGGGAGGGATGACCACCGAGATCGCGAACACGCTCACGGCGGCGGGTCTGGGCCAGTCCACCGCGGTCTCCATCGGCGGCGACGCCATCATCGGGTCCACCTACGCGGAGCTCATGCCGCTCTTCGAGGCCGACCGCGAGACCCGGGCGATCGCCATCTACTCGGAGCCGGGCGGGCGCATGGAGGCGGAGCTGGCCGAGTGGGTGCAGGAGAACGACTCGCGACTGCCGATCGTGGCCTTCATGGCCGGCCGTTTCATGGACGAGATGCCCGGCATGCGCTTCGGGCACGCCGGTACCATCGTGGAGGGCAAGGCGGACACCACCGCCGAGAAGATCGTCCGGCTCGAGAAGGCCGGCATCTCCGTGGCGGAGCGCATCGAGGAGATCCCGGCCCTGATCCGGGAGCGTCTGGAGGAGGCGGCCTAGCCCACATGCCCGGCCTGTTCATCGACGTCGAGGTGGACCCGAAGGTCGCCAAGGACCCGGAGCTCGCCCGGAAGCTGGCCGAGGTGTGTCCGGTCTCGATCTTTGCGGCCGAGAAGAGCGGTGTGCGGATCGTCGAGGAGAACCTCGACGAGTGCGTGCTGTGCGACCTCTGCGTGCAGGCCGCGCCGCCGGGCAGCGTCCGCATCGTCAAGCTCTACGAGAGCTGAGGAGCCCCATGCGACCCGCCAAGCATTTCTTCGAGCCCAAGGCCATCGGCGCGCCGGAGCCGCTCCGGGAGATCCCGTTCAAGCCCTCCCGGATGATCCACTTCTTCGACCCGAGCAACCCGAAGATGGCGGCGAAGGTGCCGGAGCTGGCGCGGAAGTGCGACGTCTTGCTCGGGAATCTCGAGGATGCCATCGCGTCGGACAAGAAGATCGCCGCCCGTGAGGGGCTGATCAAGATCGCACGCCAGGTGGACTTCGGCGACTGCCAGCTGTGGACTCGCGTCAACAGCCTCGACAGCCCCTGGGTGCTGGACGACCTGACGGAGCTGGTGACCGAGATCGGGGACAAGCTCGAGGTGATCATGATCCCCAAGGTCGAAGGTCCCTGGGACATCCACTACGCGGACCAGCTCGTCGCGCAGCTCGAAGCGCGCGCGGGGCTCGAGCGACCCCTGCTCTTCCACGCCATCCTGGAGACCCACCTCGGCGTCGTGAACGTGGAGGCGATCTGCGGCGCGAGCCCGCGCATGCAGGGGCTCTCCTTCGGCCCGGCCGACCTGGCGGCCTCGCGCCGCATGAAGACCACGCGCGTCGGGGGCGGCCATCCGGGCTACCTGGTGCGCACCGACCCCGATCCCGACAACCCCGAGACGCCGCGCATCACCGCCCAGCAGGACCCCTGGCACTACACGCTGGCGCGGATGGTGGACGCCTGCACCGCGCACGGCATCTTCCCCTACTACGGCCCCTTCGGCGACATCAAGGACACGGTGGCCTGCGAGGACCAGTTCCGCGCCGCGTTCCTGCTCGGCTGCGTGGGCGCGTGGTCGCTGCACCCCGCCCAGATCGAGGTCGCCAAGAAGGTCTTCACGCCGCCCGTGGACGAGGTGCTCTGGGCCCGACGCGTGATCGCCGAGATGGGCGACGGCTCCGGCTGCGTCATGATCGACGGCAAGATGCAGGACGACGCCACCTACAAGCAGTGCCGCGTGATGGTGGACGCCGCCCGGCGGCTCGCCCGCAAGGATCCCGAGCTCGCCGCGGCGTACGGCTTCTCCGCCGAGGAGCTGGCCGGCGACTGAGCCCGACCGTCGCCGCGGGCCCGGGCGCGAAGTCGTCTTCTGCGTCTCCGCGCACGGCTTCGGCCATGCGGTCCGTATCAGCGCGCTGATCGACGCGGTCCGCGCCCGCGCCCGGATCCCGCTGGCGATCCGGGTGCGCAGCCACGCACCGCGCTGGCTGTTTCGCGATCCGGACGTCCGGCTCGAGGCGCCCGAGGGCCCGCTCGACCCGGGCGTGCTCCAGCCGAACGGGCTCGAGATCGACCTCCCGGCGACCGCGGACGCCCACCGCGCCCTCCTCGCGGGCTGGGACGAGCACGTGGCGCGCGAGGCCCACGCCCTGCAGGGCGCCTCGCTCGTCGTGGCCGACCTCCCGCCCCTCGCCTTCGCCGCCGCGTCCCGGGCGAGCGTCCCCGCCTTCGGCGTGGCGAACTTCGGCTGGGATTGGATCCTCGAGCCGTGGGCCGGCGCGGATGCGATCTTCGCGCGCGCTGCGGCTCGCTATCGGGAGTGTCACCAGAGGGCGGAGGCGCTCTTCCGGCTTCCGCTGCATGGCGCGTTCCCGGCCTTTCGACACGTACGCGACGTGCCGCTGCTGGTCCGCCGGGCGCGGGGAGACCGGGCGTCGCTGCGTTCGCGCCTGGGCCTGGCTCCGGACGCGAAGCGCCCCCTCGTGCTCGTATCCTTCGGTGGCCTGGGCCACGGCGCGCTCGCGGGCCGACCCACGGACGACCTCGCGGGCTTCCACTTCGTCGGCTTCGGCCCCCGGCCGGCCGCCCTCGCCGCCGGGTGGACCGCGCTCCCGACGCCGTCGCCGATCCCGCACGAGGTGCTCGTGGCCGCCTGCGACGCGGTGATCGGCAAGCCCGGTTACGGGACGGTGGCCGAGTGCCTGGCCCATCGGACGCCGCTGCTCTACGTGCCACGGCATGGCTTCCGGGAGACCCGGGTGCTGGAGGCGGGGCTGGCGCGCTGGGGTCACGCGGCGGCGATCCCGCCCGAGGACTTCCTGACGGGGCACTGGCGGCGCGCGCTCGAGGCGCTGCTCGGTGCGGAAGCACGCTGGGCGCCCCTCGCCACCGATGGCGCGGAGACGATCGCCGACTCCCTGCTCGAGCGGCTCGAAGCGCTCTAGGAGGAGAGCTCGAGCATGCGCTCGAGCGGGCGCAGCGCCTTCACCCGGATCTCCTCGGGCACCGTCACCTCGGGCCCGAGGTCGCGCAGGCACAGGTAGAGCTTCTCGAGGGTGTTGAGCCGCATGTACGGGCAGCGGTTGCACGAGCAGCTCTCGTCCATGCCCGGCGCCTGGATCAAGGTCTTCTCGGGCACCCGCTTCTGGATCTGGTGGAAGACGCCGTCCTCGGTGGCGATGATGAGCGTCCCGGCGGGCGAAGCCACCGCCCGCTCGATGATGCCGCGCGTGGAGCCGATGTAGTCCGCCTGCTCGAGGATGGCCTCCTCGCACTCCGGGTGGGCCAGCACCTCGGCGTCCGGGTGCTTCACGCGCAGCTGGGTCAGCGCATTGGCGCTGAACTGCTCGTGCACGATGCAGGTGCCGGGCCAGA
>JBFGJV010000153.1:0-7408 GCA_041577015.1 Myxococcota bacterium
GAGATCGGTCAGGAACAGACGCGGAACGTTCAGCCAGGCCTGCTTGGACGCGATCGGGTGATCGATCCACGGATAGACGCTGTGTCGCCCCAGGAAGCCGATCCCGAACAGCACCAGCGAGATCGGCAGCCAGGCACCGAGCGCCGACGCCACGTGTCGGATCGGCCCGGGCCAGCGCGCGCCCACCACCACGAAGATCGCCGCCAGCAGGATCCCTCCGTGCGCGAGACCGGAGAAGTAGAGGTAGTTCACGTGGAAGGCGCGCCAGGCCGTGTCGGCATCCGTGGCGAGGCCGGCGACCAGGGCCACGATGCCGACTGCGACCAGCAGGAGGCAGGCCGGCGCGACGAAGTGCGGCAGCGCGCGCGCCTCGATCCGTTCGGGAGCGCTCGGGGGAAGTGTCACGGCCGGGCTTCCTTCCGATCCAGGTAGCGGACGTAGTTGACGATGTCCCAGCGATCGCGCGCCGGAATGCGCGCGTAGCCGGGCATGCGGCGGCGGCCGTGGCGGATCGTGACGTAGATGTGGCCGTCGCTGCGCACCTTGGCGATGCTGCTGGGACCGCTGAGCGGCAGCACGCCGACGAGCGGTCCCTTGCCATAGGGCGGCCCCGCCACCGGACCGTCGCCCGCGCCGGTGGCGCCGTGGCAGGGCTGGCAGAAGATCGTGTACTGCTGGCGGCCGTTCTCGAGGGAGCGCAGGTCGGCCTCCACGGGGTTCCGGAGCACGTCCGCCTCCGCATCCACCACGTTGGAGACGGGCGGCTCCCAGCCGGCCACCGGGATCGCGCCCTCCGGCGGAGCGAGCGGCTCGAGCCGCCCCTGGAGCGTCTCGCCGCCGGGGTTGACCTCCACGGCCGTCTCCACCGCCTCGAAGGCCTGCACGGCCGGCTGTCGCTTCATCTGCGGGAACCAGTCGCCCCCGTCGAGCTGCTCCCAGCAGCCCGTGGCCGCCGCGGCCAGGCCGGCCAGCAGCAGCCGCGACGCCGCGCTAGCCCTCGACAAGGTTCACCTCCTTGGCCTGGTGCGCGCGCAGCAGCCCGTCGACCTCGGCCACGTCGCGCTCCTCGCAGCTCACCACCAGGCCGAAATCCTCGGCGGAGAAGCGCGGGTGATAGGCCGGGTCGGGCCGGAAGCGGGGAAGCTTGCCGACGACGAGCAGCCCGAGCAGCGTGGCCAGACCGCCCAGCAGGATCGTGAGCTCGAAGGCGATGATCGTGTACGGCGGGATGGAGGCCCAGGGCTTGCCGCCCACCACGAGCTTCCAGTTGGTGGACATCCAGATCGTCAGGGCGTAGCCGGCCGTCACGCCCAGCAGGCCCCCGACCAGCGTCCAGACCCGTACGCGGCTCGGCTTCTCGTCGATGACGTGGTCGAGCTCGTGGGAGGGCACCGGCGAGTAGACCTGGAGCTCCGCGTAGCCCCGATCGCGCAGGCGTTTGGCAGCCTCGGCGACCTTGGCGGGCTGCTCGAAGACTCCCACCAGCGTCGGCATCAGTGCACCTCCTCGTAGGTGTGCCCGTGCTCCCAGTACTCGCCGCCCGGGTGCTCCTTCTCGTGGATCTCGAGCTCCTTCACCTCGTTGATCGCGATCACCGGGAAGATCTTCAGGAAGATCAGGAAGAACATGCTGAACCAGGCGAAGCTGCCGGCCAGGATCGAGAGCTCCACCCAGCTCGGCGTGTACTGCCCCCAGACGGCCGGGTTGTACTCCCGCGAGAGGCTGGTGACGATGATCACGTAACGCTCGAACCACATCCCCACGTTGATCAGCACCGAGACCACGAAGATGGTGGGAATGTGGGTGCGGAGGCGCTTGAACCAGAACACCTGGGGCACGAAGGCGTTGCAGGTGATCATGATCCAGGCGGAGAGCCAGTAGGGGCCGAAGGCGCGCAGCCAGAACGAGGTCCGCTCGGCCTCGACGCCGCTGTACCAGGCGATGAAGTACTCGACCCCGTAGGCGTATCCCACGATCAGGGAGGTCAGCAGGATGAAGCGCGTCATGTTCTCGAAGTGGTAGTCGGTGATGTAGCGCTCCAGGCCGTAGATGCGGCGCACCGGAATCATCACCGTCAGCACCATGGCGAAGCCGGAGAAGATGGCGCCCGCCACGAAGTAGGGCGCGAAGATGGTGGCGTGCCAGCCGGGCACGATGGACGCGGCGAAGTCCCAGGACACCACGCTGTGCACCGAGAGCACCAGGGGCGTCGCGAGCCCCGAGAGGTGCAGGACGGTGCGGTTGTGTGCCTTCCACTGCGGGGACGTCCCCTGCCAGCCCAGCGCCAGCACGCTGTAGAGGGCCTTGCGCCAGCCGGTGGACCGGTCGCGCGCGATGGCGATGTCCGGGATCAGGCCCACGTACAGGAAGACGGTCGAGATCGTGGCGTAGGTGGAGACCGCGAACACGTCCCAGAGCAGCGGGCTCTTGAAGTTGACCCAGAGCGCGCGCTGGTTCGGGTACGGCAGCAGCCAGTAGAACTTGAAGACCCGTCCCAGGTGGATCAGCGGGAAGAGGCCGGCGGTGGCCACCGCGAACACCGTCATGGCCTCGGCGCTGCGGTTGATGGCGTTGCGCCACTTGGCGCGGAACAGGTAGAGGATCGCTGAGATCAGCGTACCGGCGTGGGCGATTCCCACCCAGAACACGAAGGTGACGATGTAGACGCCCCAGAAGATGGGGTGCGAGTAGCCCGCCACCCCGAGACCCACGTAGGTCTGGTAGACGAACGTCCCCAGCGCCCAGGCCACGGCGCTCACCACCAGCAGCAGCAGCGCCACGTAGCCGAGCGTCGGCCGACCCATCACGGCCAGGATGTCGCGGTTCGAGCGCGAGTCCTCGGCCGCCGGGAGCGGTCTCATCATCGCGGCCACCGAGGTCGCGGGCGGAGGCGTCATCCTTCCTCCCCCACGCGGCCGCGTTTCACCTGCGCCAGGTAGGTGATGGCGGGGCGCGTGTTGAGCTCGTGCAGGGCGTGGTAGGAGCGCGCCGGCGCGTGGCTCTTCTCCACGACGCGGCTCTTCTCGTCCCTCAGGTTGCCGAAGGCGATCGCCTGGGTGGGACAGGCCTGGGCGCAGGCCGTCGTCACCTCGCCGTCCCGGATCGTGCGCCCCTCGAGCGTCGCGGCGTGGCGGGCGGCCGAGACGCGCTGGGTGCAGAACGTGCACTTCTCCATCACGCCCTGCACGCGGACGGTGACGTCCGGGTTGAGCATGAGTCCGAGCAGCCCCGGCCAGTTCTCGCGGCTGTAGTCGTAGTAGTTGAAGCGCCGCACTTTGTAGGGGCAGTTGTTGGAGCAGTACCGCGTGCCCACGCACCGGTTGTAGATCATCGCGTTCATGCCTTCGGGATTGTGATACGTGGCGAGCACCGGACACACCGACTCGCAGGGGGCCGCACCGCAGTGCTGGCAGAGCTGCGGCGCGTGACGCACGTCCACGACACCCGGGGCCTCGTCTGGGTCCGCCGCCACCGGAAGGGTGCGACCGCCCTTCAGGCTGCCCTCCCCGATCCAGCGCTCGATGCGCAGCCAGGACATCTGCCGTCCCTCGAGGCTGCGTCGCTCTCCCACCAGCGGGATGTTGTTCTCCACGTGGCAGGCCACCACGCAGGCGCTGCAGCCGGTACAGCGGTCCAGGTCGATGGCCATGCCCCAGCGGTAGCTGCTGTCCGGGTCGGCGTCCTTCGAGGCATCGAAGGGCTTGAGCAGCTCGTGGTGAGCGTCGCCGTGACCGTTGCCGTGGGACTCGTCGTGCTCGCCTCCGTGCTCGGCGGCATGGCCGTCGCCGGCGGCGAGCGCCGCCAGCGGCACCGCCTCGCCGAGCAGGCGGCCGCGCTGGTTCTGGCTGGTCTGCACCAGCGCCAGGCGGCGATGGGCCCCGGTCTTGCGCAGCGTCGCCCGGGCGGCGAGCCAGGCCCGTCCTCCGGACTCGTCGGTCGCGGCCGGGAGCACGTCCAGCACGTTGGCACCGCGCGGCTCGCCCGGCCGCCCGGACTCCGCGGCCGACGCCCAGTAGCCCACCGTGTGCCCCTGCCCGATCGGGATCGCCACCACGTCGTCCCGGATGCCGCCGCGCGGATAGACGGACACCTCGAGCGTGCCCGTGGGCGTCTCCACCGCCACCACGTCGCCGAGCTCGAGGCCCAGGCGCTCGGCCGTGGCGTGGCTCACCTCCGCCCACGACTGCCAGGCGATCTTGGTGACGGGGTCCGGTGTCTCCTGGAGCCAGGGCAGGTTCGCGCCCCGTCCGTCGTACAGCCAGGGCGAGGGCACCGCCAGCAGCGTCCAGTCGCCTTCGCCCTCGAGCAGCGGCTCCGCCACCTCGATGCGTCCGGCGCCGGGCGCCAGGCTCACCGTCTCCGTTGCGGGGGCCGGCTCGAAGCGCCCCCCCCGCGCCACGGCCTCGCGCCAATCCGCGTCCGACCAGGCCTGCTCCAGGAGCGTGCGGAAGCTCCCGCTCGGGAGCCGGGCGGCCACGGCGGGGCCGAGCGCCCGGCCGGTGTCGAGCAGCGTGTCCACCAGCGCGCGGGTGTCGTGGAGCGGCCGCAACGTCGGCTGCACCATCGATCGCGCGCCGGGGGCCGACACCACGTCGCCCCACGACTCGAGGGGCGTGTGGTCCGGCAGGATCAGGTCGGCGCGGGCGGAGGTCTCGTCGGCCAGCGAGGCGAACGACACCACGAAGGGAACCTTCTCGAGCGCGCCGGCGAAGCCCGTGGCCGTCGGGAGCGAGTAGACGGGGTTTCCGTCCCCGATCAGCAGGAGCTTCACCCTCCCGGACTTCATGGCGTCGATCAGGGCCAGGGTCTCGCGGTAGCTGGCCCGGCGGCCCGCTCCGGCGGGGGAGACGCGGACGCCACGACCCACCGAGCCGGATACGGCGTTGAGCAGCAGCACCGCCGCCGCCGTCGCCCGCGCACGGCGTCCGGTGAGGGCCGGACCCGGCGGCAGGGCAACCGCGTGGCGCGCGCGGGCGACCGCGCGCCCCAGGCGCTGGATCGTCTCCGCCTCCACCCCGGTCTGCGCGGCCACCCGCTCGGGTGCGAAGTTCCCGAGCAGCCCGGCCAGCGCCTCGCGCACGGCTGCGGAGCCGGCCCCCGCGTCCACGGCCGCCCGCGCCACGGCGAGCGCCAGGGCGCCGGCGGCGCCCGGCTTCCCCGCCACCCACTCGTCGGCGTTGGAGGCCGTCATGGACAGCCTCGGGCCCACGTAGACGAAGCGCGCCTTGCGTCCCTCGCCCTCGGCCACGTCGCGGGACGCCGCGAACTGGCGCGCGTGCGCCACCGGCGAGGGGCCGGTCTCGAGGAAGTCCGAGCCGAAGTCGATCACGAGGTCGGCGTCCGTGAGATCGAAGCGGGGCTCGCCCGCCGCGCCGAACACCTCGGACGCGGCCTGACGCAAGGCCTCCGGGGCGAAGGGCTCGTGCACGACGCGCCCGCCGGCGCCGACGGCCGCGAGCCAGCGATCGATCCAACGGCTGGCCGTAGGGCCGGGATCGCCGGAGAGGAACCAGGTTCCGCTGCCGGCCTGCTTGACCTGCTCCGCCAGCAGCGCGATGGCCTCGTCCCAGCCGATCGCCTCGAAGCTCCCCTCGCCCGTGCGGCGCAGGGGGCCGGGGTGGCGGTCCGGATGGTAGGTGCGTCCGATCGCCGCCTGGCCGCGCGCGCAGAGCGCACCGCGGTTCACGGGATGCTCGGGATTGCCTTCCAGCTTGATGGGGCGCCCCTCGCGGGTCTTCACCAGCAGGCCGCATCCGGCCGGGCACTCCCGACACGTCGACGCGTAGTAGACCGGGAGACCGGGCGTGATCTCCTCGGGCTGGACCACGTAGGGGATCAGCTTCTCCACCGGCTCGGAGCAGCCGGCCGCGGCTGCGGCGCCGGCGCTGGCCCCCACCAGCTTGAGAAACTCGCGTCGATCGATCTCGGCCATCGACCCTTCCTAGTAGTGGCAGGCGAAGCAGTCCTGCGTCACTTCGTTCTCGCGGTGGCAGCTGATGCACCAGCCCATCTCCAGCTTGCGCGCGGGCGTGAGCCAGGGCCACCACTTGGTGTCGGGCGTCAGGTAGAGCTTGTGCATCTCCTGCACCGGCCCGTGGCAGGTCTGGCACTCGAGCCCTGCGTTCACGTGACGGTGGTGCGGGAACTGGACGTGCTCCGGAAGGCGGTGGATCTGCAGCCACGGAATCGGCTTCTTCTCCTGCCAGTACTGCTGCAGGATCTGCACGCCCTCGAGGTCCGCACCGAACTGGCTGTGGCAGCCCATGCACGATTCGACCGAGGGCACGCCCGCCATGGGCGAGCGGTCGGTTCCGGTGTGGCAGTAGAGACACTCGATCTGGTAGGTGCCCGCGTGCAGCGCGTGGCTGAAGGGAATCGGCTGCTTGGGCCCGGGCGCGTCCTCGTCCCAGGCCTGGGCCTGCGCCTGGCGCGCCACGTCCGACGACTGGGCGGCCACCGGGCGCGGCTCGGGAAGCGCCAGCAGCAGCGCCACGACCAGCGCCCCGCCACCGAGCAGGAACAGCGCACGGCGGAAGGCTCGCCGGGAGCCCCGATCGAGTCCGACCATGTCCCTCCCCTCTCCGGGAGGCTCGCGCGGCCGCTCGCGGGGAGGCGACGCTCACGAACGTCCCGACTGGCTGCGAACGCAGGGCAGTGCGCACCGGCCCGAGGGCGCGGGAGCGAGTCGGCCCACCGGGCGGCTGCTTGGGTAGACCTTCCGCGGGAGCCAGTCAACACGCGGACGGTGTCGTCTCGTGACGGAGAGTCAGCTCCCGCGGGGGGAAAACCGCACGTGTCCGGCGATCCCCCGGGTGATCGGATAGAATGCCGCCCGGCGAGCGAGGATCCGCCCGGCACTGGGCTGCGGAGCACTCCCGCATCCGCCCGATCTGGACTTCCCGCCATTTCGAAGAGGAGGTTCGCGCCATGGGCGAGGCCTGGATCATCGACGCCGTGCGCACGCCGCGCGGGCGGGGCAAGAAGGAGACCGGAGCGCTGTCGGGGATCCACCCGCAGGAGCTGCTGGCGCAGACGCTCAACGCCCTGGTGGAGCGCACCGGCGCGGAGCCCCGCGACGTCGAGGACGTGGTGGTGGGCTGCGTCTCCGAGGCCGGGGAGCAGGGCGGCTGCATCGCGCGCATGGGCGTGCTGGCCGCGGGCTGGGATGCCCAGGCGGCGACCGGCGTCACGCTCAACCGCTTCTGCGGCTCCGGCCAGCAGGCGGTGAACTTCGCCGCCATGGGGGTGATGGCGGGCCAGCAGGATCTGGTGATCGGGAGCGGCGTCGAGTCCATGTCGCGCCAGCCGATGGGGAGCGACGGAGCGGGCCTCGACGGCCACAATCGCCATCTGCGCGAGCTGCACCCCCTGGTCCCCCAGGGCATCTCCGCCGACCTGATCGCCACGC
>JBFGJV010000154.1:0-7401 GCA_041577015.1 Myxococcota bacterium
CCCGGCGCCGCGCCGCGAAGACGCCGTCCAGGTAGTCCGAGAACTCCGCGAAGGAAGCCTCCATGCCGTCGAGGCTCCCCAAAGCGGTGAGCGGGTCGAGCAGGGCGGCCATGTCGTTCGACCAGCGCTTGAAGCGCTCGCGGTCCTCGGGAGGGACGCCGAGCATCTCGGCGATGACGGTCACCGGCAGCGGGACGGCGAAGTCGCGCATGAACTCGATCTGGCCCGCCTCGGCGGCGGCGTCCAGGAGCTCGTCCACGAGCGCCCCGATGCGTGGCTGGAGCTTCTCGACCATGCGCGGCGTGAAGGCCTTGTTCACCAGGTTGCGGATCCGGGTGTGGTCGGGCGGATCGATCATCAGGAGATTCGAGCGCAGGGCCTCGAGGAGGTCCGGATCGAGCCGCTCGATCGGGAAGACGCGCTTGAAGGTCTCGGTCTCCATGCGCCGCATCGAGAAGCTCGGGTCGCGGAGCACGCGCAGCACGTCGTCGTAGCGGCTCAGGTAGACGACTCGGAAGATCGGGTGTCGGTAGGCGGGCGCCTGGCTGCGCAGCCGTGCGTAGCGCGGGTAGGGGTCGCGCAGGAAGTCGGGATGGAAGGGGTTGTACTTGCCGAAGAGCGGGCCGAAGAGCCGCATCGGCCAGCGGAGCCGGATCATGGCGCGGAGCAGGCGGAACACGCGCCCAGTATACTCCCGGGTGATGCGCTGTACGGGATGTGGCGCCGATCTGCTCGCGGGCAAGCGCTTCTGCCACGCGTGCGGGACCCGGGCCGCGCACACCTGCCCGGGCTGCGGCGCCGCCGTGGAGGAGGAGTTCCGCTTCTGCCCCGAGTGCGGGACCTCCCTCGAGCCCCGCGCGGCCGGCGAGCGCAAGCGCGTGACGGTGCTCTTCTGTGACCTCGCCGGCTCCACGGCCGCCGCGGAGCGGCTCGATCCCGAGGAGTACCGGGAGCTCCTGGACCGTTATCTGGAGCTCTCCTTCGCCGAGATCGACCGCTTCGAGGGCGTCGTGAACCAGCTCGCCGGCGACGGCTTCATGGCGCTCTTCGGTGCACCCGTTGCGCGCGAGGACGCGCCCGAGCGGGCCATCCACGCGGCGCTGGCGATCTGCCACGCGCTGCGGGACTTCGCGCTCCGCCCCCGGATCGGCGTCCACACCGGCATGGTCGTGGTGGGGACGGTCGGGACCGATCACAAGATGGACTACACCGCCATCGGCGACACCACGAACCTGGCGGCACGCCTGGAGGCGGTGGCCGAGCCCGGCACGATCTTGGCCAGCGAGGCGACCCGGCGTCTGGTGCGGGGGCGCTTCCGGCTGGAGCCGCGGGGACCCTTCACCGTGAAGGGCAAGAGCGAGCCCGTGACGGCCTACCAGGTGCTCGGCGTGCGGGAGCAGGCCGAGGCGCGCCAGCTCACGCGCTTCGTGGGGCGCGCCCAGGAGCTGGCGCACCTCGAGGCCGCCTTCGAGCGCGTGACGGGCTCCCTGGCGCAGGTGGTGGCCGTGGTGGGCGACGCGGGCTCCGGCAAGTCCCGCCTCGTCCACGAGTTCGAGCGCTCCCTGGCGGACCGGCCCGTGGAGCTCTTCACGGCCCGCTGCGCCTCGCTCTCCCGCGACGTCCCCGGCGCGCTGTGGGTGGACATGATGCGGCGCTACTTCGGTCTTTCGCCGGGGGAGCCGTCCGACGACTCGCTGCGGAAGCTGCACGCGGGGCTCGTCCGCAGCACCGGCGAGGAGGCCGAGCAGCTCGAGCCCGCCTTCCGCCGCATGCTCTCGCTGCCGTGCGAGGGCTCCATGAAGCGCCCCTTCGAGGCGGTGGAGCGGCTCGTGCTTCGCGCCAGCCAGCGTGCCCCGGTGGTGATGATCGTCGAGGACCTGCACTGGATCGACGACGCTTCGCGCCAGGCGCTCGAGCTGGCCGTCTCCCGCCTGGGCGCGGTGCGCGTGCTGATCGTCGTCACGCATCGCCCGGACTACGAGGCCCGTTGGCAGTCCGCCGCCGTGACCCAGCTGCACCTGCGTTCGCTTCCCGAAGCCGAAGCCAGCGAGATCGTGCGGGCGGTGGCGGGGGGGGCGCTGCCCGCCGACCTGGAGGCGCGCATCGTCCGTCAGGGGGTGGGCAATCCCTTCTTCCTCGAGGAGCTGACGCGCGGCCTGATCGAGGACGGAACCCTCGTGCGGGAGGACGGGGCCGTGGCGGTGACGCGTCCCGTCCACGAGGTGCGCATCCCCGACTCCCTGCACGAGCTGCTCGGCGCGCGGCTCGACCGGCTGCCGGTCCCGGCCAAGCGCGTGGCGCAGGTGGCCGCCGTGCTCGGACGCCAGTTCGCGAGCGAGGCGCTCGCCGCGCTGGTGGGCGGTGACGCCGCTCCCCAGCTCGCCGAGCTCGAGCGCCGGGGCATCGTGCGACGCACCGGCGAAGGAGAGTTCCGCTTCGGCGAGAGCGTCACCCAGGAGGTGGCCTACCAGACGCTGCTCCTGAAGGAGCGCCGCCGGCTGCACGGACGCGCCGCACGGCTGTTCGAGAAGGGCGAGAAGGCCGTGCTGGCCTACCACTACGCCCGCAGTGACGAGCGCGAGCGCGGCGTCGAGCTCATGCTCGAAGCCGCACTCGAGGCCGAGCAGCTGCCGTCCTACGGCGACGCGGTGCGTCTGTTTCGCGAGTCCTGGGAGCTCGCCGAGGCCGTCCTCGCGGACCGGACCGACGACGAGAGACTCCAGCGCCAGTCGCTTCGCGCCACCGAGGGGCTGTGCCGCGTCATGGTGCTGTACGGCTCGCCCGAGGACGCCGAGGAGGACCGCGTCGCCCGGCGCGGCGAGGAGCTGGCCGAGGCCCTGAACGAGCCCGACTCCCTGGCCAACCTGCACGCGCTCCACGGCATGCTGCTCGTGGGCGGAAGCCGCGACCGCTACGAGCAGGGGGTGACCCTGATCGAGAAGGGGCTCCGCGTGGCGCGCGAGGCCGGTCGCGACGGTATGCTCCCGCGCCTCCGACGCGCCCTGGGCTGGGCCTACCTGCTGGACGGCCGCTTCGAGGAGGCGGTTCAGACCACCGAGGCAGCGCTCGCGGCCTTCGAGCCGCTCTCCGACGCCTGGATGGGCACCCGCTTCGTCAAGAACCAGATGCTGCTGCAGACCGACGACTTCGCGGGGGCCGAGGAGTTCGCCCGCGAGACCCACACGTTCGCCGGTCGGGCCGGCAACCGCACGCTCGGCAGCGCCAGCGGCTCCATCGTGGCGAGCCTGCGCTTCGTGGCCGGCGACTACGACGAGGCCGGGCGTTGGGCGGAGCGCGCGCTGGCCATCGCCGAGGAGATCGACAACCTGGTGACGCTGCGCAACGCGACGGCGGTCCTGGTGGGGATCCGCTGCGAGCGCGGCGACCGGAACGTCTCGTCCCTCGAGCTGGAGCGGCTCGAGCGCGGCCTGCTCCGGGGCGGGGACCTGGCGCTCAACGTGGACCAGATCGTCGAGCTCCTGCTCGAGCTGGGCAAGCTCGACGCGGCGCGCCGCATTGCCGAGGGCGCGGCCTCGCGCTCCGGCGCGCACCTGCGTCGCATGACGAGCGTCCTGGCGCTCGGCGCGGTCGAGGCGCGCTCCGGTCCGAACCACTGGAGCGCCGCCCAGCGGGCCCTGGGCGAGGCGATCGCGCTGGCGCGGCGCCTGCGTCTGCGCGCGCCCCTGGCTAAGGGGCTGCTGGGTCTGGCCGGGCTGGCCGCGGCCCAGGGCGAGCCGGAGGTGGCCCGCCGGCACGCGGCCTCGGCGCTACCGCTCTTCCGCGAGCTCGGCCTCGGCCACTACAAGCGCCGGGCCGAGCGCCTCCGCTCCAGCGCCAGGTAGGCCGCCGGTTGGATCACCAGCGTGAGCACCGTCGAGGCGCCCAGGCCGAAGATCATCGCGAAGCCGAACGGGCCCCAGAAGTCGCCCCCGGAGAGGCTCAGCGGGAGCAGGCCCGTCATGGTGGTGAGCGAGGTCATCGTCACGGCGCGCAGCCGGGTCGATGCCCCCTCCAGCACCGCCTCGCGCAGCGCCATGCCGCGTCGGCGCAGCGTGTTCACGTAGTCCACCAGCACGATCGAGTCGTTCACGACGATGCCCGTCAGCGCGATCATGCCCAGCAGCGCCATGAACCCGAGCGGGCTGCCCGTCACCACGAGCCCGAGCGTGGAGCCGATCAGCGCCATCGGGATCGCCAGCAGGATCAGCAGCGGCTGGAGCAGCGACGAGAAGCGCAGCACCAGGATCATGTAGATCAGGAACACCGCCAGCAGCGTGGCCTTCGCCATGGAGATCAGCGACTCGTTCACGTCCTTCAGGTGGCCCATGAAGTAGAGCCGGTAGCCGCTCGGGAGGTGGATCTGCTTGCGGACCGCGCGCTCCGCCGCGGCCGCCACCTCCAGCACCGCGAAGCCCGGCGCCAGGTCGGCCTCCACCATGGCTTCCCGCTTGCGGTCGTAGCGCATGATCTCGCGCGTGCTCCAGCCCGGCTCCAGTGCGGCGACGTGGGAGAGCGGGACGCTGGTCCCGAGCGCGGCGCTGTGGATCGGTAGCGTCTGGAGCTCGGTGGCGGTGCGGCGGTGGGCGCGGGCGGTGCGCACCACGATGTCGATCTCCTCGTCCTCCTCGCGGAAGGTGGTGGCCACGAAGCCGTCGATCGCGGTGCGGAGCGTGGTGGCCACGTCCAGGTGGGTGATGCCCAGCAGGTTGGCCTTGGCCGCGTCCACCCGCGCCTGGACCGTGATCGGGTCGTAACCGAAGTTGTCGCGCACCTGGGTGGTGCCCGGCAGCGCGCGCACGACGTCGCGGACGCGGCGCGCCAGCTCGCGCAGCACGTCCAGGTCGTCGCCGGTGATGAAGATCTCCACGTCCTCGGCGCCGGAGTAGCCCTGGCGCAGCACGCGCGTGCGGATGCGCGCGCCCGCGATCGACGCCACCAGATCCCGGTGGATGCGCATGGCCACCTGGCGCGTGCGGTCCACGGGGGCGGTCGTGTTGACGATCACCCGGCCCTGGTTCTCCGCCCGGCCGTCGTCGAACTCGTTGTAGTAGAACTTGGGCATCTCGGCGCCGGAGACGGTGGTCCAGTCCGCAACCTGGGGATCCTCGGCCACGCGCGCCTCGATACGGGCCATCAGCGCCGCGGTCTCCTCCACCGGCGCTCCGCTCGGAAGCTCCACCTTGATCAGGAACTGGCGCCGGTCCGCGTCCGGGAAGAACACCATCGGCCACAGGAAGGCGCGGATCGCCAGCGCCGCGCACACCAGCGCCAGGGTGAAGCCCGCCAGCAGCCACCGGGGGTGCTCCACCAGGCGCGGCAGCACGGCGCGGTAGACGCTGCCCAGGCGGCTCGCTTCCCGACCGCTTCGGGCTCCGGCCATCCAGCGGTGCATGGTGGCCGCCAGCAGCGGCGTCACGAAGTGCGCCACCGCCACCGAGCCCAGCAGCATCGCCGAGACCGTCACCGGGATGCTGCGGATGAAGTCGCCGATGTCGCCCACCATCAGCCAGAGGGGAATGAAGGCCGCCACGGTGGTGGCCGCGCCCGCCAGGATCGCCAGGTGGATCTCCCCCAGCCCGTCGATGGCGGCCTGTTGCGGCGACTTGCCCCGGTCCACGTGGCGCTGGATGTTGTCGGTCACGATGATGGCCTCGTCCACCACGAGGCCGATCGCGATCACCAGCGCGGCGATGGAGATCTGGTGCAGCGGCAGGTTGCCCACCCCGAGCAGGGCGACCGCCACCGTGAGCGAGAGGGGGATCGAAAGCGAGACCACGACGCCCGAACGCCAGCCCATCCCGAGCAGGGTGAGCACCACGACGAGCCCCATGCCGAGCAGCAGGCTGCGCGTGAGGAGCGACAGTCGCTCGCGCACGTACGTGGGCTCGTCGGCGGCGATCGTGGCGTCCAGGCCCTCCGGCGCCCGGAGCTTCCACGCGGCCAGCAGCGCGCGCACCTTCTCGCCGAAGGCGATGGCGTTGCGCTTGGGGAGCATCTCCACCGCCAGGATCACGGCCCGGTCGCCCCGGGCGCGCGCCAGCACGTCGGGCTCCTCCAGCTGCCGCGTGACCCGCGCCACGTCCGCCAGGCGCATCGGAAGCCCGTCCTGCCCGGCTCCCAGGTAGGTGCGGGCCACGTCGCCCGCGGCGTCGAAGGCGCCCGTGGTATGGATCGCCGAGCGCAGCCCACCTGCCTCGACCTCGCCGCTGGGAAGCTCCACGTTGCGCGCCCGCAGCGCCTCGATCACCTGCACGACCGGCACGCCGCGCTGGGAGAGCCGCCGCAGGTCGAGCGCCACCTCGATCTCCTCGCGCGGCTCTCCCAGCCACTCCACGCGACGCACGTCCGCCAGCGCCTGGAGGTCGCGCTTCAGCTCCTTGGCCTGACGGCGCAGCACCAGGGGCTCTACGCCGGCGCCGGTCACCGCCACCAGCATCGTGTTGGTCTTGAAGGTGCGGGTATCCACGTCCGGGTCCGAGGCGCCGGGGGGAAGCGATGCGCGCGCTTCCTGCACCTTGTCGCGGATCTGCTGCAGGCGCTCCGCGTTCGGGGCGCCCTCCCGCACCTCGATCAGGGTCCAGCTCACGCCGTGGTAGCTGCGGGAGAAGATGGTCTCGATGTCGTCGAGCTCGGCGATCTCGTCCTCGATCACCTTGGTGACCAGGATCTCCATGCGCTCGGGCTCGGCACCGGGCAGGTAGACGACGACCGTCGCGAAGCGCTCCGCGATGCTCGGGTTCTCCTGGCGCGGCAGGCCCTGGTAGCTGAGCACGCCGTAGAGCACGAGCAGCAGCGTCGCGAGGACGACCACGCGCGGGCGCTCCAGCGACCAGCTCGCCGGGTTCATTCCACCGCCCGCAGGTCGTCGCCCGCGCGCAGGAAGTGCTGCCCGCGCGTGACGACGGTCTCTCCGGCGCGAAGGCCGTCTTCGATCACGACGCGGGGCCCGCGCACCGCGCCGAGCGCCACCTCGCGGCGCTCGGCCACGAGCCCGCCCTCCCGTTCGATCGCCACGAAGCAGAACGGGGTCGCGCTCGCGTCCCGCAGCACCGCCGCCAGGGGAACGGCCAGCACCGGCTCCGGATCCCCGGTCGGGATCTCGAGCTCCACCGCCAGGGCCGGCCGCAGCGCCAGGTCGGCGTTCTCGATCTCGGCCTCGAAGGGCACGGTGCGGGTCGCGGGGTCGGCGGCGACGTCGATGCGGCGAACGGCTCCCGCGAACACCCGCCCCGGCCAGGTGGGCGTCCGCACGCGCACCTCCATCCCGAGGTGGAGCCGCGCGAGCTGGGCGTCCGCCACCGCCGCCCGGACCACGATCGGATCGAGGTCGGTCAGCACCAGCACCGGCCGCTCGGCCGAGACCCGCTCGTGCGCCTCCACCAAGCGGCGCTCCACCCACCC
>JBFGJV010000155.1:0-7324 GCA_041577015.1 Myxococcota bacterium
CTGGTAGATGGCCTCCGCTTCGTCGAGCATGCCCTGGTCGTAGTAGAAGCTGGCTTCCTCGAGCTCCTCGGTGACCTGATGGGCCGTGGAGGTCTCGCCCGAGGGCTCGGGCTCCGCCGGCGGAGCTTCGGTCTCGAAGTCAAGGGGGAGCTCCAGGTCGGGCAGCTCGGCCGCGTCTCCGGCGTCCGCCTCGAGCTCTCGCTCGGGCACCGGCAGCGGAGCCTCCGGCTCGAGGGCCACCTCCTCGCCGAATTCGGCGTCGATCTCCACGTCGATCTCGCCGAGCGCGTCGCCGGGATCGGGACCCGCAGCCGGAGCCTGGCCGGGCGCACGCGGCGCGAGCTCCTCCAGCTCCGCCGCCGCCTCGACGTCCAGGGCTTCGACCCGACCGCGCACCGCGTCGAAGCGCTCGGCGTCGCCCGCCGCCGAGAGCAGGTCCGCGGCCAGCATCCAGGCCGCCAGCGCGCGTGCGGACTCGCCTTGGGCTTCGTGCACCTCGCCGAGCTTCTCGAGGGCGCCCACGTGGGAGGGATCGTTCGCCAGGAGCGCCTCGAGACTCTTCACCGCCCGGTCGTTCTTGCCATAGCGCAGGTAGACGCTCGCCTCGGCCAGGAGCTGCTCGGGGTCTCCCTCGGGAACGGCGACGTTGGCCTCCGTCTCCTCGACGAAGTCCGGGAGACCGGAATCGGTCTCCTCCAGGAACTCCTCCGGAACGCTGTCGTCCGGTTGCAGCGTGTCGGGTGGCAGCTCGAAGGAAGGAGCGGGCTCCTCCGGGGTGGCGTCCGACTCGTCCTCCATGGCGAAGCCTTCGTCGAACTCGAGCGCCGGCTCCTCGGTGGGCTGGGTCGCCTCCCCGTTTTGCGCCCCTTCGCCGAGCTCCGCGGGAACGTGGCGCTGAAGGATCTCACGCGCCTTGTCCTCGTCCCCGCGGCCCTGATGCAGGGCGGCCAGCTCCCGGTAGAGCTCGATCGCCTCGGACTTGCGTTCGAGCGCCTCGCAGACCGCGGCCAGGACCTCGTAGGCCTCGGGCTGGGCGCGGTCGGACTCGAGCAGCGTACGGGCGAACCCCTCGGCCCGGTCCGAGTGCCCGTGCTCGTGCAGGGTTCGGGCCAGGGTGAGCAGCGCCTGGGGATGCTGCGGACGCAGCTCGATCACGCGCTCCAGCACGGCGAGCTGGCCCTCCCAGTCGCCCTGACGCTCCAGCTCGGCCGCCGCCTCCTCGTACTCCGCCAGTGCCTCCGACTCGAGACTGGCCTGTCGCAGCAGCTCCGCCACCTTGAGCCGACTCGTCACGTTGCTCGGGTCGAGGCTCGCCAGGCGGCGCAGCACCTCGAGGGCTTCGCGCTTGCGTCCTTCGCGGTTGAGGGCGTCGGCGGCGGTCTGGAGCGCGTTCATCGCGTCCGACACCAGACCCAGGCGGTGGTAGAGATCTGCGAGCGGGACGTACGCGTCGTAGCGCTTGGGATCGATCTTGGTGATCTGCTTGTAGAGCGCCACCGCCTTGGCGTCGAAGCCGTCGCGCATGAACTGGTCGGCGACCTTGCGATAGGCGGTGATCGCCTCTTCCCGCTCGCCGCGCCGCAGGTGCAGATCGCCCATCTTGAGGCGCACGTTCGCGTCGCGCGGGTCCGCCTCGAGGACGGCCATGTAGTCGCGCAGGGCCTTGTCCAGGGCACCCTTGCCGAGATTCTTCTGGGCGGAGGCCAGGAGCTTGCGCTTGTTGATCGCCAACGGACCCCTCGACGTGGCAGACCCGACGGGCCGAGAGGCCTGCCCCTCCGCCCGGTCTTCCTCGTATCGGCCGCCGGAGGGGGGTCTTGAGGCGGGCGCGGCGTGGTCGAAGGCGCCCACCGACCGGAATTCCCGATTTTTTTCAGGTACTTGGAGCGGAGAGGCCGGGCTCAGTCCCTGAGCTGGGCCAGCAGGCCGTCCAGCCCGAGGGTGTAGCTGTTCGGGCCGAAGCCAGTCACGACGCCCGTGGCCACGGGCGAGACGTAGGATTGGCGACGGAACTCCTCCCGGGCGTGGACGTTCGAGAGGTGCACCTCCACCACGGGGAGGCCGCTGGCGACGAGCGCATCGCGCAGCGCCACGCTCGTGTGCGTGAGACCCGCCGGGTTGATGAGGATGCCCTGCGCCCACGCGGCGGCGTCCTGGACGCGGTCCACGAGCTCGCCCTCGTGGTTCGATTGCACGAAGCGCAGCTCCGCCCCGCGCTCGGCGGCGTGCGCCGTCAACCGGGCCTCGATCTCCGCCAGCGTCGTGGTGCCGTAGATCTCGGGCTCACGCCTGCCGAGCAGGTTCAGGTTCGGACCGTTCAAGACGAGCACGCGCACGCTCCGCGGCACGGCGCACCTCCGCAGGGGCGCCTGAAGCTACAGCAGCTCGCGAAGCTCGGCGAGGTGGCGGCGCGCCAGATAGCGCGCCTTGCCCAGGTTCGCCTCCGGCGTGAGGACGAGCACGAGGAAGTTGTCTTCATCCACCACCCGCAGCACGAGGGAGAAGTGCGCCAGCGTCACCTGGGTCTCCTGCAGCCCTCCGCCACCGAGTGCGTCCGCGGCCTTGCGGATCTCGTCGAGAATGCGACCGAACTCGACACCGGCCGCACCGATGTCCTCGGGCGCACTGGCGTCCGCCGTCTCCGAGATCACCTGCTCGATCGGGATGCCGTCGTTGCCCATCAGGGCGACACCGATGCCACCACGGCAGCCATCCAGGATGCGGTGCAGGACGAGCTCGAAGCTCATGCCCGGCTCCGCTGGAGGTTCGCGAGCCAGCGCTCGAGGGTGTGCAGGGCGCGGCGTCCGCCGCTGCGCGGCTGCGGGGCCGGCGGGTTCGGCGCGCCGCTCCCGGCCTCCCGCGCCGCCACCGCCGCACGCACCGCACTGGCGCCGGCGGCATCGCCCTGGCGCTCCAGCAGGTCCGCCACGGTGCGCGTCGTGAAGGGGGAGTCCGGCTCCGTCCGCACGCCGGCCTCCTCCCGATCGACCTGGCGCATGGCCTCGACGGCGATGCGATCGGCGTCGATCACCTGGTCGCGGTCGGTCTCGGCACGGTCGAAGGCGGCCTCGAACTCCTCGTCGCCGAGGGCGCCGCCCAGCGGATGCGTCCGGAGCGCGGGCGCAGGCGGCGCGGGGGCGATGGCGCCGGAGCTCGGCGTCGGGCGCGAGGCGGCGTCGACCACCTGCTCGAGCTGACGTCGGGCCTCCCGGAGTCGCCCGAGGTCCATGAGCGCGAGACCGAGCGCCACGCGTCCGGGCTGGAAGTCGGGTCGCTCGGCCAGACCGGACCGGGCGATCCGCTCGGCCTCCTCCGGACGGCCGGCGCGCCGCTGCGCCTCGGCCTGGCCGGCGAAGTCCGGCGCCTCGGCCTCTTCCGCCGCGACGCCCTGGTTCTCCTGCTGCGCGCCCCTGGGCTCCACGATCGTCCCCCCCTCGGATCGATCCCGCCGTCAGCGGGAGCTTCGCGCCAGCACCTCGGCCGGCGTGAGCGGTAGCGTCTCGCCTCGCCCGATCTCGCGCAAGGCCACGAAGCGGATGCGAGACTCCCTCCTCTTCTTATCGACGCGCAGGGCGGAGAGATAAGCCCGGCGCGGGAGGTCCGGAAGGCGCGTGGGCAGGCCCGCCCGATCCACCAGCGCCTCCAGGCGCTCGGCCGTTCCCTTCGGGGCGAGCCCCAGGGCCTCGGAGCGCCGGGCCGCGAAGACCATGCCGATGGCCACCGCCTCGCCGTGCAGGATGCCCCGATAGCCCTTCAGGGCCTCCACGGCGTGCCCGAGCGTGTGACCGAAGTTGAGCAGCATGCGTAGCCCGCCCTCCCGCTCGTCGCGGCTCACCACCTCCGCCTTGATGGCGCAGGCACGCTCGATCACCGGGAGCAGCGCCTCGGGCTCCAGATCGACCACCCGCTCGAGGTCCCGCTCCAGGCGTTCGAAGAGGTTCCGATCCCGGATCGCGGCGACCTTGATGACCTCCGCCAGGCCCGCCACGCGCTGCCGGCGCGGCAACGAGCGCAGCGTCGCCGCATCCACCCAGACCAGGCGCGGCTGGTGGAAGGCCCCGACCAGGTTCTTGCCCCTAGGCAGGTTGACGCCCACCTTGCCGCCGATGCTCGCGTCCACCATGGCGAGCAGCGTCGTGGGCACCTGGACGAAGGGGAGCCCGCGCAGAAACGTCGCCGCCACGAATCCGGCCAGGTCCCCCACCATGCCGCCGCCCAGTGCCACCACGACGGTGCTGCGATCCGCGCCGGCGTCGAGCAGCGCGTCGTAGAGGCGCGCCACCTGGCGCAGATTCTTGGTGCGATCGCCGTCGGGGACGGTCAGCCGGCGCGCGCGAACGCCCGCAGCGCGCAGCGAGCGCTCCAGCCGCGAGCCGTAGCGGCGCCCGACGGGCTCCACGGTGAGGACCGCCGCGTGCGCCGCCTCGGTCTGCCGGGCCACCTCGGCCCCGGCCGCGTCGAGCGTGTCCATCCCGATCCGGATCGGATAGGTCCGCTCCCCGAGCGCCACCTTGACGGTGCGCAGCGACGCGACCGGCGCACCCGCGCGGCGTCTCATGGCGCCGCGCCCGCCAGGGTTTCGCTCAGGCGACGCGCCAGGACCTCCGGCTCGAGCTCGTCCGTGTCCAGCGTCAGCGCCGCACGCGCATAGACGGGCGTCCGCTCGGCGAGCAGCGCGGAGATCCGCTCCCGGCGCGCCTCCGTCTCCAGCCCTTCCAGCAGCGGACGTTCGGAGGCGGCTCCCACGCGCGCCAGCAGCGTCTCCACCCGCGCGCGCAGCCAGATCACGGTGCCGGAGCGCTCCAGCAGCTCCCAGACGCCCGGCTGGGCCGGCGCACCACCCCCGAGCGCCACCACGGCGGGCATGCCGGCCAGCTTCTCCACGGCCTCGCGCTCCCGCGCCCGGAAGCCGGCCTCGCCCTCACGCGCGAAGATCGCCGCCACCGAGGCGCCCGCCGCCCGCTCCACCTCGGCATCCGTGTCCACGAACGGGAGCTCCAGACGGCCGGCCAGCGCGCGACCCACGGCCGTCTTGCCGGCACCCATCATGCCCACCAGCCAGACCGTGGCCTTCCCCCGCATCCGACCCAGTATAGAAACCAAACGAAACGGGGGGAAGCCGAAGCTTCCCCCCGTCGCGTTCGCTCCCGCGTACCGGGCGCGCTAGCTGGCGAGCTCCGGCCCCACCACCACGCGCGGAGTCACGAAGATCAGCAGCTCCTTGCGCACGTCGCGAAGGGTCTGGTTCTTGAACGCCCAGCCGAGCCCGGGGATCTTGTGGAAGTACGGCACGCGACTCGAGGTCTCGGCCTTGTCCACCACGTAGATGCCACCGATCACCAGCGTCTGCCCGTCCTTCACCAGCGTCTCCGTCTTGGCCTGGTTCTTGGCGATGGCCGGCGAGCCCGTCGGCGTCTGCACGCTGTCGTCGGGCGCGTTGCGGCTCACCTCGATCTTCATGATGATGCTGCGGTCCGCCGTGATGTGCGGCGTCACCTTGAGGCTCAGCACCGCGTCGATGAACTCCAGCTGGGCATCGCCGTTCTCGAAGGTCTGGAACGGAATCGACACACCCTGCTCGATCACCGCCTCGCGGTTGTCCAGGGTGACCACCCGCGGACTCGAGATCACCTTGCCCTCGCCGTTGGCCTCTGCGGCCCGCAGCGAGAGCGAGACGTCCATGCGGTCGTCCAGGATGAAGGCCCCGAGGTTCAGGATGCCGTTGGCCAGCGAGGAGATCGGGTTGGCCACCACGACGTTGTTGTCCTGCTCGAACGGGAACTTGTCGTCCTGGACCGTCACCGGACGGCGCTGCCCCACCACGAAGTCCGAGCCCAGATCCTCGTCGCGCGGCTGCGCCCCGATGCCCCACTCGCTGCCGATCTCGCGCGAGAAGTCGAGGTTCGCCTCGACCACCTTCGCCTCGATCATGACCTGCGGCGTCTGGGTGTCGATCGCCTTGATGAGGGCCGTCGACTCGTCGATCACGGACGGGATGTCCTTGATGATCACGGTGTTGGTGCGCTGGTCCGTGTCCACGGAGCCCCGCGGCGAGAGCAGCCGCTTCACCATCGTGGACACCTCCTTCACGTCCGCGTAGTTGACCGGCTGGAGCTTCACCACGAGGTCCTCGAGCCGCTCCTTCGAGCGCCGCTCTTGCAGTCGCGCCTCCTCCTCGGACTGGAGCACGTCCGACGGCGCGATGCGCAGCACGTTGCCCACGCGCACGAAGCCGAGGCCCTTGGTCAGCAGGATCACGTCGAGCGCCTGGTCCCAGGGCACGTCCACCAGGCGGATCGTGACCTGTCCGGAGACCTCGTCACCCGCGATGATGTTGAGGTCCGAGACATCGGCGATGAGCCGCAGCACGTCCTGGATGTCCACGTCCTTGAAGTCCAGCGAGATGCGGCGTCCCACGTACTCCTTGCCGTCGAGGAGCCCGCCCTCCTGGAGGATCTCCGTGGGCTCCGAGGGCGAGAGGGCGGCCGGCGCCGCGGGCGCCACCGACGCAGGAGGCGTCATGGCGGCCATCTTCGCCTCGTCCTTGGGAGCGCTCGTGGGCGCAGCCTCTTCCACCGCCGCCCGCACGGCCTTGCTGGCCACCACCGGCGGCGGCTCCGCCATGGCGGCCTGGCGCGGGAAGTCGAGCACGAGCATCGTGCCTTGCTGCGTCACCGTGGGCACCAGGCCGGGAGCGCGCTTCACCACGACACGCACCTCCGGCGTCTCCACGTCGGGCTGGGCGAATGCGGTCACCAGGGAGACCGGTCCGCCCGGATCGGGCGCGATGCGCACCGCCGCGGCCTCGTCGATCGCGGCGTTCGGAACGCTCACCACCAGCGTGCCGGGATCCGGACGCAGGACCTGGTGCTCGATGGGACGGTCGGTCACCACGACCACCCGATCCCGGCTCTCCGCCGGCTCGTACTGCACGCCGTAGACGCGGGCGTGGGTCGCGGCCTCCTCGGCCGCCGGCTCCACCGCGGGCGCCTCGGGCGCGGCCGCCTCGCTGGCCTCGGCAACGGTGACGGTCTCCTCGGAAGCCGCCTCGGTCGCCTCAACGACCGTCTCCGTGTCCTCGACGACCGCCTCGGTGTCCTCGACGACCGCCTCGGTCGCCTCGGCGACCGTCTCGGTCGCCTCACCCATGGGCTCGGCCCAGATCGGGTCCACCGGCTCGGTCGTCGGCTCGACGGCCTCGACCGTCTCGTCGGACGTGGTGTCGAGGGCCGCGGGAACGCTCTCCCAGGGCTCGGCGGAAGCCTCCTCCGGGGCGGCTCGCGCCACGACGCTCTTGGCCCCCACCTGCTCCAGGGCCGCCGTC
>JBFGJV010000156.1:0-7312 GCA_041577015.1 Myxococcota bacterium
CTCGAGCTGGCCCGCCGCGTGGCGGGCGAGGAGCTCCCGGCCTGGGAGGCGGCCGAGGCCATCGCCGCCGAGGCGGCGGCGAGCTGGGGGAGCCCCGGCGTCGGCTCCAACCCTGCGCCGCACGGGCGGCGTGCGCCGCGCCCGGAGCCCGACCGTGCCGACGGGCTCCGCGCCCGCCGCTGGCGACATCTGCGCTGGGGCGGCCTCGTCGATCCCGTGGACGAGCCCGAGGCCCTCGCCGAAGCCTCCCCGCGTTCGCTCGACCGCCAGCTCCGGGCGGCCATTGCGTTCCTCCAACGCGTGGATCTCGAGCTCGGGCGGCTTCTCCGCCAGGTCCTGGACCGCCGTCTCCATGGGGAGCTCGGCTTCGCCAGCTTCGAGGAGTACGTCCGCGAGCGGCTGGATCTCTCTCCACGGACGGCGCGCCGGCTGGTACGCCTCGCGCGCGCGGAGCTCACCGCACCCGGGGTGGCCAGTGCGTTCCGGGAGGGGCGCATCACGCTGCTCCAGGCCGAGGCGCTGCTGCGCGGCGCCGGGACGGTGGAGGACGCGCTCGGCGTGACGCTCCGCAAGCTCCAGGAAGGGGTAAAGCCGAAGCTCGAGTTCCAGGCGCCCCCTGAGGTGGCGAGCCTCTTCCAGGCGATGGTCTTCGCCTTCGGTCTCGAGCGCGTGCTGGAGCACGCCATCGCGAGCTGGCTCCAGGCGGGAAGCGCCTTCCGCGACTACGCCGACTTCGAACGCGACGGCTGGCGCTGCACGGTGCCGGCGTGCAGCGCGCGGCGGAACCTGCACAGCCACCACATCGTGTTCCGCTCCGCAGGTGGCCCGGACGTGCCCGAGAACCGCACCACGCTCTGCGCCTGGCACCACCTGCGCGGCGTGCACGAGGGGCGGATCGCGATCCGCGGGCGCGCCCCCGAGGCGCTGCGCTACCGGCTCGCCGTGGGCTGGTTCCGCTCCGGCGACGTCCGCATCGCGAGCGGACACGATGCGCAAAGCTCCTCTGAACCCCTCGGAAAACAGTCCTTTTCCAAGGTGCTGTCGGCTGCGTGACGCTCTTTCTGCTTGCAAATCCCCGAGCGGCGGAGCCTACTCGCACCGCGAGGGCCCGAGAGCCCGCGTGTAACCAAGACCACAACCAGGAGGTGTGTTGTGACGCTCAAATCCCTTGCGACTTCTCTCGCCATGGCGGCCGTCCTGCTGATCGGTGCCCCGCCGGCCGACGCTGCGAAGCCGCTGGACGTCGACTGCGATTTTCTGGAAGGAACCAACGACGACGTGAATGACTTTCTCGATCAACAGGGCCTCCAGTTCAGGAACCTGGGCGAGCTCGTGTCCACGTCGATTCTGGATGATGCGGCCTTCGATCAGCTGAACGCTCTGATCGAGTTTTTCTCTGGCGGTCAGATCTCGTTCACCTCGGCCTCCCAGGCGGTCAGCACCAATGCGAAGTGCGGCCTGATCCCGCAGCTGATCGACAACGTCAGGGACTGACCCTCCATCGGAAATCGGCACGCGACGCGCCCCGGCCTCGGTCGGGGCGCCGTCGTTTGCCCGGGGGGCGGTCGATGGCGAGCCGGCTACAGCGGTCCTCGTGATAGAATCGTGCCATCGGGTAGAGGTGTCATGCAGCCGCTGATCTGGATCCTCACGCTTCCGCTGTACGTGGGAACGGCTCCTTCGCAGGAGGCCACGCAATGACGAAGCTGCTCGGTGCCCTGATGCTTCTGACACTCCTCCCGGCCCCGTCGGCCCACGCGGCCCCGGAGGACTTCGTCTACTGGACCGACGCCAAGGAGGTCCCTCCCCGGGCGCCCGGGCTCTACCGGGCCTCCACGCGCACCGGGGTCGCCGAGCTGGTGGCCCCCTCCCTCAGCGCGACCGGCCTGGGGTACGACGCAGTGAACCAGAAGCTCTACTGGGTGCAGCGCATCGGCGAGGAGCAGATCTTCCGCACCAACCTGGATGGAAGCGACCTCGAGACGGTGACCGACGAGCTCGGGGACACGCGCGGCGTCGCGGTGGATCCGCTCGGGGGCAAGGTCTACTGGGCGCCCGCCTCGCGGGCCGAGATCCGCAGGGCCAATCTCGACGGATCGGAGCCGGAGGTGATCTACCAGGGGCAGCTCGGCGAGACTACCTGGGACGTCGCGGTGGACCCGGGGGGCGGCAAGGTCTACTGGACCACGCTCAACCAGGGCTCGATCCGGCGGGCGGACCTCGACGGGGGCAACGTCGAGGAGATCCTCACCGGCCTGGCCCGACCCTTCGGCCTCACGCTGGATCTGGAGAACGGCCTGGTCTACTGGACGGCCAGCGAGGCCGACAAGATCCAGCGCGCGAACCTGGACGGCAGCGACGTCGTGGACGTGGTGACATCCGCAGGCAGCGGGCTGGGGCTGCTGGGGATCGCCGTCGACCCCGGACGCCACGTGTACTGGGTGGACCGCACCAACGACAGCATCCGTCGCGCGAACCTCCGCAACGGCAAGGTGGACACGCTGGTGAGCGGGCTCGTCTCGCCCTGGGACGTGGTCTTCGTGCCGGAGCCGGAGCAGGTGGACGGCGACCTGGGGACGGATCTGTGCCGCGCGGTGCAGCTCGAGGCCCAGGACGCCGGGCGGGCGGTGCGCAACGCGACTTCCGTGACGAGCCGCGCGGTGTCCGAGGGCACGATCAGCGGGCCGTGCGCGTCCTGCATCGTCCGCCAGGTGGCCCGACGGCTCCCGCCCGAGGACCAGGCTCCGTGCGGTCCCACCTGCGGCGACGGTCTGCTCGAGCCGGAGCGCGGCGAGGAGTGCGACGACGGCAACAACGCGGGCAACGACGGATGCAGCGCCACCTGCGAGATCCAGTCGCTCTGCCCGTGCAGCGAGGGCTACGGCGAGTGGATCACGCACCTCACGACGGAGCCGCACGTGCCGCAGTTCACGTCGTGCGGATACGACCCGGTCCTGGGTGCGGGGGAGATCTTCTCCTTCTTCCGTCCGATGCCGCCCCTCACCGACCACTTCGACGACGCCGCCGCCTCCGAAGGCGGTGCTTGCTTCGCCCAGGAGACGTTCACGCTCTACACGTTCGAGCGGATCACACCGGCGGAGCAGGAGATCTGTGCGCAGGAGCTGAAGGCGCGTCTGGTGGAGGCGGGGCTACTCGTCGCCGACGCGTGCGACCTCTCGCCGCCCTGAGCCGTCCACGACCGTCTCGGGGTTTCCTCCCAGACGCCGCGCGTGCGTCAAGTCGCACGCGTGAAGGCCCGATGTTTCCCGGCGATGTCGCGCGCTGGCTCCGCGGAAAAGCAGGCCCGCATCCTCGTCGTGGACGACACGGCCACCCTGCGCCAGATGGCCTGCGACGCCCTCGAGAGCGCGGGCTTCGCCGTGCAGGCGGCGGAGGACGGCGAGCGCGCGCTCGCGCTCTTCGAGGCGCAGCCGCCCGACCTCGTGCTGCTCGACGTGCAGATGCCCGGTCTAGACGGGTTCGGCGTGTGCGAGCGGATCCGGCGCGCGCCGGTCGGGTCCCACGTCCCCGTCCTGATCGTGACCTCGCTCGACGACGTGGAGTCCGTGCGGCGGGCCTACGAGGCCGGGGCCACGGACTTCATCACGAAGCCCCTGAACTGGGAGCTCGTGGTGCACCGCATCCGCTATGCGCTTCGCACCGGCCGGCTCGTGGCCGAGCTCGAGCGCAGCCGGGAGCGGCTCGCCAAGGCGCAGCACAGCGCCAAGCTCGGCAACTGGGAGCTCCACCTCGCGACACGCGCGCTCTCGTGCTCCACGACCTGCCGCCAGATCCTCGGCGTCGAGGGGAGCGAGGAGGTCATCCCGATCGGAAAGCTGATCGCGTGTGTCCACCCGGACGATCGCGAGCCGCTGCTCCGGGCCATCGGTCGCGCCGCCCAGGAGGGGACGCCGATCCGTCTCGACCACCGCATCGTGCGTCCGGACCAGGAGCAGCGGCACGTCCACACCCAGGCGGACGTGGTCTACGGCGAGGCGGGCGAGGCCGTCGAGCTGTGCGGGACGATCCAGGACGTCACCGATTGGCGGCGCGCCGAGAAGGAAGTCGAGTTCCTGGCCTACCACGACAGCCTGACGCGGCTCGGGAACCGGCGGCTCTTCCGGGAGCGGGTCGGCACGATGCTGGACCAGGCCCAGACGCGCGAAGACCCGAAGCAGGTGGGTGTCCTGTTCGTGGACCTCGACCACTTCAAGCGCATCAACGACACGCTCGGTCACGAGAAGGGCGACTGGCTGCTGCAGCGCGTGGCGGACCGGCTGCGGGCCTGCGTGCGCGGGTCGGACCAGGTGTTTCGTTCGGTGGAAGAGGAGAGCTCGGCGGTGTCGCGCTTCGGGGGCGACGAGTTCGTGATCTCGCTGTGCGCCGTCCGCAACGCGGGCGAGGCCGGAAACGTGGCCACGCGCATTCTCGAGGTGCTGTCGCGCCCGTTCGAGATCGCCGACCAGGAGCTCGTGGTGGGCGCAAGCATCGGGATCGCGGTCTCGCCGGAGCACGGCGAGGACGTGGACACGCTGCTTCGCAACGCCGACGCCGCCATGTATCGCGCCAAGCAGCAGGGCCGCAACGCCTTCCTGTTCTACGACAGCTCGATGAATCAGCTGGCGCGCAAGAGCCTCCAGCTGGAGAGCGGGCTGCGGCGGGCGATCGGCGGCGGCGAGCTGGTGCTGCACTACCAGCCGAAGATCGAGCTGGCGAGCGGGCGCATCACGGGCTTCGAGGCCCTGGTCCGCTGGCAGCACCCGGAGCTGGGGATGGTGCCCCCCAACGAGTTCATCCACGTGGCGGAGCAGGCGGGGCTGATCGGGCAGCTGGGCGAGTACGTGCTGCGCCGGGCCTGCCAGCAGGCGCGCACCTGGCGGGAGCTGGGCTTCTCGCCCCTGCGCGTGGCGGTGAATCTCTCGGCGCATCAGTTCCAGACCGAGGAGCTGGCCGGCAAGGTGGGCGACATCCTGAGCGAGACGCCGCTCAGCGCCCGCTGCCTGGACCTGGAGATCACCGAGAGCACGATGATGGAGAACAAGGAGGTCGCCACCCGGGTGCTCCGCGCACTGAAGGGCATCGGGATCACGGTGTCGCTGGACGACTTCGGGACCGGCTACTCCTCGCTCAGCTACCTGAAGGGGTTCCCGATCGACACGGTCAAGATCGACCGCGCCTTCGTGCGAGACCTGGTGAAGGATCCCGACGACGCCGCCATCACCGCGGCCATCATCTCCATGGCGCAGACGCTGAACCTCCACGTGGTGGCCGAGGGGGTGGAGACGCAGGAGCAGCTCGACTACCTGCGCCGCCGCGGCTGCCAGGAGGTGCAGGGCTTCTTCTTCAGCCGTCCGCTGCCGGCGGACGAGGCCACCGAGCTGCTGAGGCGCAACTTCCAGGCCCTGGAGGCCGGCCAGCCGCCCTGGTGAGCCGCGTCACGGGCTCGGGGCCCCGCCCGGTCGACCCGGGCCGGAGGAGGACCCGATGCCGCCGGCCCTGGCCCCTGCCGCGGTACGAGCGCGGCCCGCCCAGCCCGCTCTGCGAGACGTCTCGGCCCGGCCGGCCCGGCTTCCGAACCGCTACCGGACCCGGGACGGCGTGCTCTCCTGCCTGGAGGCGCCGACGCTGGCGGTGCGCGTCGAGCGCGGGTTCTCGGTCACGGCGGCGGCGGCCCGCAGCCACGCGCCCGGCGCCATCTTCCTGGACGGCGCCGCCCAGGGTCCGCCCTTCGTGGACGCCGGGCGCGCGGTCTACAACCTGGACCATCACGAGGGCTGCGTCCGCCCCTTCACGCTCGCCACCTGCGAGCAGGCGATGGTGCTGCTGCGCCGGGGGCTCGACCTCGGCCGGCGCGACTGGACGGTCTACGCCAACGACGCCGACCTCGACACGGTGCTGGCGATCTGGGTGCTGCTGAACCACCTGCGGCTCGGCGCCGACGACACGCTGCGCGCGTCGATCATGCCGCTGCTGCGGCTCGAGGGCTGCATCGACGCCCACGGGCTCGGCAAGGACGATCTGTGCGCCCTCGAGCCGGAGCAGCTCGCCCTGGCCCACGAGCGCATGGCGCGGCTGCGCGAGAAGGAGCTCTCCCTCAAGGCCGGGGGGCACTGGGAGCAGGTGGATCTGCTGGCCTACGTCGCCGACCGCCTGCGCGCCCTCGACGCCCTGGTCTACTCGCCCGAGCAGCTCGACGACGTGGAGGAGATCGAGGAGCTCGCCCGCGCCGATCTCGGCAACGGCTCCGTCGCCGTGGTGTGCCGCGCCAAGCAGGGCATCTACGAGGTGGAGACGCAGCTGCGTCGCATCCACGGGACGCGCCTCGGTGTGATCGCGCTCCAGAAGGGCCCCACCTGCTACAGCCTGCGGCAGGTGGACCCGGCCCTGGGCGCGGATCTCGAGGCGGTCTACTCGCGGCTCAATCTGGTGGATCCGGGCTCGGGCGGCGGCCGCTCCGCCGACCGCTGGGGCGGCTCGCCCGAGATCGGCGGCTCGCCCCGGCTCGCGGGGACGCGGCTCGCTCCGGGCGAGATCGCCGAGGTGTGCGGGCGCGTGCACCGGAAGCCCGGGGCGCGCGAACGCCTGGCGACGATCGCCACCACGGGGCTCGCCGCGGCGCTGCTGGTGCTGGCCGCGGCGGTGCCGCTGCGGCTGGAGGTGGCCGGCGCGAAGATCGAACCCCCGCTGGCCATGGCGGGCCTGCTGCTGGCCTTCTCGGCCTGGGCGCTGCTCGGCGCCGGGCGCCGCGCGCCGGGGCTCTACGGGCTGCGGCCTCCGAGCGGCCTCGACGCCTGGGCGCTGCTCCCGCTCGCGCTCGGGGGTGCCCTGATGGGAGGCGCGTGGGTACCGGTCTCGATGCCGAGCGCCGCGCTGCTCCTGAGCCTGCCGTTTGCCTCCGAGCTGCTGTTCCGCGGCTTCGTGCACGGGCGCCTCGCCTCGAGCTTCGCGATCCAGGGCGTGGGCGGACCGTGGTTCGTGTCGGTGCCGGTGCTGGTCTCGGCCGCGTTGTTCGCGCTCTGCACCACGCTGCTCCCGATCGTGTCCGGCAGCGCGGCGGGAGCGTTCGTCCTCGGCATCGCGGCGGGCATGGCACGCGAGCGCAGCGAGAGCCTGATTCCGGCCGTTGCCCTGCACGCCCTCGGCATGGGAGCGCTGCTGCTGCTCTGAAGCGTGACGCGGCTCACGCTTTCGCGGTCGTGAGCACCATCACAAGACCACGGGTGCGTCCTCGCTAGACCCCGCCCTCGATTCGCGGACGGAAGCGGAGGAACGAAGTTGTCGAGCCGTGCTCTCGTGTCGGGTGTGGGTCTTC
>JBFGJV010000157.1:0-7288 GCA_041577015.1 Myxococcota bacterium
AGGGCATGGTGCCCTGCAGGGCGAGCTCGGCGTCGAAGACGATGGGCAGGTCCATCACGACGATGTGCCGCTCGGTGATGGCGAAGTCGTGCATCATGCTGGGCCCGCGCACCTCGATCTCCTCGCTCTGCACGAGGTGTCCCTCCCGGTCGGCCCGGTGCAGCGTCAGGTAGGGCGGGGCGAAGTGGTAGCCGAAGAAGAGCAGCTCTCCCGTGCGCGGGCAGAGCTTCGGATGCGCCGTCATGGCCGTGGTGAGACGGCCGGCGAAGTCGTGGATGCCCACCGTGTCGAGCTCGGGGGTGAGCTCCGTGGGGAAGGCGTTCTCCACCAGGGCCAGGATGCGCCCGGCGTGGCAGATGACGTTGGTGTTGGCGACGGCCACCGTGCGGTCCACGCTCGCGTCCGGGCGCAGCCACTCGGCGTCCTCCTCGAAGGCCCGGGTGCGGACCCAGCGGTTGCGGTACCAGGCGGCCCTGCCGTCCTCGAGCCGCACGCCGTGCACCATGCCGTCGCCCAGGAACCAGTGGGGCGAGCTCCCGGTCTTCGGATTGGGTCCGTTGCGCAGGTAGAGCCCGCGCAGCTCCGGCGGGATGGCGCCCTCGACCGGGAGGTCGAAGGCCGTCACCTCCTCGTGGACCGGGGCGAAGTTGCCGCGCAGATGGAAGGGGAGCGTCTCGGCGGCGGGCTGGGTGGCCATGGGTCCTCCGGGCGGGCGCGTGGCGGAGCCTAGCTCAGGAGGCCGGCCGCTCCCGCATCCAGACCGTCTTCACGTTCACGAACTCGCGGATGCCGAAGATCCCGAGCTCACGCCCGTAGCCGGAGCGGCGGACGCCGCCGAAGGGTACGCGCGGGTCGCTCTTCACCACGTCGTTCACGAACACGCAGCCGGCCTCGATGCGGGGCACCAGGCGCTCGGCGCGCTCCACGTCGACGGTCCAGAGGCTCGCGCCGAGGCCGTAGGGGCTGGCGTTCGCCAGGCGGATCGCCTCCTCCTCGCTCTTCGCGCGCAGCACGGCCGCCACCGGGCCGAAGGTCTCCTGGCAGCCGGCGACCATGCCGGGGTCGACGCCGTCGAGGAGCGTCGGCGGGTAGAAGAAGCCGCGTCCCTCGGGCCGCTTGCCGCCCGTCACCAGGCGCGCGCCCGCCTCCAGCGTGCGCTTCACCTGCCGCTCCAGGCTCTCGCGCAGGTCGTCCCGGGCCAGGGGGCCCAGGTCGGTCTCGCGCGCCAGCGGATCGCCCACCCGAAGCGCCTCGAGCTCGCCCCGGAACGCCTCCACGAAGGCGTCCGCCACGCCCTCCATCACCACGAAGCGCTTGGCGGCGATGCAGCTCTGGCCGCTGTTCTGGGTGCGGGCCTTCGCCGCGTGTCGCGCCACCGTGGCGACGTCCGCGTCCTCGAGCACCACGAAGGGATCGCTCCCGCCCAGCTCGAGCACGGTCTTCTTCAGGTGATGGCCCGCCTGGGAGGCCACGGCGGCGCCGGCGCGCTCGCTTCCCGTGAGCGTCACCGCGGCCACCACCGGGTGCTCGATCACGTCCGCCACGCGCTCCGGACGGATGCGCAGGTTCTGGAACACGCCCTCCGGCGCGCCCGCGCGCCGGAACAGCTCTTCCAGCGCCTCCGCGCACTGCGGCACGTTCTCGGCGTGCTTGAGCAGGCCCACGTCGCCCGCCATGAGCGTCGGGGCCGCGAAGCGGAACACCTGCCAGTAGGGGAAGTTCCAGGGCATGATGGCCAGCACGCCGCCGAGCGGGTCGAAGCGCACGCGACTGCGATCCGCGTCGGTCTCCACCGGCTCCGGGGCCAGCAGCCGCTCGGCGTGCTCGGCGTACCACGCGCACACCCAGGCGCACTTCTCCACCTCCGCCTCGGCCTGCCCGATGGGCTTGCCCATTTCGAGCGTCATGCGCCGGGCGTGCTCCGCCTGCTCTTTGCGCAGCAGGTCGGCGGTCCGGTGCAGCACCGCCGCACGTTCGGCGAAGGAAGTGGTGCGCCAGTCCTGGTAGGCGCGCTGGGCCCGCTCCAGGCGCTCCGACACCTGGTCCTCGTCGTGCTCTTCGAAGCGGGCCAGGAGCTCTTCGGTGGCGGGGTTGAGCGAGCGGAACTCTCTCACGGCATGCCTCCCCTCGGCACCCTCCTCGGACGGTAGCGCGTGGGGCGACGTCGGACGCCTGGCCCGTTCAGGGCTCGAGCGCGGCCTGGATCTCCTCGACGCTTCCGAGGTAGCGGACCCCGGTGATGCGAAGCCCGTCGAGAGCCAGCCACGTGATGCTGCCCTTCTCGCTGGGGATGCGCTCGGTCTTCTGGCCGTCCACGTCCACCAGGACCGGATAGGGCCGGCGGCGCAGGCCCCGCATGGCGAACCACGTGCGGGCGAAGCGCGGCATCCCACTCAAGTCGGCGACGTAGACGGCGCCGGCCCGTTGGAGGCGGGTCGCCCCCTCGTCCTCCAGTGCCTGCTTCAGCAGGCGGCCGGCGCCCATCTCGCGGGTGAAGAGCACGTGGCGCACCCCCTCGTCCAGTCGGTGGGGCGTGCCATGCTGGTCCTCGAGATCGAGCGCGGGGAGCGCGTCGCCCTTCGCCCAGGGCTGGGCCGCCGCCGACCCGGCCAGGAGCAGCCCCAGGATCAAGATGCCGGCCTTCACGGGGAGCCTCCTTGCAGAGGCTCTTCATAGCGACCCCGGGTCGCGCACGTCCACCCTGCCAGACGCCTGCTCGACGGCGGACCCTCAGTAGCCCCAGTCGCACCGCTCGCCGCGGTGGTGAGGCTCGTATCGGACCCGGACGTATTCGGGATACGGCCGGTGGTGCGCCCAGTGATCGTGGTGGCGCCGATGCGCGTGCTTGTGGTGCTTGTGCTTCTTGTGCTTGTGATGCTTCACGTGCCCCGGCGGACCGTGCCTGGGGTGGCGGTGATGGCCGTGATGCTCGTGACGCGGATGAACACGCCCATGGCTTTCGTGCCGATGATGGGCACCCGGATCCAGCACCGAGACCAGGATGTGCTTGCCGGCGTGGACCGCCTCCCGCGCCGCGATGCGCCCGAGCTCGTCCTTGAAGCCGTTCTCGAAGGCGTCCCCCGCCTGCGCCGGCGTGGCCAGGACCAGGAGCGCGCAGAATCCGAGACCCGCAAGCAGTGCCTGGCGGATCGTCCGCTCGTGATCGATCGACATGTCCGTCCTTCCTCTCCGCGGGACCCGTGGCCCCGCTCATCCCCATCTGTGGAGCTTGGACACGCGAAGCGCGGCCGCGATTCGAGGCGCGGCGTGCGTGCGTGCGCACGCGCGCGCAAGTCGCGCGGGAGGAGACGCGTTCACCTCATTTTTTGGTGTGGACCCGTCGTCAGCGGGCGAAGGCCTGTCGGATGCGCGCGATGGCCTCGTCCACCTTCTCGTGGGCGTTGAAGGCGGAGATCCGGAAGTAGCCCTCCCCGGACGGACCGAAGCCCGAGCCGGGCGTGCCCACGACCTGCGCCTTCTCGAGCAGCTCGTCGAAGAAGCCCCAGGAGTCGCGACCCTCGGGCACGCGCATCCAGATGTAGGGGGCGTGGACGCCGCCGTGGACGCGGAAGCCCGCCGCCGCGAGCCCGTCGCGCAGCCGTCCGGCGTTCTCCTGGTAGTAGGCGATCTGCTCGCCGGTCTGCTTGCGGCCCTCGGGCGAGAAGGTGGCCTCTGCGGCGCGCTGGACGGGATAGGGGACGCCGTTGAACTTGGTGGCCTGGCGGCGGGCCCAGAGCTCGCGGACCGGGACGCGCTCGCCGGCGGCCGTGGTGCCCGAGAGATCCTTCGGCACCACGGTGTAGGCGCAGCGCAGGCCCGTGAAGCCGGCCCGCTTCGAGAAGCTGCGCATCTCGATGGCGCAGGTCCGGGCGCCCTCGATCTCGTAGATGGAGTGGGGCAGGCCCGGGTCGGTGATGTAGGCGTCGTAGGCCGCGTCGAAGATCAGGACGGCGTCGTGCTCGCGTGCCCAGGCCACCCAGGCGGCGAGCTGCTCGCGCGTCGCCACGGCGCCCGTGGGGTTGTTCGGCGTGCACAGGTAGACGAGGTCGGCGGGCTCGTCCGGGGGCGGCGGGACGAAGTGGTTGGCCTCGGTGGCCGGCAGGTAGAGGATGCCTCCGAAGCGTCCCTTCCCGTCCGCCTCGCTGGTGCGCCCGGCCATCACGTTGGTGTCCACGTAGACGGGATAGACCGGGTCGGTGACGGCCACGCGGCAGTCGAGGCCGAAGATCTCCTGGATGTTGCCGCTATCCTGCTTGCTGCCGTCCGAGACGAAGATCTCGTCGCGGTCGATCTCGACGCCCCTCGGCGCGTAGTCGTGCTCGCGAATCGCCTCGCGCAGGAAGGGGTAGCCCGCCTCCGGCCCGTAGCCCCGGAAGCCCTCGGCGGTCCCCATCTCGGCGGCGGCCCGGCGCAGCGCCTCCACCACCACCGGCGCCAGCGGGAGCGTGACGTCGCCGATGCCGAGCCGGATCAGCCCCGCGTCCGGGTGCGCCTGCTCGAAGGCGGCGACGCGCCGGGCGATCTCCGGGAAGAGATAGCCGGCGCGGAGCTTGCGGTAGTGCTCGTTCACCCGGGCCACGGGGGGCGAGCATAGCCCTCCCGGCGCGGCACGTGGGTTGGTCAGGCCGCGTTGCGCGGACGCGGCCGCCGGCCGGTTATGAACTCGGGCTCGTTGGGACGGCGGCGGTGATCCGGCATGTTTTCCAGCCACTCGGCGGAGTGGTCGAGGGGGGGCATGCACTCGACGCAGACGGAGCGGTGCTCGAGCGGGGTCTCGGGCTCGTGCATCTTGCTGCACACCACGCAGGGGACCAGGGACACAGCGTCGGAGCTCATCGTCAGGGGCCTCGGCGAAGAAGGTTCACCCTCTATGTGCCGCACCGCCCCCAAAGGGTGACGCTCCGCGCTAGCCCTCCCGTCTCCTTGGCCCCGCGGGATCGATGAGGACGCCCGGATTGAGGATCCCGGCCGGGTCCAGGGCGCGCTTCGCGGCGGTGAGCGCCCGGGCGAAGCCCTCTGGCCGCTGCTGGTCGTAGCCGGGCCGGTGGTCGCGGCCCACCGCGTGGTGGTGGGTGACGGTCCCGCCGAGCCGCACCACCGCCTCCATCGCCGCCGCCTTGATCTCGTCCCACTGCTCGAGCTCGCTGCCGCGGCGCCCGGGGGCGAGCACGGTGTAGTAGGGCGCCGGCCCGTCCGGGTAGACGTGGGTGAAGCGGCAGGCGAGGGTCCCGGCGCCGCAGGTCTTGCGGATGGCCGCCTCCACCACCTCCCGCACGCCGGCGTGGAACGCGGGGAAGCGGTCCCAGGGGATCGCGGTCTCGAAGGTCTCGGACACCACGCCCAGGGAGACCATCAGGTCCCGCAGGTAGGGAGCATTCAGGAAGGCCTGGCGCCAGGCGCCGGCTGCGCCCTCACGCGAGGCCCCGGAGTCGGTGCGCGTTCGCACGGGCTGCTCCGGCAGGATCCCTCCGGCGTCGGCGCAGAGCTCGCGGGCGCGCGCCAGCCACGGGTCGAGCGGGTGGTCCGCGGACTCGAAGCCCACCAGCAGCACGGCGTCCTCGCCCGAGCCGGCGCCCGACGTGGCGGCCTCCTGCGCGTCCAGGAGCCGGCAGTTGCTCGGGTGGAGGCCCGACTGGGCCAGCCGCCGGGCGGCCTCCGCCCCGCGCAGGAAGCCGTCCTCGCCCGGGAAGCGCACCGCCGCCGACGCCCGGAAGCGCGGGCGATCCTGGAGCCGCAGCCAGGCCTCGGTGACGACGCCGAGGATCCCCTCGGACCCGATGAACAGGCGGTCGGGGCTCGGGCCGGCGCCCGAGCCCGGACGCCGCCGACTCTCCACCACGCCCGTGGGCGTCACCACGCGCAGGGACTCCACGAAGTCGTCGATGTGGGTCCAGAGCGTGGCGTAGTGACCGCCCGAGCGCGTGGCGATCCAGCCGCCCACCGAGGAGAACTCGAAGGACTGCGGAAAGTGGCGCAGCGTCACGCCGTGCGGGCGCAGGGCGTCCTCCAGGGCGGGTCCCAGCACGCCGGCCTGCACGCGCGCCGCGCGCGAGTTGGCCTCGATCTCGAGCACCCGGTCCAGGCGGGAGAGGTCGAGCGTGACGGCGCCGTGCCAGGCGTCGCCCACGCGCGGCTCCACGCCACCCACCACGCTCGAGCCCCCGCCGTACGGGATCGCCGCGATCCCCTCGCTCCCGCACCAGTCGAGGAGCGCCGCGACCTCGGCCTCGTCGCGCGGGAAGGCGACCAGGTCCGGCGGATGCTCGAAGCGGCGCCGGAAGGCGCGCACCACGTCCCGGTAGCCCTTGCCGTAGGTGTGCGCGGCGCGGTCGTAGGGCGCGTCCGAGCAGATCCCGGCCAGGGACGCGGGCGCGGCCACGCGCGGCGGCCGCAGCGCGATCTCCTCCAGGCGCGGCGGCGGCGTGGGATCGAGCGCGTGGCCGAAGCGTTCGGAGAGGGCGCGCGCGATGCCCTTCTGCTGCTCGGGCGTCGGGCCGGCGTCCTCGGTTCCCCAGCCCCAGAAGCGGCGCCGGGACGCCAACGCTAGACGCTCTTGGCCGGGGCGAGGCGCTCGAGCAGAGCCAGATCCGGCCCCGGCACGCCGTCTGCACGCAGGGGCTGGATGCAGACGTGCGTGGCGCCAGCGTCGTAGTGCGCCTGGATGCGGCGTCGGATGGCGTCCTCGTCGCCCCAGGCGACGATGGCGTCCACGAGCCGGTCGCTGCCGCCGTCGGCGAAGTCGGCGTCCTCGTAGCCGAGCCACTTGAGGTTGTTCTGGTAGTTCGGGAGCCCCGTGTAGACGCGCATGTTCTGGCGCGCCACCCGCCGGGCCTCGGACGCGTCGGTCTGGAGCATCACCATCTGCTCCGGAGCGAGCCAGGGCCCGGGGCCCAGGATCTCCCGGGCGCGGGCGGTGTGCTCCGGCGGGACGAAGTAGGGATGCGCGCCGCGCGCACGCTCGCCGGCCAGGCCGAGCATGCGCTTGCGGAGCGCGGCCAGCACGATCGGCGCCTCCTCCGTGCTCTCCGCGGCACGGAACAGTGCCTTCTCCATGGCGTCGAGGTAGTTGCGCATGGCGGTGAGCGGCTTGCCGTAGTCATGGCCGCGGACGCCCGTCACCAGGTGGGCGTGCGAGACGCCCAGGCCTAGCACGAAGCGCCCGCCCGTGAGCTCCGCCAGCGTCTTGCGCAGCGCGGTCATGGTCATGGGATCGCGCGCGTAGATGTTGGCGATGCCGGTGGCGAAGACGAGCCGCTCGGTCTTCGCCGCCAGGAAGGCGATCTGCGCG
>JBFGJV010000158.1:0-7287 GCA_041577015.1 Myxococcota bacterium
ATGGAGTACTGCGAGATGGCCCAGAAGTACATCGAGCAGTACCCCGTCTCCGACGAGCTTCGCGACGCCGTCGGGAAATGGCAGCACGTTCTCGATTGCCTGAACGACGATCCCGACAAGCTCGACCGGGAGAAGTACCGGCGGCTGCACGTGATCGTGGGTGACTCGAACATGAGCGAGTACACCAACTTCGTGAAGGTGGGCACCTGCGCCGTCGTGCTCCAGATGATCGAGGACAACTACATCAACAAGGACTTCACGCTGCGCAACCCGGTGAAGGCCATCAAGGACATCTCCTACGACACCACGTGCAAGCGGCGCCTGCGCCTGGACAACGGACGCGAGTACTCGCCCATCGAGATCCAGCGCGAGTACTGCGAGATGGCCCAGCGCTACCTGGAGCAGTACCCGGTGAGCGACGAGCTGCGCCAGTCCGTACACGAGTGGCAGTACGTGCTCGACTGCCTGGACACCGACCCGGACCGACTCGGACGCCAGGTGGACTGGGTGATCAAGCGCCAGATGATCGAGAGCTACCTGGACCGCCGCCGCACCACGTGGAACGACCCGCGGGTGTTCATGCTCGACCTCCAGTACCACGACATCCGCGTGAACCGCGGCCTGTTCTACCTGATGGAGCGGAAGGACGCCGTGGACCGGCTGCTGAACGACGACGAGGTCATCAAGGCCAAGACGGAGCCGCCGCCGGACACGCGGGCCAAGATGCGGGGCGAGTTCATCAAGCTCGCGCGGCAGAACGCGATCCAGTACGACCTCGACTGGTCGAACATCCGCCTGGGCAACCTCCTGAACGTGCGCGTGATCTGCAACAATCCCTTCGAGACCGACACCGAGAAGGTCGCGGAGCTGGTGCGCACGATCCAGAAGACGAACCTGCGCAAGACGAGCCTCTCGAAGCTCGTGATCCAGTCGTAGTGGCGGGCAGCCGTCCTCCGCACCTGGTCCCGGTCCCGGAGCCCACCCCGGAGGCGGCCGGCGAGACGGCGCTCGAGGGATCGACCCCGAGCCGACCTCGCGCTCCCTGGATCGTGGCCGGGGTGCTGGGCCTCGCGCTCGTGGTGTGCGCCGTGCTGCTGGGACGGCAGGCGAGCACGACCCGGGCCCTGGAGGCACGGGTAGAGGCCCTCTCCACCGCGCTGGCGGGCGCCGAGGCCGAGATCGGGGCGCGCCGCCTCCACCTGGACGCGGTTCGCGACGAGGTGCAGCGCGTCCAGACCGGCCTCGAGACGCTGGCGGAGCTGGTGGGCCGGGAGCCCGCCCCGGCCCCGCCGGCCCGCCCCGAGCCGGCCACCCCGGAGCCCGCTCCCGCCGCCGACTGAGCCCCCACGGGCCCCCGACATTCCCCTCAATTCCCGTCTGCCGGCAGCCGATAGGTCGGACGTAGGCACTTCCCGAGCCGGGACGTCCTCCGGCGGAGATCGCGGCCATGCTGAGCGCCCTCGCGGGCCTTTTCTCGAACGACCTGGCCATCGACCTCGGTACGGCCAACACCCTGGTCTACGCCCGGGGCAAGGGCATCGTCTGCTCGGAGCCGAGCGTGGTCGCCGTGCACCGGGACCCGAACGGCCGGGGCGAGAAGGTGCTGGCGGTGGGCAACGAGGCCAAGGCCATGCTGGGCCGCACCCCCCACGGCATCCGTGCGGTGCGCCCCATCAAGGACGGCGTCATCGCCGACTTCGAGGTCACCGAGGCGATGCTGCGCTACTTCATCCAGCGCGCCCACAACCGCTCGAAGCTGGTGCGTCCCCGCATCGTGATCTGCGTGCCGCCCTGCATCACCAGCGTCGAGAAGCGCGCGGTGCGCGAGTCGGCGCTCTCCGCGGGCGCGCGCGAGGTCTACATGATCGAGGAGCCCATGGCGGCCGCGCTCGGTGCCGGTCTGGACGTGACCGCCGCCAGCGGCAACATGGTGTGCGACATCGGCGGCGGCACCACCGACGTGGCCGTGACCTCGCTCTCGGGCATCGTGGCCTCGCTCTCGGTGCGCTGCGGCGGCGACAAGATGGACGAGGCCATCATCCAGTACGTGAAGCGGAAGTACAACGTCCTGATCGGCGAGCGCACCGCCGAGGACGTGAAGATGACCATCGCCACCGCCTCGCCCCACGGCAAGACCCAGACCATGGAGATCAAGGGTCGCGACCTGGTGGCCGGGATCCCGAAGGTCGTGGTGGCCACCAGCGAGGAGATCCACGAGGCGCTGGTCGAGCCCATCAGCAACATCGTCGAGACCGTCCACCTGACCCTGGAGCGCACGCCCCCGGAGCTGGCGGCGGACATCGTCGACCGCGGCATCATGCTGGTGGGCGGCGGCTCGCTGCTGCGCGACATGGACCGCGTGCTCCGCGAGGAGACCAAGCTGCCGATCCTGCGCAGCGAGGACCCCTTCACCGCGGTCGTGCACGGCGCCGGCAAGGCCCTGGACGACCTCACGCTGCTGCGTCAGGTAGCGATTCCCTAGCTTCCGCCCAGCGTCGCCAGGGCGATGCGCATGGCGAGGCCCACGTCGCCCTCGAGCGCGATGCGCCCGCTCAGGAAGGCGGCCTGAGGCTCCAGCCGTCCGGCGCGCAGCGCCTCGAAGGTCTCCGCGTCGAGCCGCAGGCGCGTGTCGGGCTCCACGGCGCGCGGCTCGGGGGCGAAGTGGACCGCGAGCGCGAAGCCGGTCTCTCCGGTCACCCGGAGCTCGAGCGTGGCATCGAGCGCGCTGAGCCGCTCCAGTGTCGCGCTGCGCGCCCCCGAGCGGCCCGTCAGCAGCGTGAGTGGCGCAAGCGGCTGCTCGCCCACCGCGCCCACCAGACGCTCGAAGTCGGGGCGCTCCTGCGCCAGCGCCAGGAAGGGCGCTCGGCTCGCCGTCTCGGCACCGGAAAGGCGCCCGGCGGCGAAGTTCAGGTAGAAGGTCCCGCCGCCCTCGCCGCCCACGTCCCAGCGCAGGGTGGCCTCGACCTCGCGGAGCGCCGCGACCTCTCCCGCCAGCTCCAGGAAGTAGGCCCGGGGCTCGACGTTCACCGCCGCCGTCCCCGGCGCTGGAAGCGGTCCACCTTGGCGGCGTGCTCGGCGTAGGTGCGCGAGAAGTCGTGGGTGCCGTCGTTGCGCGACACGAAGTAGAGGAACTCGCTCTCCGCGGGACGCACCACGGCGAGCAGGGCGTCGCGCCCGGGGTTCGCGATGGGGGTCGGAGGCAGGCCCGCGTTGCGATAGGTGTTCCAGGGGTTCGAGGCGTCCTCCAGGTGCACCCGGCGCAGGTTGCCGTCGAAGTCGGGGATGCCGTAGATCACGGTGGGATCCGACTCGAGCCGCATGCCGCGGCGCAGTCGGTTGTGGAACACCGAGGCAATCAGCGCCCGCTCGTGGGCGGCGCCGGTCTCCTTCTCCACGATGGAGGCGAGCGTCACCACCTCGTGCTGGCCGAGGCCCCGGGCGCGCGCCGGCTCGGCGACCTCGTCCCAGACCTTCCGGAACTCGTCCACGAGCACGCGCGCCACCTCGCGCGCACCGAGCCCGCGCGGGAGCCGATAGGTCTCGGGGAAGAGGTAGCCCTCCAGGCTCTCCCCCTCGACGCCGAAGGCAGCAGGCGTCCCCGGGTCCCGCACCACGTCGAGGAAGGCGTCGTGATCCACCAGCTCCGCCTGGGCCAGACGCGTGGCGATCTCCGCGGCGGCCAGTCCCTCCGGCAGCACCACCTCGTGGGTCTTCACCTCGCCTCGCACGATGCGGCCCAGGATCTCCTCGGTGGGCCAGGCCGGGGAGAGCTCGTACTCTCCGGCGCGCAGCGAGCTCTCTTGGCCTCGCCAGCGCCCCAGCCAGACCAGCGCCCAGGCGTGGCGCACCAGGCCGGCTTCCTCGAGGCGATCCGCCACGCCGCGCAGGGTGGCGCCCGCCGGGACCTCGAAGCGCACCGGCTCCGCCGCCGGGTCGCGCGGCGCCAGGGCGCGCCGCCACGCCAGCGACGAGGCCAGGATCCCCACCAGCGCGAGGAAGGCCACGCCCACGGTGAGCGTCGCGGCCAGGCGCGCCCAGGGCGCCGCCGGGCTCTGCGCGGTCGGCTCGCTCACGGAGCCGGACGCGCCCCCGCGTGGCGCCGGCGCTCGAGCCAGGTGCGCAGCAGGATCGCCGCCGCGGCGGCGTCCACCTCGCCCGGGTCGCGACCGCGTCCCCTGCGTCCCGCCTCGCGCAGCGCACGCTCGGCCTCGCGCGTGGTCCAGCGCTCGTCCAGGAGCTCCACGGGCCGTCCGGTCGTGGTGGCGAGCTCGCGAGCGAAGCGCCGCGTTGCCGCCGCCTCGGGGCCCAGACGGCCGTTCATGTGAACGGGAAGCCCCACCACGACGGCTCCGATGCCGCGCTCCTCCATCAGGGCGTGGAGCGCGTCGAGGTCGCCCCGGAGGTCGCGCCGCCGCAGGGAGCCAGCCGGGAAGGCGAACGTCCCCTCCTCGTCGGAGATCGCCAGGCCGATGCGGCGTGCGCCGAGATCGAGACCGAGAGAGCGCATGGAAACCACAAGCCTAGCGCGAGGCGAGGGCGCGCTCCGCGGCCACGCGCAGGCGGGCGTCGCGGGAGCGCGCCGCCTGGGTGAGGGCCAGCTCCGCCGGGCCTCCCGGCATGCGGCCGAGGGACTCCACGGCGGCCAGCTTCAGCTCGAGCAGCGGGCCGCGCCCGAAGAAGCTGCGGCGGCGCAGGAGCGCAGCCAGCGCCGAGGCCGCCTCCGAGCGACCCAGGCGCCCCAGGGCCCGGACGATCTCGAGGGAGAGCGCCCCGTCCCGGGTGCGCAGCGCGCGATCGAGCGCCACCAGCAGCGGTCGCACGGCGGCCGGCCGGCGCGTCGCCCCGAGACAGTAGGCGGCGTGCTCGGGGACGCCCTCCACCGGGCTCTCGAGTGCCTGCACCAGCGCCTTCATGGCGCTCCCGTCGCCGATCTGGACCAGGGCCTTGGCGGCCTCGCGTCGCACGTCCGGCTCGCCCTGGGCGAGGAGACGCGACAGGTCCGGCACCGCACGTTGGTTGCGGCCCTCGCCCGCCAGCCGCACGGCCAGACGCACGCGCCGGGGACCGCCCGCGTCGAGGGCGCGCAGCAGCTCCGTGCTCGCGTCATCCCCCAGTGCGATCAGGATGCCTTCCAGGTGACCCCGCCGCTGCGCGTCCGTCTCGTGCTCGAGCCGGTCGAGAACGGGGGCTGCGGCCTCGTCACCCAGCCGCAGCAGGATCCCCGTGGCGGGCATGCTCTCCGCCGCGTCGGGGCGGCACGCGCGCTCGATCAAGTCGTCCCGGACCGCCCCCACGCGCGTGAGGCTTCGCAGCGCCCGGCGGGCCACGTCGCGCTGCCCGGCGGAGCGTCGGGCCCCGTCCCCCGCATAGTCGGACAGCATCCGGAGTCCGCGGTGCAGCGCCTCGCGCGGACCCCGGTCCAGGCGCGCGGCGCACGTGATGATTCGTTCCACGAGCTGCGGGTCCGGGGCATCGGCGTCGCATGCGTCCAGCTCGCTCAGACGCAGCGCCAGCTCCTCGGTCGGGCCAAGCACCGGAGCCGTGTCGTCGTCGTACCCGGCCTCGGGGTTCGCGGTGCCGTTCAGGCGCACGCCGCGCCGCTCGGCGGCGTGATGCCACGCCTCGACGCCTCCCGCCTCCTCGAGGGTCGTCGGATCCGTCACCAGCACGCCGGCCAGCGCCTGGAAGGCTTCGGGCTCGAGGTCCGGCGTGCAGTCCAGGCGCCGCACGCCTCGCCTGGCGAAGCAGCGCGCCAGCTCGTCCAGGCGCCCGCGCCCCACCGGGATGTCCGAGCCGCCGATCCAGAACGCGCCCCGGCGCACCTCGATGCGGAGCGGGCCCGAGCGGGCGAGCTCCGCCCGCCAGGCCTGGAAGCTCCGCTCCAGGATCTCGCTCCGCGCGCGCTCGCCCTCCGCGTAGAATTCCAGCCCGCGCATGGCGCGGCCCAGCTCGACCAGCAGGGTCGAGACGTCCGCCGCCGAGCGCGGGGCCGGACCGGCCTGGGGCATCTGGCGGCTCAACTCCGGGCACTCCTGATCCCGCGGGGGTCGGGGTAGACCCCCCCCGTTCGCTTCCCCATCGACCGCCCGCCGGGGCGCCTGAACCGGGTGGTGCTATCTTCCCGCCCGCGCCCGAACGCCCCCCGCCGAGGCGCGAAACCATCCTCCGCAGGTCCCGCGGAGCCTCTCGTCACGGACTCCGGAACGCGCTCGATCGCGCTCGTCCTGGCCACCGCCTGCGGCGCCGGCCTCTTCCCCTTTGCGCCCGGGACGGTGGGGTCGGCCGTGGGGGTGCTCGTCTTCTGGCCCCTGGCCGCGCTCTCCGCGCCCCTCTACGCGCTCACGGTGGCGGGGCTCGTCTTCGTGGGCGTCTGGGCGGCGGACGAGGCGGAGCGCGCCTGGAGCCGGCCCGACGACGGGCGCATCGTGATCGACGAGGTGGCGGGCCAGCTGATCGCCCTCTCGCCGCTGGTCTTCCTGGAGCTCCCCCACGGCTGGGCCTCGGTCGTGACCGCATTCGTCCTATTCCGGGTGTTCGATGTGTGGAAGCCGGGCCCCGTGCGCTGGGCAGAGCGGGGCGGCCGGGGAGGCGTGGGCGTGATGATGGACGACGTGGTGGCCGGCGTCCTCGCGGCCGGAACGCTGGTGGCGATCTTCGTGCTGCTGCCGCGCTTCGGCTACGAGCTGGTATGAAGGCCGAGATCCTCACCGTGGGCGACGAGATCCTGCGCGGCGAGATCGTCGACTCGAACAAGGCGTTCCTGGCCGAGCGACTGCTGGCGTTGGACGTGGAGACGCGCTTCCAGACCTCGGTGCGCGACGACCCCGAGGACCTGGCCGACGCCTTCCGGCGCGCCGCGCGACGCAGCGACGTGGTGCTCGTCTCGGGCGGCCTCGGCCCGACGCGTGACGACCTCACCATCGCGGTGCTGGGCGGGAGCTTCGAGCGCAAGCTCGTGCTGCACGAGCCCTCTCTCGCGACGATCCGCGCCTTCTTCGAGCGCCTCGGCCGGGAGATGGCCGAGAACAACGCCAAGCAGGCCTGGTTCCCGGAGGGCGCCGAGGTGCTGCCGAACCCGATCGGGACGGCGCCCGGGTGCCTGCTCGAGGTGGAAGGGACGCTCTTCTTCTGCCTGCCGGGCGTGCCGCGCGAGCTCGCACGCATGATGGAGGAGCAGGTGATGCCGCGGCTCGAGGCGCGGCGCGGCGCGGCCGGCCGGGTGGTGCGCGCGACGCTGCTGCGCACCTTCGGGATCGGCGAGTCGGATCTCGACCGGCGCCTCGAGGA
>JBFGJV010000159.1:0-7250 GCA_041577015.1 Myxococcota bacterium
AGCAGAGGTCCATGGCGTCCACGACCATGTGGATGTCGGCGCTGTTCTTGCCGCTCACCTTGCTCTGCGGGATGTCCACCATCTCGATGCCGTTGGCGTGGAATTCGCGCACCTGGTCGCGATAGCGGCTCCAGTCGCAGTAGGCCCGCTTGAACACGATGCGACCCTTCTCCAGCAGCCGCTTCAGCACCAGCTCCACCTGAAACTTGCCTCCGCGCATGTCGCGGACGCCGAGCGCGAGGTTCTCGAAGTCCACGAACATCGCGATCAGCGGCTCTTCCGGCATGGGCCCTCCCGACCCGTGCGCGCCGTCAGGCGCGTGTTTCCTCGTCGTCCGCCACCGCTCGCACGACGATGGGGTGGGGCGCGTAATCGGGACCGCCGTCCCAGCCCGGGATCTTGCGCGCCTCCGCGAGCCACGATTCGGCCACGGAATCGTCCAGCACCACCGAGGAGCCGTCCAAGTCCTCGGCGATGCCGTCCCACAGCTCCTGGCCGCCGCTCTCCCACCACGTCCGGGACGGATGCTCGAAGTCCACGGACAATCGAACCATGCGGGCTCCCTGATCGCTGCAACGCCGGCGGCTGTGAGCGGCAGGTACGGTACGGGTTATGCTCGGGCTCCGCTAGACACCCGCAAGGAGGTAGACACGATGCGATTCCCCCGGCTTCTCACGCTCGCGTGGCTCGCGAGCCTCGCTGCCCTTTCCACCGCCTGCACGGTAGTGGAGGATGGAGAGGTGGGCGTCACGAAGGCATTCGGTCGCATCAGCGACGAGCCGCTGCCCCAGGGCGTGGCGCTTCGGCTTCCCGTAATCCGGGAGGTGGAGCGCTGGAACGTGAAGCTCCAGGAGCACAAGGAGCAGGCCCAGGTGCCCTCGTCCGAGGGCCTGATCGTGGGCCTGGACACCTCGCTGCTGTACCGCGTGGACCCGAATCTGGCGCCGACGATCCGCAAGACGATCGGGTCGCGCTATCGGGAAGTCCTGATCATCCCCTATCTCCGCAACGGCGTCCGGGACGTGGTGAGCGGCTATCCGGTGAAGGGCATCTACACCGAAACGGGTCGCAAGGAGATCGCGGACAAGGTGCGCGCCTATCTGCGCGACAACCTCGCTCCCCAAGGCGTCGAGGTGGTGGACGTGCTGCTGCGCGACGTGCAGCTCCCGCCCCGCTTCAAGGAGAGCATCGAGGCCAAGCTCACCGCCGAGCAGCGCGCCGAGCAGAAGACGTTCGAGCTGCAGCAGGCCCAGAAGGACGCCGAGATCGAGGTGGCGCGGGCCAAGGGCGCCGCCGAGGCGCAGCGCATCATCAACACCACGCTGACCAGCTCCTACCTCCAGTACCTGTGGATCCAGACGCTGAACGAGAACCCGAACGTGATCTACGTGGCGACGGAGGCGAACATGCCGATCTTCAAGCCGGTGATGGGCAGGCGCTGAACGGGACGCGGCAAGCGGAAGCTCGAATAGCCGCGAGGGATGCGACGTCCAAGGGCCCGGGTTTGCGTACGGAGGAGGTGCGCCTGCATGGGTGTGATCGAGACCATTGCCCTCACCATGGGTGTGGGCTGGGCGAGCGGCATCAATCTCTACGCCGCCGTCTTCATGCTCGGGCTGCTGAACTCGCTGGGCCACATCGCGCTGCCTCCGGAGATGGCCATCGTCAGCGATCCGCTGGTGATGGGAGCCGCCGGCCTCATGTATTGCGTGGAGTTCTTCGCCGACAAGACGCCCGGCGTGGACACCGGCTGGGACGCGCTCCACACCTTCATCCGCATTCCGGCGGGCGCGGTGCTGGCGTCCCAGGCCGTGGGAGACGTGAGCGGGGCGGTGGAGCTGGCCGCGGCGCTGCTGGGCGGGACGCTGGCGGCGGGCGCACACGCCACCAAGGCCGGCACCCGCGCGCTCATCAACACGTCGCCGGAGCCGGTCACCAACTGGACCGCGTCGATCACGGAGGACGTGATGGTGGTGGGGGGCCTGTGGGCCGCGCTCAACCACCCGTGGGTCTTCCTGGTGCTGCTGGCGGTCTTCTTCGCGCTGGCCATCTGGCTGCTGCCGAAGATCTGGCGCGGGCTCAAGCGGGTGGCGGCGTTCCTGGCGCGGCGGGTGCGCGGGGAGCCCGGCCCCACGCGGCCGGCCAGCAAGGTCGCCGCGCCGGAGCCGCCCCCGCTCGGCGGCGCGCCCCGCGGCGGCGTCGATTCGGGACCCAAGCTGTAGTCAGCGGCGGGAAGCGGCGCGCTTGCGGCCCCGGGGTGGCGCCGGCACCAGCAGCACGGGCACCTTCGCCTTGCGCAGCACGCGATCGGCGACCGACCCGAGCAGGAGCTTCTCGCCCAGCGTCCGCCCGTGGTTCGCCAGCACGATCAGGTCGGCTCCCACGCGCGCGGCGTAGGCGAGCACCTGGACGCTGGGCAGGCCCATCAGGACCTGCCGGCGGATGCGCACGCCGGGGATCTTCGGCACGAAGCCTTCCAGCTCGCCCTCGGCCAGCTCGAGCTCTTCCTCCTGGAGCTGCGCGACCATGCCGCGGTTGAGGCGCGAGAAGGGCACGGCGGGTCGGATCTCGCTGGTGACGTGGACCACGTCCACGGCGCTCCCCAGGCGCTTCGCCAGCTCCAGCGCGCGCTGCAGGGCGTGACGCGAAGGTTCGGAGAAGTCGACGGCGGCGACGATGCGCCGATAGCGCGAAGCGGCCGGCATGGAGAACCCCCGGGGAAGCGCCGCCGGACTGTGGCAAAGCGCCGCGCGGACGGCAAGCGCCTCAGCTACCGGAAGTCATGTGGGCACGTCGCCCCGACGCGACGACGAGGGCGCTGAGCGTCGCGGAGATCGGGATCCACCACGGCCACGCCAGCAGCGTACGACCCAGCAGCACCGGGTGGAGGAAGAGCGTCAGGCCAACGAGGATCCCCACGGCCAGCCCCGCGACCGCGCTGCGCGCGCTGCCGCGCCGTGCGGTGGCGAGGCCGACGCCGAAGACGCCCAGCAGTCCGCCGTACACGACCGTCATGGCGGAGAGGGCGAACTCCACCAGGCTCGGCCCCGAGACGCCGTTGCGGGCCGCCGCGTGCCGGAGCGCTTCCTGGTAGAGATCCAGCGCCCAGGCGGCCGCCACCAGCGCAACGGCGAAGGCGAGCGAGGCCAGCCGGGTGCGGCGGCGCAACGAGCGCTCGTCGCGCGATGCCGGCAGCACGTCCACGCTCCAGGTGGCGGCCATGGCGCAGATGGCGGAGTCGAGGCTCGACATCGCGGCGGCGAAGAGGCCCGCGAAGAGCAGCCCGCGCGCACCGTCCGGAAGCTCGTGGAGGGCGAAGAGCGGCAGGATGCGCCGGGCGTCCGCCACGTCGTAGGCCGGCGGCGTCAGGTAGAAGAAGGCGAGGCCGGTGCCCAGGAACAGGAAGAGCGCCGTCAGCGGAAAGTTGAGCAGCGCCGAGCCCAGCAGCGCGCGTCCGGCCGAGCGTCCGTCGCGGGTCGTGAGCAGGCGCTGGACCATGTCGTGATCCGTGGCGTGCGTCGCCAGGGTGAGGGCGAAGCCGCCGATCAGCGCCACGCCGAGCCCGCGCCCGTCCGCCCACGCGAGCTCCCCCAGGTGGAAGACCTGGAGGCGACCCTCCGCCAGGCCCCAGGACGCGATCTCCCCCAGTCCCGCGCTCGCCGCCAACGTGGCCAGGGCGGCGGCGGCGCCGGCCAGGAACACGGCCCCCTGCACCACGTCGGTCCACACCACGGCCCGGATGCCACCCACGAGCGTGTAGAGCCCGGCGCCCAGGCCGCTGGCCAGGATCACCCACTCGATCGGCAGCCCGGTCACCACCGCGAACGCCAGGGCGGCGATGAAGAGCCGCGCTCCGGACGCCAGCAGCCGACCGGCCAGGAAGCCCAGCGCGGCCGGGCGTCGCACCCCGGGGCCGAAGCGCGTCTCGAGGAATCCGTAGACCGTGACCACGCCCAGCCGGTGGTAGAGGGGGATCACGCGTGCGGCGAGCAGCAGCTTGGCGAAGAGCGCCCCGAAGGCCAGCTGGAGGTACGACCAGTCGCCGGTGTAGGCGGCGTGCGGAACCCCGATGAAGGTGGCCGCCGAGAGCTCGGTGGCCACCATCGACAGCAGCACCGCCCACCCCGGCAGCCGTCGGCCGCCCAGCAGCAGCTCGCGAGAGGAGCCGTGTCCGCGGCCGCTCGCGACGCCCAGCGCCACGATCCCGACCCCGTAGCTGGCGACGACCGCCAGATCGAGCGGCCCGAACATGGCCTAGGAGAGCGCGGCGAGACGACGCTCGCGAACCGCGCGAGCCGCCCAGGCCGCGGCGAGTGCGAATCCCAGCAGGGCCACCGTGGTGTGCGCGGGGGGCAGGTCGTAGCGGTGGGCTAGCACGAAGCCGAGCAGGGCCGCGACGAGCGCCAGGCCGGGCGCCACCCACAGGAGCGGGCGCACCTCCCGGCACAGGGTCTTGGCGATGAGGCCGGGCAGGACGAGACAGCCGAACGTGTAGACCAGACCCGAGACCCGCAGCGACAACCCCACCACGACGCCCAGCCAGACTGCCGTGACGCCCGCCCACAGCGAGGCGCGCAGGCCCACGGCGGCAGCCATCTCGGGGTCGAGCGTGAAGAGCAGCAGTCGGTCGCGGAAGCGGGCCACCGCCAGGAGCGTCGCGCCGGCCAGGGCTCCGAACACCACGAGATCCACGCGGGTCGCGGACAGGAGCGTGGAGAACATCAGCCGCTCCACCTCCTCGAGACCGTGCGGGTGGTGGGCCATCAGCAGGACCGGCAGGCTCGCGGCCACCAGGAAGATCCATCCGCTGACGGATTCCTCGCTCTCGCGGCCGGAGCCGGCGGCTCGCGCGGCGCTCCAGGCCGTGGCGATGGAGGCGGCGACGGCCAGCAGGGCGGGGATCGCGTCGGACTCGAGCCATCCCGCCCGGGCCGCGGCGCCGGAAGCTCCCAGCCACAGGCCCAGGGCCACACCCAGGGTCGACGCCTGGGCGACCGCCGCGCCCAGGAAGATGTGGTCGCGCGCGACGACCCAGATCCCCACCAGCGCCAGCAGCGCCGCGATCAGCAGGCCCACGAGGTAGGTGGTGCCGAACAGGCTCCAGGACGCCAGGAAGTCCGCGATCACGCCTCGCCCTCCGTGGAGAGGGTGACGCGGGCTCCGAAGACGCGCTCGATCTCCTCGGTGCGCAGCAGGGTCGCGCGGGATCCGGCCAGCACCTCGCCCGCATCGAAGAGCGCCACGTGCGAGGCGAAGCGCGCGGCGAGCTCGAGCTTGTGGGTGACGAAGAGGAGCGTCAGTCCCTCGCTGCGGTTCAGATCCACGACCGTGCGCAGGAACGTCTGCTCGGCGGATACGTCGAGGCCCTCGGTGGGCTCGTCCAGCACCAGGAGATGCGGGCGACGCACCAGGGCGCGAGCCACCAGCGCCCGCTGGCGTTGGCCGCCGGAGAGCGCCTCGAAGTCCTCGCCGGCGAGTCCCGAGAGCCCGGCCTGTGCCAGTGCCGCGAGCAGGTGATCCTCCCGCTCGGGCCGTTTGACGCCGGAGCCGACGAAGCCGAAGGACACGAACTCGCGCACCGTGGTGGGCAACGTGGCGTCGAGCCGGCCGCGCTGGGGGACGAAGCCGATGCGCTCGCGGGCGGCGCGGTCGGGGTCCATGCGCAGCGCACCGGCCCGGGGCGGGATCAGGCCCAGGATCGCCCGGAGCAGCGTGGTCTTCCCGGATCCGTTGGGGCCGATCAGGAACCAGCGCTCGCCGGAACGCACCCGGAACGAAACGTGCCGGAGCACCGTCCTCGCCCCGTAGCCCAGCGTGACGTCGTCCAGTTCCAGCAAGGGCGTCCCCGCGGCCGGTCGCGAGGCGGGATCAGGGCGTCGCAGGACGTGTTTCGAGGGCATCGATCAGCCGTTTCACGTTGTAGTCCACGGTTGCCAGATAGTCGTCCGTGCCCGGCCGCGCGCCCGGCTGGTGCGCCAGGCGCACTACGCGCGCGCCCGTCCGCTCGGCGACCCACCGCGCGTGCCGCGGATCGAAATAGACGCTGGAGAGGAGCAACGGCACGCGGCGTTCCCGCACCATCTCCACCACCTGGCCCAGGTGGCGGGTCGTGGGCGCAATGCCGGGAAACGGCTCCAGGCGGGCCACCAGCCGCAGGCCGAAGCGTTGCGCGAAGTAGGCCCAGAGCTGATGGTCCTCCACGGCCTCGACTCCGCCCACGGCGCGAGCCGCACCGAGCCACCCCCCGAGTCGGCCCTGCCCCGCATGCTCCGCCAGCCAGACTTCGAGGCGCCCCTCCTGCAGGGCTCGTACCAGTCGCTCGGGCTGGTCGGCGTCGGCGAGCTCGGGGCCGACCAGACGCTCCAGCAGCCTCCGCACGAAGTCGTGGTAACGGCTCTGGAACGCCGCGGCCCGATCCGGGCTCAGCTCGCTCAGCCGGTCCCGGATCAATGCCGCCACCGGGGCGGCGTTCAACGGATCCGTCAGGTAGTGGGGGTTCCCGGCGGGATGCAGGTCGCCCAGGCTGCGGTCCACCGGTCCCTGCGGCACCTCGAGCGGCTGGATCACCACCGACGCGTCCAGATGACCCCGCGCGCCCGGCAGCACCTTCGGGTTGCGTGCACCCTGCACGAGCACGGGCGCCCACCCGATCTCCAGATCCATGCCCGTCACGATGAAGAGGTCGGCGTCGTGCAGCTTGCGGATGAAGCTCGGGCGCGCCTCCACGAAATGGGGGTCCTGGACGCCCTTCGCCAGCACCGTCACCGAGACGGCTTCCCCGCCCACCTCGCGGGCCAGGCTCCCCAGGTCCGGGAGCGTGGCCACGATCTCCAGCGGCTGCGCCGCGGTCGCTTTCGGGAGCATCGCCGCGAGCAGCGTGAGCGCCGCCGCCAGGGGGACTCCCCTGCGCATGGTCGTCCCCTCAGTACGCATGGGCCGGGTGGGAGCCGAACAGGATCTCGAAGCCGGCCCAGACCGAGTGCACGTCCTCGTCAGCGAGGAAGGAGGCGCGATCGTAGTTGTACTGGAGCCGGAGGCGTGAGAACTCCGAGGGATGGAACACGAGCAGCGGTGAGACCCGGTGGCGCACGCTCCGGAAGGGATCGCCGGAGCGCGGGACCGGCTCGAAGCCCGTCTCGCTGCCCTCCACGTTGGCGCCGCTGCCGCTGGCGTACTCGTAACGGAGCCCGGTCGCCCAGTTGCGCTGGAAGCCCCAGAGCGTCTGCACGTAGGCACCCCAGTCGCGGAGC
>JBFGJV010000160.1:0-7230 GCA_041577015.1 Myxococcota bacterium
CACCCAGTAGATCATCACGTTCGTGAGCAGATCGTCCTTCGTGTAGCGCCGCTCCACGTCGCCGTCGCAGTCGCTCCAGGTGCGGAACTTCTCCACGATCCACGCCGCGAGCCCGGCGGGCGAGTCGTTGAGCGCGTAGCCCAGCGTCTGGGGCTTGGTGCCCTGAATGCTCGAGTAGCCGGTCTCCTCCTGCTGGAAGCGGATGGCGTCGGCGAAGGCGGCCTTGTCCTCGTCCGTGAGGCCCTGCATCGGATCGGCGCCGGCGGGAGGCAGCGCCACCACGAAGTTCAGGTGCAGCCCGAGCATGTGCGCGCGGTCGCGGAGCGCCAGCTGCGACGAGATCATGGAGCCCCAGTCGCCGCCCTGGGCTCCGTACCGGTCGTAGCCGAGGCGGGCCATGAGCGCCGCCATGGTGTCCGCCATGGCGCGCACGTCGAAGCCTCGCCCGCGCGGCGCGTCGGAGAAGCCGTAGCCCGGCAGCGACGGGGCGACCACGTGGAAGGCGTCCTCGGGCTTGCCGCCGTGCGCCACGGGATCCGACAGGGGCCCGATCACCTTCTTGAACAGGAAGACCGAGCCGGGCCAGCCGTGCAGGAGCAGCAGCGGCACCGCGTTCGGCTCCGGGGAGCGCGCGTGGATGAAGTGGAGCCGGCAGCCGTCGCTCTCGATACGGAAGTGGGGGAATCGGTTGAGCTCTGCCTCCCGCGCGCGCCAGTCGAACTTGTCGCGCCAGTAGGCCACCAGCTCGCGCAGGTAGCCGAGCTCGGTTCCGTAGTCCCAGCCGGCCCCCTCCAGCTGGTCGGGGAAGCGCGTGCGCGCCAGGCGCTGGCGCAGGTCGTCGAGCGTCTCGTCGGAGACCCGGATCTCGAACGGCTCGATGGCGGTCATTCCCTCTCCTCTCCGTCGCCGCGACGAAGAAGGGCCGGGACGCTCGCGCGTCCCGGCCCTTCTAGCGTGCGCTCCGGGCGGGCTAGCGACCCTTGGTGAGTCGGCCCACGTCGATGTAGCGCCGCACCTTGCCCTTGCTGCCGAACGGCGCCCCGTGGCTGTCCCAGAACTCGATGCGGTTCCCGGTTCCGGTCTGCACGTTCACGATCATGTCGGAGATGATGCGCAGGTCCCGGGGCTCCTCGACGCCTTCCCAGCCCTTGTAGTCCTTCCAGTCCGGATTCTCGCTCCAGCGGTGGTTGTGCCAGATGATCTTCCAGAGCTCTTCCTTCTGGTCGTAGGCGAAGGAGTACAGCGCGACGAGCGAGTTCTTGTCGATGTAGATGTCCTTGAAGCTGTACGGATGTTCCTTGTTCTTGGGCGTCATCCGCACCTTGACCGCCCGCCGCAGCTCCCAGCGATCGTCCGCGTAGGAGAGACCGTAGGGACCGAAGTTGTGATCCCGGGAGTACGGGTAGGCGAGCACCTTGGAATTGGCCGGCGCGAGGATGTCCATCTCCCCGAGGCACTTCCAGGTGTACTGGGGAACGATGCCCGAGAAGCTGCGCAGGTCGTCGAAGGTGAAGTCCGTGCCCGCCACCGCGTCGGTGCGCTGGGCGGTGGAGATGCGGCGCACGCGGCGCAGCGTGGGCACGTACACCCAGGTGTCGTCGTTCTTCGCCTCGGCCTGGGGCGCGTCCGACGACTTGTAGCGGTAGGTGAGGATCATGATGCCGCGGGCGTCGAAGGGCGCGTCCACCTCGATGCCGAAGGCGTACTTGCGCTTCTCGCCGCGGAACATGTCGCCCGCGCTCTTCTCGAGAAACTGGGGCTCCTCCCGGTGGGACAGCTCGATGGTCTTGGAGCTGCCCTCGTAGTAGAGCGGGAGCTCCTCACCGCGGTCCCAGTAGGAGTAGTAGTACGACGCGTCGGCCCCGTCGCCGTTCCACTGGTAGTCGAAGTTCCACATGATCTTGATGCCGGCCTGTGGATCGCCCTTGCAGTCGATCCCGTCCATGGGGAAGGGCTGGCCGGCGGTGTAGTTCTGGAGGCTCTCGTCGGGACCGATCTTGGCCTGTCCCTTGAACTTCGCGGTCGCCGCCTTGTAGATGTCCGGCTCGGAGTAGTCACGCTGCGAGGGCCCGATCTCCAGCTTCATGCCCTCGTAGAAGAAGAAGTCGCGATTGGACCAGAACTCCGGCGGCAGGTAGGGGCGGATCTGCTCGATCTTGTCGAAGGTGATGACGTCACCTTCCTTGAACGGCGGTGCCGCTCCGGCGTCTTCCTGGGCGAAGGCCGGCGAGGCCGCCAGCATCAGGGCTGCCGCAAACGCGGCAAACGAAATCGCGGGCGCACGCATCGAACGAATCTCCTTCCGTGGTCCCGGATGGGGGGTACCAGACGCGGGACTTCCCTCTCCCCTAGATGGGACGCACGGGAGCCCCGTGGGTTTCATCCTAGCGCGAGCGCGGCGTTCGGGAAAAGCCCCCGCCGGGGTCTCGGGCGGCGTCCGCCGCCGCCACCACGTCGGCGGGCGCCTGGACGAGCTCGATCAGGACGCCCTCGCCCCCCACGGGCCGCTCGTCGCTCCCCTTGGGATGGATGAAGCAGACCTCGTGACCGGCCGCGCCGCGACGGATCCCGCCCGGGGTGAAGCGGACCCCCCGCTCCTCGAGCCACGCCACCGCGGCGGGCAGGTCGTCCACCCAGAGGCCCACGTGGTTGAGCGGAGGCTCGTGGACGCGGGGGCGCCCGTCCGGGTCGACGGGCTGCATGAGGTCCACCTCCACGCGCAGAGGGCCGGCTCCCGCCACCGCGATGTCCTCGTCCACGTTCTCCGACTCGCTGCGGAAGTGGCCCTCGACGGCGAGCCCCAGCAGCTCCACCCAGAGCCGGCGCAGCGCCTGCTTGTCGCGCGCGCCCACCGCGATCTGCTGCACCCCCAACACCCGGAACGGTCGCTCGGACACGGAGCCTCCCCTGGCTGAGAAGACGCCAGGGTAGTCCGCCCGCCCCGCTCGGGGCGAGGCCGCTGCTACCCTGCCTTCCCATGACCTCCGAGGCCCCGCGTGCCCGCGTCCACGTGCGCTCGCTCGGCTGTCCCAAGAACCAGCTCGACACCGAGGTGATGCTGGGGCGGCTCGCCACGGCGGGCTACGCGCTGGCCGAGCGCCTCGAGGACGCGGACGTCGCCGTGGTGAACACCTGCTCCTTCATCGCGCCGGCGCGCGAGGAGTCGGTGGAGGCCGTGCTCGAGCTGGCGGCGCTCCGGGAGCGGGGCGTGCTGCGCGCGCTCGTGGTGACGGGCTGCCTGCCCCAGCGCTACGGGGCGGAGCTGGCCCGGGAGCTCCCGGAGGTGGATGCGTTCGTGGGCACGGGCGAGTTCCCGCGGCTGCCCCACATCCTGGACGACGCGCTGGCCGGGCGTCGGGGCGGGGTCTACGTGGAGGCGGGCCGCACCCATCTCTACGACGAGACCGAGCCGCGCGTCCTGGTGGGCCCCACGCACAGCGCCTACCTGAAGCTCGCGGAGGGCTGCGACCGCGTCTGCGCCTTCTGCGCGATCCCGTCGATCCGGGGACGCTTCCAGAGCCGGACGCTCGCCTCCGTCGTGGCCGAGGCGCGCCAGCTGGCCGCCGCGGGCGTGCGCGAGCTCAACCTCGTGGCCCAGGACTCGACCTCCTGGGGGAAGGATCTGCAAGCGCGGAGCGCGCGCAGCGAGCCGCGGGCGAGCGAAGTCTCCACAGCCGGCCGCGCCAGGCTACCGACCCTGCTCCGCGCCCTCGACGACGTGGAGGGCCTCGACTGGATCCGGCTGCTCTACGTCTATCCCAGTGCGGTGGACGACGAGCTGATCGAGACGCTCGCCGGCGCGAAGCGCCTGCTCCCCTATGTGGACGTGCCGCTCCAGCACGCCAGCGATCGCATGCTGCGCGCCATGCGGCGCGGCACCACCCGCGCGCGCCAGGAACGGCTCGTGGAGCGGCTGCGCGCGGCGATGTCCCACGTCACGCTGCGCACCACCTTCATCGTGGGCTTCCCGGGCGAGACCGAGGCGGACTTCGACGAGCTGCTCGAGTTCGTGCGCGAGACCCGCTTCGATCGGGTCGGGGTGTTCCGCTACTCGGACGAGGAGGGGACCGCGGCCTTCGCGCTGCCCCACAAGGTGCCCGCCGCGGTGGCCCGGGAACGCTACCGGCGCCTGGTGGCCCTCCAGAGCGGGATCCTCGCCGAGAAGCACGCGAAGCTGGTGGGGAGCGAGGCCACGGTGCTGGTGGACCGCGCCAGCAGGTCGCTCGCCCGGGGACGCCTGTCCTCCCAGGCCCCGGAGATCGACGGCAGCGTGCTCGTGCGCGGCGCCGCCGAGCCGGGGCGCCTGCTGGGGGTCCAGGTGACCGGTGCTCGGGGCGTGGACCTCGAGGCGAGGCCGCTGTCGTGAGGCCGATGGGGCGTACGCCGCGCGTCGTCATCGTGGGAGCGGGCTTCTCGGGCCTGGGCCTGGGCATCCAGCTCCGCAAGGCGGGCTTCGAGGACTTCACGATCCTCGACAAGGCGAAGCGACTCGGCGGAACCTGGCGCGACAACACCTATCCCGGCGCGGCCTGCGACTCCCCTTCCTTCGCCTACTGCTTCTCCTTCGAGCAGAAGACCGACTGGTCGCGCAAGTGGTCTCCCCAGCCGGAGATCCTGGACTACCTGGAGCACTGCGCCCGCAAGTACGGCCTGCTTCCACACCTGCGGCTCGGGACCGAGGTGGTGGACGCCCGCTTCGACGAATCCGAGGGGCTCTGGCACGTCCGCACCGCCGACGGCGAGGAGCTCACCGCCGACGTGCTGGTGACGGGCGTCGGGCAGCTGAACCGCCCCCACGTGCCGGCCATCCCGGGGCTCGAGCGCTTCCGGGGCGAGCGCTTCCACTCCGCGCGCTGGAACCACGACTACGACCTGCGGGGGAGGACGGTCGCGGTGGTGGGCAATGCGGCGAGCGCCATCCAGTTCGTGCCCCGCATCGCGCCCCTGACCCGAAGGCTGCTGGTGTTCCAGCGCAGCGCCAACTGGATGCTCCCCAAGCTCGACCGGGGCTATGGGGAGGCGGAGAAGCGCCGCTTCGCGCGGCACCCCCGGCTCGCCCGGCTCTACCGCTGGTGGATCTGGCTCAGCTTCGAGCTGCGCTTCCCGGTGTTCCGTCGCAACCCGTTCCTGAGCCGGCGCATCGAGCGCCTGGCCGAGCGGCACATGCGCTCGATCGTGTCGGACCCCGAGCTCCAGAACGCCCTGGTTCCGGACTATCCCATCGGCGGCAAGCGCATCCTGATCTCCGACGACTACTACCCGACCCTGGAGCGCGACGACGTGGAGGTGGTGACGAGCCGGATCCGCGCCGTGACGGAGGATGCCGTCGAGACCGGGGACGGGCGCACCCACCCGGTGGACGCCATCATCCTGGCCACGGGCTTCCAGACCACCTCGTTCCTCACGCCGATGAAGATCGAGGGCCGCGAGCACCGCTTCCTCGAGGACGAGTGGCAGGACGGCGCCCGGGCGTACCTGGGCATGAGCGTCGCCGGCTTCCCGAACTTCTTCATGATGTACGGCCCCAACACGAACCTCGGCCACAACTCCATCGTCTTCATGCTCGAGTGTCAGGCCCGCTACATCGTGGCCTGCATACGGCATCTCGCCGGGCGCGACCTCAAGTACCTCGAGCTGCGACGCGACGTGATGGACGCCTACAACGCACGACTCCAGCGGGAGCTCGGGCGCAGCGTCTGGGCGGCGACCGGCAAGAGCTGGTACAAGACCGAGGACGGCAAGATCACCAACAACTGGTCGGGATCCACCGTGCGCTACTGGTGGAGGACGCGTCGCGTCGATCTCCGCTCCTATCACCAGGAGCCACGAGCGTGATCGCGCCGCTCGAGTTCTTCTTCGACTACGGCAGCCCCTACAGCTATCTGGCCGACACCCAGCTTCCGGCGCTCCAGCAGCGGACGGGCGCCGAGCTCGAGTACCGGCCGATGCTGCTGGGGGGCGTCTTCAAGGCGACCGGCAACCGCTCACCCGCGCTGGAGCCGGTGGAGGCGAAGCGCCGCTACGGGGCGCTCGAGCTGCAGCGCTGGGTCGGGTACTACGACGTCCCGTTCCGCTTCAACCCCCACTTCCCCATCGACACGCTGCCGCTCATGCGCGTCGCCCACGCGGCACTTCGGGAGGGTGTGTTCGAGGCCTTCCATGCCGTGGTGTATCCGGCCTTCTGGGCCGAGGGGCTGGACCTGGGCGATCGCGCGCTGCTGGAGGACCTGCTCACGAGACGCGGGCTCGACGGCAAGGCGCTGGTCGCCGCGGCCGGCGATCCGGAGATGAAGCGCGCGCTTCGGGAGACGACGGACGAGGCCGTGGCGCGCGGCGCCTTCGGCGCGCCGACCTTCTTCGTGGGCAACGAGATGTTCTTCGGCAGCGATCGGCTTCCCTTCGTGGAGCGGGCGCTCGGCGGGAGCCGCGGCTAGGCACGTGGGAGCCGCGAAGGTGGCCCTGGTGTTCGGAGCCGGACCGGGGCTCGGCGGTGCCGTGGCGCGTCGGTTCGCGCGCGGCGGCTATCACGCGGGCGTGGTACGCCGCCATGCCGAGGAGCTCGAGGGTCTCTGCGAAACCATCCGCGAGGCGGGCGGGGAGGCCACGGCGTTCGGCGTGGACGCCCGCAACGAGGACCAGGTGGTGGCGCTCTTCGAGCGGGTGGAGGCGGAGCTCGGCCCCGTGGAGGTGGCCGTTCACAACATCGGCGCCAACGTGCCGATCCCCATCCTCGAGTTCACCTCGCGCAAATACTTCAAGATCTGGCAGATGGCCTGCTTCTCCGGCTTCCTGGTGGGTCGCGAGGCCGCGCGGCGCATGGTGCCGCGCGACCGGGGCACCATCCTCTTCACGGGAGCCACCGCCAGCCTGCGCGGCCGCGAGCTCATGGCGGGCTTCGCGGGCGCGAAGCACGCGCTGCGAGCGCTGGCCCAGAGCATGGCGCGCGAGCTGGCCCCGCGCGGCATCCACGTGGCGCACGTCGTGATCGACGGGCCCGTGGACATGCCGTGGATCCGCGAGAACTTCCCGAAGCTGGTGGCCGAGCGTCCCACGCACGGTCTGCTGCGTCCCGACGACGTGGCCGAGAGCTACTGGGCCCTCCACACCCAGCCCCGCAGCGCCTGGACCCACGAGCTCGACCTCAGACCGTGGGTCGAGGAGTGGTAGGGGGGGACGTTCCTTGCCTTGGTTGCCTTCCGGGGGACCAGACGTCTCCCCAACGGGTCCCCC
>JBFGJV010000161.1:0-7202 GCA_041577015.1 Myxococcota bacterium
ACCTCGCGCAGCGAGCGAGCGCCTCCGCGCACCGCGCAGCGGATCTGCTCCTCGCGAACGCCCGCACAATGGCAGATGACCATCGACAAAAGGGTACGCGCGTTGAAATTGAAAATCAATGTCGCCAGGATCTTCCCCCAGGGGCTGGCTTTCCTGCCCCTCTCGGAGCCGGTCCCGGATTATGCTGTCGGGCGGGGGGGGAGAGAGCGCTCGTCCGCCACGGCGGGCGAGCTCGGAGGGCGGGGCCGTCCGCGAGGATGGACGAGAGTCCGCCCGCGCCTCCCGCGGCCGCCGCCGCCGACGCGGCCGGAGACGCGGTGGGGGTGGGCGCCGGCAGCCGGTGGGACGGGAGGTGCGCGACGCCGCGCGCCGCCTGGGCATCGCGCGCCTGCACGACGAGCAGGCGCACGTGGTCCGCGACGTGCTCGACGGCAAGGACGTGCTGGTCGTGCTGCCCACCGGCTTCGGCAAGTCCGCCTGCTACCAGATCCCCTCCATGGTGATGCCGCAGCCCGTGGTGCTGGTGTCGCCGCTCCTCGCCCTGCTGCGCGACCAGCACGAGAAGCTGCTGGCTCGCGACGTGGCCTGCGTGCGTCTGGACGGCACCGTACGCGGCAGGGCGCGGGCGGCGGCACTGGCGCGCATCGCCGAGGGCGGCCCGCTCCTGGTCATGACGACCCCCGAGACCCTGGCCACGAAGGACGCCAGCGATCTGCTGCGCAAGGTGGGCATCGCGCTGGCCGCCGTGGACGAGGCGCACTGCGTCTCGGAGTGGGGACACGACTTCCGCCCCGCCTACCTGCGGCTGGGGGAACACCTCCGCGACCTGGGCCGGCCGGCGGTGCTGGCGCTCACGGCGACCGCCACCGCCGCGGTGCGGGACGACGTGGTGCGCGCGCTCGCCATGCGCGAGCCGAGCGTCGTGGCCACCTCGCCGCACCGCTCCAACCTCGCGTTCGAGACCCTGCCGTGTCGCGGAGACGAGCGCCTGCGGGCCCTGGTGCGCTTCGTGCGACGCCTGCACCGGCCCGGGATCGTCTACTGCTCCACCACCCGGGAGGTGGACGAGGTGTACGCGGTGCTGGCGCGCTTCGGCATCCCGACGCACCGCTACCACGGCCGCATGGCAGCCGGGGAGCGCAACAAGCAGCAGGAGCAGTTCATGAAGCCGCGGCGACGGGTCGTGATGGTGGCGACCAGCGCCTTCGGACTGGGCATCGACAAGCCCGACATCCGCTACGTCCTGCACAACCGCTCGCCCGCCTCGCTGGAGCAGTACGTGCAGGAAGCCGGCCGGGCCGGCCGCGACGGACGTCGCGCCCACTGCGTCCTGCTGCACGACGACGCGGACCGCAACGTCCACGAGGCGCTCCTGGCCCGGAGCCGCATCCGGCCCGAGCAGCTCTACGGCCTGGGACGCGCGCTCGCGGCCTGGGTCGGCGAGCGACGCACGCCGACCTTGGAAGGGCTCGCGGTCTCGGCGGAGCTGGGAGAGCGCACCACGCTGGCGCTGCTGGCGGTGCTCGAGCAGGTGGAGCTGGTGAGTCTCCGCGACGACCGCATCGACGTCCACGTCGCGGCCGCCGACGTGGAGCCCGCCGCGCGTCAGCTGGCCCGCCGCTTCGAGAACCTGCGCACCCAGGACAGCCGGCGGCTCGACGCGGTGGCCGAGTACGCCGGGAGCGAGGCCTGCCGGGCGGTCTTCCTGCGCGAGTACTTCGGCGAAGAGCCCGGCGCACCCTGCGGCCTCTGCGACGTGTGTCGGGGCCGCAGCGGGCGCCCGGACACCTTCTTCGAGCCGCTCGCGGCGCCCACCCGGCCTCGGGGTCGGCGCGGTCGCGGCCGTGGCCGGCGCCGCCGGAGCGGCTCCAGGCAGGACTGAGGGCTCCGCCTCCGGAGGAGGCGGCCCTGGAACCTACGTTTGCAGGTGCATCCCAGGAATGCATGTCCTCTCCCCTGAGGGGCCGTGAAGACGCGCTGGAGCGCGTTTCGGATCCCAAAGCTCCGTCGGAGACCTCGGCACGCCTCTTGCTCTCCTTATCTCCAGCTCGAGAAGGAGGGTTCTCCGATGACGATTCGATTCCTTGCGGTGGCAGCTCTGGGCGCGGCGCTCCTCGTGGCCGGCCCGGTCTGGGCCGTCGGCGAGAAGCCGGAAGAGGGGCAGAAGCCGAGCGTGGAGCAGGTGGCGGGGCCGATCCAGTACGTCATGCAGCCGCGCACGGGTCCGGCCGAAGAGGCGGGTCCGACGCTCTACCGGGTGGGTGCGCGGACGGACGGGCACTTCCACTTCAACTATCCGTTCGCGGGCGTGCCCTACACCCTGCCGATGATCCCGGCGAGCCTGATTGCCACCAGCGGCCTCGGCCTCGGCTTCTAGGCCAGGGCGAGTTCCAGACGGCGCGTCGGCCCGAGGGCCGGCGCGCCGTCGCTCATTCGAGCGCTTCGATCCGTCCCGCCTCCAGGAACCAGAGCTCGAAGCGGGGCGTCTCCGCCAGGGCCAGGGCCTCCCGAACCGCGCGGCAGTAGAGCCGGCCCTGGGGCTCGTAGGCACGCACCCGGGCCCTGCGCTCCACGTCCGAGGGGACGCGGTCCGACTTGAAGTCTGCGACGATGAGGCCGCCGGTCTCGGCGTCCCGGTAGAGCAGGTCGATGGCACCGGCCAGGAACTCCACGGGCCCGTCCGGAACGTCGCCCGCAGGAATCCACACGGGAAGCTCCCGCGCCACGACGCGCGGAGCGAGCCGCCGCAGCTCGAGCCAGAGCGGTCCCGCCACGAACGCGTCGAAGAGGGCGCGAGCGCGTTCGAGTGCCGGTTCGCGAAGCGCGCCGGACGCCAGCCGCGCCACGTCGGCTTCGAAGCGCAGGCGCTGGCTCTCCAGCTGGGCCTCGGAATCCGCGCCCCAGTCGAAGCGTTCCAGCAGGCCGTGGATCGCCGAGCCCACCGCCGTGGCGATCCGCTGCGCATCGCCCGGCGGGACGGACGCCTGGTCCCCGTCGCTGCCTCGCTCCGCCAGGTGCTCGCGGAGCAGGGCGTGGGCCTTCTCGGAGGCCGCTCCGCCCCGCGGCCGCGCCTGACGCACCGCCGCCTCGCGCCGGAGCTCACCGAGCCGACGCCCGTCGCTCGAGGCGCGCTCCGCGGAGATCGCCGCCAGGCCTCGCTGCCCGGGGCGCGCCCGGCGGGAGCCGGGCGGCTGCACCGCGCGCCCCAGATGCACCCAGCGCACGCCGTCCGGGTCGTCCCAGGACGCCGCGCTTCCGTTCTCCAGCCGCTCCAGAGCCGCGCGAGTCGCCTTCTCGCGCACCTCCAGGAGCAGCCCGGCGTGGCTCGACGCCGAGTTCGCGCGCAGACCCGCCACCACCAGGCGCCGCTTGGCCCGGGTGAGTGCCACGTAGAGCGTGCGAACGAGCTCGGCCTCCTCCACCTGGGTCTTCCGCGCGATCACGCGGAACCAGCCAGGCGTCGCCAGCCGGAGCTCCGGGAGGCGGTACTCGAAGACGTCGTCCGCCTCGCCCGCCTCGGCAACCCGCCCTTCGGGACCGGAACCGCCGGGCTGGCCCTTGTGCGCCTGGACCAGGTAGACGTGCTCGAAGTCCAGCCCCTTGGCCTGGTGGATGGTGAGGACCTGGACCGCGTCCTCGCCCACGTCGCGCGGCCGCCCGGCCTCGAAGTCACGCTCGTCGCTGGCCCCGCGCCGCAACGTCCGCAGCAGTGCACCGCGGTCGCCGCCGCTCTCCTCGAGCGCGATGCGGAGCTCGCGGAAGAAGCGCTGCAGGTTGGCCAGACGGTAGGCGCCCGGGAAGCGCGCCGCCTCGGTCGCCTCCAGCAGGGGCAGCGTGGTGAGCCGCTCGACGAAGCGGTCGATCGGATCCTCCAGCCAGGCGCGGCGCAGGCGGGCGAGGATGCGCAGGCCGTGCACCAGGCTTCCGCTCCAGCCGGAGAGCGCCGCGAGCCCGGGGATGGGCGCCTCGGCGAGCTCCGCCTCCACCTCCCGCGCGAGCGAGGCGCACGCGGCGAGTGCCTGCGACCCTCCCTCCAGCGCGCCTCTGGCGTGCGCGGGGAACCCGCGCCGCCAGAGCGGCCTCCAGGACGCGTCCGGCACGCCCACCCAGGCCGAACGCAGCACCGAGACCAGCGCGATGGTGTCATTGGGATCCAGCAGGCTTCGCACCAGCGCCCCGGCCTCGAGCACCTCGCGTCGGCGCGTGTAGTCGCGCTCGCGATCCACCACGTAGGGAACGCCGTGGCGTCGCAGGGCCTCCAGGTAGGTCTCGAGCTCGTTCGTGCTGCGCAGCAGCACTCCGATCGCGCTCCAGCACGAGTCCCGCCCGTGCACGCGCCGCACGTCCCGCGCCAGAGCGTCCGCCTCGAGGCGAACCGCCTCGTCGGCCAGGGTCTTCCGCGTCGGGGACCGTTCACCCTCGTCCCACCCGTGCGAGATCCAGTGCTCCACCGCCGGCACCGCGCCGGGCTCGCGCCCCGCCAGCTCCGGGCAGGGATCGAGCGCCTCGAACGCCGGCTGCACCCCCGGCACCGGATGCATCACCGGAGCCACGGCGCGCTGCACCTCGTCCAGGATCTCCGGGATCGAGCGGAAGTTGGTGGTGAGCCGATGAGGGGGCTCCCCGCTCACCGCCCGCACCCGGGCCAGGAAGTCCTCGTAGGCGCGGAGGTCGGCGTTGCGCCAGCCGTAGATCGACTGCTTGGGATCCCCCACCAGGAAGAGCCCGGGAGCCCCCGCGTGCGGCGGATCCAAGGCCAGGGCCGCCACGACCCGACACTGCACGGCGTCGGTGTCCTGGAACTCGTCCACCAGCAGCTGGTCGATGCCTGCCCTCGCACGCGCCCGGGATGCCGGACGCGACAGCAGTGCGGCGGCATCCCGGAGCAGCTGCTGGTAGCTCTCCGCGCCTCGCGCGCGCAGCTCCGCCTCGGCGCGCACCACCAGCTCCCGCAGGATGCGGTGCGCGGCGGCGAGGAGCGGCGCATCCAGCTCTCGCAGGCCTGCGAGCAGGGGAAGCAGGCGGCCGGCCGCCGACGCCAGCGCGCGAGGGTCGCCCACGCACCTCCTCTCCGCGGCGAGAAGCTCCTGCTTCGCCCAGGCGCGAAGCCGCTTCCACGTCGACCTCGAGGCCAGCTCGTTCGCCGTCTCCGCCAGCGGCGCGAGCCCGTCCTCCCGCAGCGGAGAGGACGACTCCAGCCGCCGTCGCAGCAGCTGGAGCAGGCCGACCGTCTCGGCGGCGACCTTGCCGCCGCCCGACAGGGCGTCCAGCCCGGCGTGCCCGAGCGCTTCGAACACGCCCCGAAGCTCCGCTTCGAGGGGCGCCAGCCGCTCCGGGTCCAGCGGGTCGACCGGCAGGCTTTCCGCGCCGGCACCGGCCTCGAGGAGATCGAGCACGGCCTGCTCGAGCCGCTCCGGCCCGAAGCCGTGACCAACCAGGAGCACGAGATCCGGGTCCAGGGGATCGGAGAGCGCCTCGCGCAGGCGCCCCTCCACGGCGCGTCGCACCACCTCGCCGCGGTGCAGACCGCGGGCGTCCACCTGGAAGCGCGGATGGAGTCCCGCCTCGAGCGCATCCTCCGCCAGGAGACGACGACAGAAGCCGTGGATGGTTCGGACCAGCAGGCGGTCCAGATTCTCGAGCAGCCGACGCGCACGGCGGCGCGCCGTCTCCGGCTCAGGCAGTGCCTCGGCCAGCACGGCCTCGGGGATCCCGCCCTGCGCCAGGCAGCGCAGGGCGAGGCCGACCCGCGTCTCCATCTCGGCGGCGGCGGCCTCGGTGAAGGTGATGGCCGCCACGCGGGAGAGCGCGTCGGCGGCGACGCGACCCTCGCGCTCCGTCGCGCCCTCCCGGGGCTCGCTCGGGCAGCGCGCCTCGGCGCGCACCCAGCCCGGGCCGACGCCCCAGGCCACGATCCGGGCCACCAGCACGCCCGTCTTCCCGGTTCCCGCCCCGGCTTCCAGTACCAGGGGCCGCTCGAAGCACGTCTGGGCGGCGAGCCGCGCGGCGTGGTCCGGGAGCGTCTGCACGCTCATCGCTCCGGCTCCGACCGCGCGCGTCCGAGATTCCAGAGCGCACGCCAGCCGGGGAGCGACGCACCCTCGGGGTCCCCGTCCAGCCAAGCCAGCAGCCGACGCCGATGGACCGTCTCGCCCTGGAGGCAGGCGTCGCGCACCTCGCAGGAGAGGCAGAGCCGGTTCTCCCGGTCCTTCTCGTCCACCAGCCGCGGAAACGCGGCCCCCGCGTCGAGCGCATCGAGGGCGACGCGGCACACGTGGTCGAGAAGCGTACGGAAGTCGTGCTCGTCCGAGCCCACCGTCCAGACGCGCAGCTCGGGGTCCAGGTCCTCCCTCACGAACGCGAAGCGGCCCTCTGCCGCGAGGCCGAGCGCCCGCGCACCCTCCACGTAGGCGGCCGCCTGGAGATCACGTCCCCGTGCCACGCGGCCCAGGAAGTTCTTGCGGCGCGTGTCGGGCTTGACGCCGCTGTGGATGGGCGGCCCGGTCTTGTAGTCGGTGAGGCGCAGGCGTTCCTCGCGGCGGTCGGCGCGGTCGGCTCGGAAGCCGACGCGTCGGGGGCGCCCGGCGCCGTCCACGACCTCGAAGGCGCCCTCCACCTCCACGCCCACCACCCCGAGCGCACCTTCGCCCCACTCGACGCGGCGGGCCTCTTCGAGGATTCCCCGGGCACGGTACGCCAGCAGCCGCGCGAGCTCGCGCGCGGGCAGCCCGTCCTCGCGCAGGCACTGCCAGGTCGCGTCGAGAACCAGACCCTCGAGCGTCGCGGGGTCCGGCCAGGGGACCGCCACCGGTGCCACGCGTGCAGCCTGGTCCAGCGCCCGGGGGACCTCGGGCCAGCGGCGCTTCACGATCTCCTCCAGGACGGCGTGCACCACGGACCCGAGACGGCGACGGTCCAGCGTCGGGAGCGCTTCCAGGGCGTCGGGCGCGGGCTCCAGGCCGAGCCGCTCCAGGAAGTGCTGCCAGGGACAGCGGGCCAGGCTCTGCACCTGGGTGATGAAGAGATCCGGTGCGGACCGGGCGGGGCGCAGGGGGCGCGCCCCCACGAAGCCAAAGAAGGGGCCCGGTGCGAGGCTCCTCCCGCTGCGCGGCGGCGGATCGAGCTCGTCGAGCACCGCGATCCGAACGCGGGAGAGGGCCTGGTCGTCGGCCTCCTCGGACCCGAGCTCGCGGGCGACCTCC
>JBFGJV010000162.1:0-7198 GCA_041577015.1 Myxococcota bacterium
ACGCCCACCATGCGCCAGCCTGGGAAACGGCGGCGATGGGGGAGGGGGGTGGGGGAAGACGCCGGGAGCGTGTGGAGGGGCACGAGGGCCGGATAGCGGATCGCCCCCGGGCCCGCGAAGCCACCACCGGGTCGCCGAGGGGGTTGCCCCCCCGGGGGATCTGCGTCCTCAAGAGGGGGCCCCCGACGTCCGATCCGTCACCCGTCGAGCCGTGGCAACGGGAGGGGGGAAGCTCGCGTGTCGTCCACCACCACGCAGCCGGTGGCGTGGATCCTTCACGAGGGAGAGCTCGCCGACGTGCGCGCCCAGCTCGCCGAGCTGGGCGTGGAGTCTCGCGAGGCGGACGCGGTGGTGTCCCCCGACGCGCTGCGCACGGCGGCGCTCGTGGCCGCGACGCCGGACCGCGTGGCGCCGCTCCGTGCCCTGGGTGGCGGAGGCCGTCCCCTGCGCCTGGTGGTGCAGGACTGGGGCGACCGCGGTGGCCTCGCCCGGGGCGACTTCGACGTGCTCCTGCGTCGTCCCTTCCACGCCTCGACGCTTCGCTTCCTGGCGCAGCAGGCGCTCTACGCGGGCACCGAGCGCCGACGCACCGAGCGGGTGCCCATGGGCTTTCCGGTGCGCTTCCGCGCCGGCTTCTGGAAGCGATCCGCCTTGCTCGTGGAGCTGTCCATGGGCGGCTGCCGGCTGATCTCGGAGCACGGCGTGCGCAGCGGACAGCGTCTCACCGTCTACGTCCCCTCCGACTGGACCCACGGGCGCGAGCTGGCGGTGACGGGTCGTGCGGTGCGCTTCAGCAGCGGCGACGGTGCCGACGCGCACGAGCAGACGATCGGCGTCGACTTCGATGCGCTCCCGGGCATCACGTGGGAGGCGCTGCGGAACGTCCTGACCCGGCGCCAGGAAGAGCTCACCACGCTTCCAGCGGCGGTGCTGGACGCGGGCGACGAGCCCAGCGGTGACGAGGACGAAGCGTCCGAGTGTGGAGCGGACAAGCGCCGGGCCCCCCGACGCGCCTACGGGAGGCGCGTGATCGCCCTCGGCCGCGCCCAGGCCCGCGTGCTGATCGCCCGCGATCTCTCGCCCGGGGGCATGCGGGCCGACCCGACCCCGCACCTCCAGGTGGGGGAGGACGTGCGCATCGCCCTCCACGTGCAGCGCGGCCACGATCCCCTGGTGGTGGAGGCCCACGTGGCCCGGGACGACGGCGAGCGCGGCCTCGTGCTGCTGTTCCGCAATCCCTCGCCCGCCGCCCTGGACTACCTCCAGAAGATGCTGCACGTCCTCCCGGTCCTGGAGGCGGGAGAGGACGGCGCGGCGGACCGGGGTCCGGGCGTCGAGGCCGAGATCGTGGAGGACGACGAGCGCTAGAGGTGCGCGCCTCCCCACGAGCAGGCATCCTGGCGGTCTTCGCCGGGAGGACGCCGTGATCCGCCTGCACACCGCACCCACCCCGAACGGCCGCAAGGTCTCCATTGCGCTCGAGGAGCTCGGCCTCGACTACGAGGTGCGGCGCGTACGCCTGGACGCGAACGAGCAGCTCGCTCCCGCGTTCCTGGCGCTGAACCCGAACCACAAGATCCCCGTGCTCGAGCACGACGACCTCGTGATCTGGGAGTCGGGCGCCATCCTGCTGCACCTGGCGGAGACCTTCGGCGCCCTGCTGCCGAAGGACCCGAAAGGGCGCACGGCGGCGATCCAGTACGCCTTCTTCCAGACCGGCGGGCTCGGGCCGAACCTCGGGCGGCTCGGTCCCCAGCTGCGGCGTCCGGAGGCGGAGCGCAACGCGGAGATGGTCGCCATCTTCGCGGAGGAGGTGGCACGCCTGATCGGGGTGCTCGACCGCATCCTGGCCGACGGACGCCCCTACCTGGCGGGCGAGTACTCCATCGGGGACATCATGCATCACCCGTGGCTCGTCCCGGTCCACGCGCTCCGGGCCCCGCAGCTGATGGAGCGTCCGCGCGTGGTGGCGTGGCACGAGCGCATCGCCGAGCGGCCGGCCGTCCGGCGCGGCATGGCCGTGCCGCCGGACGAGTCCTAGGAGAGCGCGGCCGCTCCCGCCAGGCGGTCCAGGCGCAGGCGGTGGCGTTCGTCGAAGAGGCGCCGCGCGCCCAACGTCACGGCGGCGATGGTGCCGAGGCCCGTGCCGCCCGCGATCAGGAACATGATCAGGATCTGGTACTGGACCGCCGTGAGCGGCGGGCTCCCGGCCAGGATCTGGCCCGTCATCATGCCCGGCAGGCTCACGATGCCCGCGGCCGCCATGGCGTTGACGATCGGGATCATGCCGGAGCGGATGGCGTCGCGGCGCGCGTCGGCGATGGCCTCGCTGCGCGTGGCTCCCAGCACGAGTCGCGCCTCCACCACCTCGCGTCGCTCCCACGCGCTCTGGGTGAGCCGGTCCAGACCCAGGGCGATGCCGGTCATGGTGTTGCCGAGCAGCATCCCGAGCAGCGGGATGGCGTAGCGCGGCTCCCACCAGGGCTCGACGCCCACCATGGTGACGAGGGCCAGGATCGCCACGGCGAAGGACGACACGAACATCGAGAGCGTGCCCAGCCCGAAGCTCCAGCCCCCCAGGAAGCGTCGGCGCTGACGGGCGCGCACCTCCCGCCCGGCGGCGAGCAGCATCACGAGCGCCATGACGGCAACCCAGCCCAGGCTCGCGTGGGCGAAGAGGACGCGCAGCACCACGCCGATCAGCAGCAGCTGCGCCGTCGTGCGCAGCGCGGCCACCAGCATGGCCGCCGTCACGCCGAGGCGCAGCCGCCAGGAGAGGCCGGCGACGGCGAGCACCAGCGTGGCCGCGAGCAGCAGGTCGCCGGGCGAGAGCGGAACGATGGTCACGCGTCGTCTCCGACCAGGCGTCCACGCTCCAGGCGCAGGCTCCTCCCGGCCACGCGTCGCGCCTGGGCCGGATCGTGGGTGACCCAGAGCAGGGCCGCTCCGGTGCGCTTGCGCGTGTCCGCGACCAGCGCCTCCACGCGGGCGGTGGCTTCCCCGTCGAGGTTGGCGGTGGGCTCGTCGAGGAGAAGCGCCTCCGGCCGGTTGGCCAGCAGGCGCAGCAGCGCCAGGCGCTGGCGCTCACCGCTGGAGAGCCGCGCGACGGACCACGCGAGCACCTCCGGCTTGAAGCCCAGCCGCTCCAGTCCCTCGGGCGCGGCGCCGTCGAAGTGCTCGCCCACGGTGTCGTGCCACCAGCGGCTCTCCGCGCTGAGGAGCCCCACGCGCCGGCGCCAGTCCGGGGCCGGGGTGGCGGCGCACTCCGTCCCGTTCAGCCACACGCGGCCCTCGTGCAGGTCCAGGTCGGCCAGCGCCCGCAGCAGCAGCGTCTTCCCCGAGCCCGAGGGGCCCGAGAGCGCCACGCACTCGCCGGCCTCGATCACCAGATCCAGCGGACCGCAGCGGTGGAAGCGCAGCCCCTCGACGCGCAGTCGGCTCACGAGCGACGCCTGCCGCGTTCCCTCAACGACGCGGCCGATGCACGTGCGTCGGATGACCCAGGAAGAGCTCGGCGGCCTCCATGACGGTCTCCGATAGCGTCGGGTGGGCGTGGATGCTGAGAGCGAGGTCGGAGGCCCGGGCACCCATCTCCACGGCGAGCACGCCTTCGGCGACCAGCTCGCCCGCGCCCGGGCCGCACACGCCCATCCCCAGCACGCGCTCGCTCTCCGGGTCGATCACGAGCTTCGTGACGCCCTCGGGGCGGGCCAGGGTGAGCGCCCGTCCCGATGCGGACCAGGGAAAGCGGACCACCTTCACGGCACGACCCTGGGCGCGCGCGTCGCTCTCACTGAGCCCGCACCATGCCACCTCGGGATCGGTGAACACGACGGCGGGGATGGCGCGCGGCTCGAAGGCCACCGCACGGCCCGCGATGGCCTCGGCGGCCACGCGCCCCTCGTGGGTGGCCTTGTGCGCCAGCATCGGCTCGCCCGCCACGTCGCCGATCGCCCAGATCGTGGGCTCGGTGGTTCGCCGCTGGGCGTCCACCTCGACGAAGCCCTTCCGGTCCACGCGCACCTTCGTGGTCTCCAGACCGAGCTCCTCGGAGTTCGGGCGCCGGCCCACCGCCACCAGGGCGCGGTCGAACTCGAGCTCCTGGGTCTCGCGCTCGGGCCCGCTCCCCGCGTGCACCAGCCGTGCGCGCAGCACGCCGTTCTGCTCCTTCAGCTCCTCGAGCCGGGTTTCCAGGTGGACGGCCTCGAAGGCCTCCTTCACCCGCTTCGCCAGCGGGCGCACCAGGTCGGCGTCCACGCCCGGGAGCAGGCTCGGCAGCAGCTCCACCAGGGTGACGCGGCTGCCCAGGGCCGCGTACACGCTCCCGAGCTCGAGCCCGATGTAGCCGCCCCCGATCACGAGCACGCGCCGGGGCACGTCGGAAAGCTCGAGCGCGCTGGTGGAGTCGAGGACGAGGGGGCTGTCGTGGGGCACGCCCGGCAGGGTCGCGGGCCGCGAGCCGGTGGCGATCAGGGTCCGCTCGGCGCGCAGCACGCTGTCGCCGTCCGGGCCGGAGACCAGCAGGCGTCCCGGTCCGTCGAAACGGGCCCGGCCTCGCACGTACTCGACCTTGCGCTGCCGGGCCAGCTGGCCGAGGCCACCCACCAGGCGGCCCACCACCTCGTCCTTCCAGGCGCGCAGCCGCTCCACGTCCACCCGGGGCTCCCCGAAGTGGATGCCCAGCTCGGCGGCGTCTCGCGCGTCGCCCAGCAGGCGGGCGGCGTGCAGCAGGGCCTTGGAGGGAATGCAGCCGCGGTAGAGGCACACGCCGCCGGGATTCTCCTCGGGATCCACCAGGGTGACGCGCAGGCCCAGGTCGGCGGCCAGGAAGGCGGCGGGATAGCCGCCCGGCCCGGCGCCCAGCACCGCGAGGTCGGTGGCGCGATCCGAGGAGGGCACCCTGGCTCAGCCCTCGAGGGCCAGCAGCAGCGGGTTCTCCAGCGCCTCGGCGATCCAGCGCAGAAAGCGCGCCGCGTCGGCACCGTCGATCAGTCGGTGGTCGTAGGAGACCGAGAGCGGCAGGAGCAGGCGCGCCACGAAGCCGTCGTCGCGCCACACGGGCTCCCGGGTCGCCCGCCCCACGCCGAGCACGGCCACCTCGGGCCAGTTGATGAGGGGCGAGAAGTAGGTGGTCCCGAGCCCGCCCAGGTTCGTGACGGTGAGGCCTGCGCCCTGGAGGTCCTCGGGGCGGATCTTGCGCCGGCGCGCCCGCTCGGAGAGGTCGGTGAGCTCGGCCCCGATCTCCAGCAGGTTCTTGCGATCCACGTCTCGGATCACCGGGACCACCAGACCGTACTCCGTGTCCATGGCCACGCCGACGTTCACGTACTTCTTGTAGACGACCTCCTCTTCCTGCACGGCGAGGCTCGCATTGAACTTGGGAAAGACCTTCACCGCCGTGCCCAGCACCTTGATCGCGATGGCGGTCACGGTGAGCTTGCCGCCCGCCTCGGCCGCCCGCGGCGCCCAGCGCTTGCGCGTGGCCTCGAGCTCCGTCACGTCGGCGCGGTCGAACTGCGTGACGTGGGGAATCGTGAGCCAGGAACGGGTCATGTTCTCGGCGGTCTTGCGTCGTACGCCGCTCATGCGCTCGCGCTCGACGTCGCCGAAGCTGGAGAAATCGGGCAGCTCCAGGAAGCCGGCTGGGAGGCTCTGCGGAGCCGTGCGGCCCACGCCGCGGGTGAGCGTGGCCCGCACGTGGTTCTTGACGTCGTCGACGGAGATGCGGCCACCGGGGCCGCTTCCCGCGACGGCGCCCACGTCGACACCGAGCTCGCGAGCCAGGCGACGCACCGAGGGCGAGGCGGGCGCGACGTCGTCCGCCTCCGCGGGCGTGGGGAGCTCGCCCGGCGGCGCCTCGCGCGGGGCCGGGCGGCGCCGCGGTGGCGGGGTGGCGTGTCGCGCCGGCGTGCGGCGTTCGCTGCGCTGCGGGGCTCGCGACCGCGTCTCCGCCTCGGGTGCATGGGGCTCGGGCTCCGCGGGCTCGCGGGTCGGCGTCGGCTCCGGCTCGGCTCGCTCCCCTGCGGCGGGCGGCTCCGCCGGCGCCGCCGAGCGGGCGCCGCGCGCCTCGCCTTCCTCGGTCTCCAGCTCGACGATCACCTGGCCCACGCGCACCGTGTCGCCCGCAGAGACGTGGAGGGCACTCACGACGCCCGCCGCCGGGGCCGGCACCTCGACGGTGGCCTTGTCGGTCTCGAGCTCGAGCAGCGGCTGGTCCTTCTCGACGGCGTCGCCCACGGAGACCAGGATCGAGAGGACCTCGGCCTCCTCGACGTTCTCGCCCAGCGCCGGCAGCTTGACTTCCTTGGCCATGAGGTCACCTCGGCTCAGGCTAGCATCGGGTCGACCTTCTCCGGGTCGACCTCCAGGTCCTTGATGGCGCGGCGGACGTCCTCGTCGGGAACCACGCCCTCGCGCGCCAAGGCGGAGAGCGCGGCGATCGCCACGTACCGTGCGTCCACCTCGAAGTGCTCGCGAAGCGCGGCGCGGCTGTCGCTGCGTCCGAAGCCCTCGGTGCCCAGGGCCACGAAGCGGCCGGGCACCCAGGGCGCCACGCAGTAGGGCAGCGACTGCACGTAGTCGGAGACGGCCACCACGGCCCCGGCGCCGCCGCCCAGGCAGCGGGTGACCCAGGGCACGCGGCGGTCCTCGCCCGGGTGGAGCTGGTTCCAGCGCTCGGCGGCGAGCGCGTTGCGGTAGAGCTCCTTGTAGCTGGTGACGCTCCACACCTCGGCGGCCACGCCGAAGCGCTCCTCCAGCAGTCGCTTGGCGGCCAGCGCCTCGTTCACGAGCGCTCCGCTCCCCAGCAGCGTGGTGCGGCGGCCGTTGCGGCCGACCTCGGCGGAGCCCGGCTCCAGGCGGTGCATGCCGCGCAGGATCCCCTCCCGCGCGCCCTCGGGCATGGCCGGCATGGAGTAGAGCTCGTTCTCCACCGTGAGGTAGTAGACGAGATCCTCCTGCTCCACGAACATGCGGCGCATCCCGTCCTCGATGATCACCGCCAGCTCGTAGGCGAAGGCCGGGTCGAAGGCGCGCACGGTGGGATGGGGCAGGGCCAGCACGTGGCTGTGCCCGTCCTGGTGCTGGAGGCCCTCGCCCGCGAGGGTGGTGCGGCCCGCGGTCGCGCCGACCAGGAAGCCGCGGCAGCGCATGTCGCCCGCGGCCCAGATCAGGTCGCCGATGCGCTGGAAGCCGAACA
>JBFGJV010000163.1:0-7164 GCA_041577015.1 Myxococcota bacterium
GGAGCGCGCGCGCGGGCCTCGACGTCGGACGCGCCGTCGGCCTGGAGCGGGAGCTCGACCTCGCGCTCGACGCCGACCTCCAGGCGCTGCTCGCGCGCACGCGCCCGGACGTCGCCATCCAGGCCACGTGCTCGCGCCTGGCGGACGCCGTGGGCGAGATCGAGACGGTGGTGTCCCGCGGGATCCACCTGGTCTCCATCGCCGAGGAGATGGCTCTTCCGGACGCGGTCTCCCCGAGCGCCGCCCGGGAGATCGACACGCTCGCCCGGCGCCACGGCGCCACGGTGCTCGGCACCGGCATCAACCCGGGCTTCGTGCTCGACCTGCTCCCGATCGTGCTGACCGGCGTGTGCACGCACGTAGAGTCGCTCACGGCCACGCGCGTCAACGATCTCTCCCCGTACGGCCCCACGGTCCTGGCCAGCCAGGGTGTCGGGCTCACGCCCGAGGCCTTCCGCAAGGGTGTGGAGGAGGGCAGCGTGGTGGGGCACGTGGGCTTTCCCGCGTCGATCCACCTGATCGCACGCGCCCTGGGCTGGGAGATCGAGCGCCTGGAAGAGACCCGGGAGCCCATCGTGGCGCGGATCCGCCGCGAGGGGGATGCCTTCCGCGTGGCCCCCGGACAGGTGGCCGGCTGCCTGCACCAGGCGGTCGCGTGGAGCGCGGGTCGGGCGGTGGTGACGCTGGTCCATCCCCAGCAGGTTCAGCCCGAGCGGGAGGGCGTCGAGACCGGCGACACGATCGAGATCCGGGGACGTCCGCACGTGAGGCTCTCCGGAAGTCCGGAGATCCCGGGTGGCGTCGGGACGGTGGCGCTGGCGGTGAATGCGATTCCCCGTGTCCTGGCCGCCGCGCCCGGCCTCAAGTCGGTGCTCGACCTGCCGCCCTGCGCGGCCCTCCCGGGCGACGCGGGACCCCGGGATCCCCAGGTCGAGGGAGCGAGCGGACACCGTGGGTGAGCGGGTGGTCAAGGGCACCTGGGTGGAGCTGCACGGCATCGTGCTCGCTCCCGGGGAGCGAGCGCCCCAGGTTCCCGAGGAGACGCAGTGCGTCCCCCTGGAGTGGAAGGTCAAGGGCTTCCTCGTCCGGGATGCCGAGCTCGGCGAGGAGGCCGAGGTCGTGACGCCGGCGGGCCGCCGCCTGCGGGGCACGCTCGCCCAGGTGAATCCCGCCTACGTCCACGGCTTCGGTCCCCCGGTGCCCGAGCTGCTGGCCGTGGGAGGAGAGCTGCGCGCGCTGCTCCGCGAGCGGAGGTCGCGATGAGCGAGGGCGCCTCCTACGCGGAGGTGATGGCGCGGCGCGGCGAGATCGTCCGCAAGTCGATCGGGCTGGACTACGAGCGCTATGCGATGGGCACGCTGGCCTTCGACTACGAACGCCTGCTCGCGGACACCGGCTACGACGTGGAGACGGTCGCGGCCATCCAGGCCCACACCGCGGTGGGAAACACCCCGCTCGTGGAGCTCGGGAACCTGACCGAGCTGGTGCGGGCCACGGCGGCCCCGGGCAAGGGAGCGCGCCTCTTCCTGAAGGACGAGGCGGCGAACCCCTCCGGCTCCTTCAAGGATCGCAGGGCCTCGATCTCGGTGCACGAGGCGAGGCAGCGCGGCTTCCAGGGCGTGGTCGCGGCCACGAGCGGAAACTACGGCGCCGCCGTGGCCTCCCAGGCCGCCCGGGCGGGGCTCGGGTGCATCGTGGTGCAGGAGGCGTTCGACAGCCGCGGCGTGGCCCAGCCGGAGATCGCCGAGAAGACGCGCGCCTGCGAGGCCTACGGCGCGGAGGTGATCCGGCTCTCGGTGGGGCCCGAGCTCTTCTACGTGTTCCTGCGCGTGCTCGAGGAGACCGGCTGGTTCAACGCCTCGCTCTACACGCCCTTCTCGATCCTGGGCATCGAGACGCTCGGCCACGAGCTGGCTCAGCAGATGAAGCAGCGCACCGGGGCGTTTCCCGACGTGGTCGTGGTCACCCACGCGGGGGGCGGCAACCTGACCGGCACCGCCCGGGGCCTGGCCAAGGCCGGGGCCGTGGAATCGACCGTGGTGGCGGCGAGCGTGGACCTCTCGGGCCTGCACATGGCCTCGGATCGCGACTTCAATCGCAAGTCGTTCACGACCGGGCACACCGGCTTCTCGATCCCCTTCACCACCTGGCCGGATCGGGCGGACGTGCCGCGCAACGCCGCCCGGGCGCTGCGCTACATGGACCGCTTCGTCACGGTCACGCAGGGTGAGGTGTTCTACGCCACCCAGGCGCTCGCGGAGCTGGAGGGGATGGAGCGCGGGCCGGCCGGGAACACCTCCCTGGCCGCGGCCTTCGCGCTCGGCCGCGAGATGGACCGGGACGCGACGCTGGTGGTGCAGGAGACCGAGTACACGGGAGCCGGCAAGCACCCGCTGGCGCAGCTCGACCTGGCGCGCCGCATGGGGATCCGCATCGGGCGTGGCGATCCCCGCACCAGCCGTCCCGGCCAGGCGATCGTGATTCCCGAGCATCCTTCCCAGCTTCGGGTCGAGGACGTGGACCTGGACCACCTGCGGCGCTCCTACCTTCGTCATGCCCTCGCGGCCGTGCCCGAGGGCGCGGTCCTCGAGGAGCCCGACGTATCCTTCCTGGCCGCCGAGACCCGCCTCGACCCGTCCACCGTGCAGGAGGTGATCGATGAAGTGCGCCGAACGTCCCGATGACTTCGCGACCCGGCGCGCCGCACTGCGCGGTCTCTCGGACGAGGCGCTGCACGCCCGCTTCTGGGAGCTGGTGGAACGGCTGGTGACGCCCCTCGTGGAGGAGGCCCGCACCCACACCACCCCGGCCATCGAGCGCTCGGTCCTGCTGCGGATGGGCTTCTCCAGCCTGGAGGCGAAGACCCTGGTCGCGCGGCTGGACGAGCGAGACCTGCTCGGACGCGGGGTGGGTCGGCTCGTGCTCGAGCTGGCGCGCCGACGCGGCCTTCCGGTTCGCGAGGCGGGCCTCGCGCTGCTGGACGGCCGCCTCTGGGACGAGCTCCCGGCGTGAAGCTCGCGCCCGACGAGAAGCTCGACGTCCGCGAGGTGCTGAAGGACCTGGAGCGCTACCGGCCGCGCCGTCGGGGCTGGAGCTGGCGGCGCCGGGTGGAGCATCTCGAGGCCGGTCCCTTCGTGCTGGAGGACGCCTCCGCGGCGCTCGCGCACTCGGTTCCGCTGCCGTCCGCCCACGCCTTTGGCGGGATCGACCCCCAGTGCGACGTCGTGGTCACCACGGAGATCGCCTCGGGCCGCTTCGAGGACGACCTGCGCCGCATGCGCATGGCGGCCTGGCACGGTGCCGACCACCTGATGGTGATCCGCACCACCGGGCAGTCCCACTTCGACGGGCTGATCGAGGGCACGCCGGAGGGCGTGGGCGGCATCCCCATCACGCGCAAGCAGCTGCGCGCCACGCGCAAGGCCCTCGATGCCATCGAGGACGAGGTGGGCCGGCCCATCAACTTCCACTCCTACGTCTCCGGTCTGGCGGGTCCGGAGATGGCGGTGCTCTTCGCCGAGGAGGGCGTGAACGGCGCCCACCAGGACCCGCAGTACAACACGCTCTATCGCGGCATCAACGTGCATCGCTCCTTCGTGGACGCGGCCGAGGCCAAGCGGGTCATGGCCGACGCGGGTCTGCTCCAGATCGACGGCGCGCACAACGCCAACGCCACCGCGAAGCAGGCCTGGAAGGTCACGCCGGAGCTCCTGGTCCAGCACGCCATCAACACGGCGTTCTCCCGCGCCGTGGGCATGCCTCCCGAGCGCATCGCGCTCTCCACCGTGCCTCCCACCGCCCCCCCGGCTCCGAAGCTGCGCCTCGACCTTCCCTACGCGGTGGCGCTGCGCGAGCTCTTCCGCGGTCATCGCTTCCGCGCCCAGCAGAACACGCGCTACATCGAATCCGACACGCGGGAGGCGACGGTGACCCACGTGCTGGACACGCTCGTCTCGCGCCTCACGTCCGCCGACATCCAGAGCACGATCACGCCGGACGAGGGGCGCAACGTGCCGTGGCACTACAACAACGTGGCGGGCGTCGAGACGGCGCGGCAGACGCTGATGGGCCTGGACGGCATGATGGAGATGGTCGCGCTCCGCGAGGAGGGTCCGCTGCGCGAGCAGGCGCGCGAGATCAAGGAGCGCGCCGTGCTGTTCCTGGAGGAGATGCTCGAGATGGGCGGCTACTACGCTGCGGTGGCCGCCGGCCAGTTCGTGGACTCGGGCTACTTCCCGGAGCGACGAGGAGACGGCATCGCGCGGGACCCGGAGGCGGGCGTGGGCGCCGGCACCACGCGGCGCCGCGAGCCCGACTACGGCGCGCCGGTGTGCAGCCACTTCGGCTCGAACGCCTACGCCGGGGGGGACGCCAAGCCCTGTGATTCCTTCGGAGGCTGCACGCTCTGCGATGCCTCGAAGATCCGGTACGTGGACGAGCTGGACGCGGAGGACAACGTCGCACGGCGTCTCGAGCCGGTGCTCGCCGAGAGAGAGCAGGGCCGGCTCCGTGCCGAGGTCGAGAAAGCGGGCGACGGGATCGTGTGCGTGACGCTCTTCGTGCCGGAGCGGCCGGCGCAGGCCCGGGCCGCGGCGCTCGAGCTGGCCCGGCGCATGAACCTTCGCGACCCCGAGGTGATCCACGCGCGGGTCATGCACCCCGCCGAGGGGAGCGTGTTCGAGGTCAAGGGCCGGCTCGACGAGGCGGTCCGCACCGCCGAGCTGGTGGTTCCGGAGCGGCCGGAGCGGCTCTCCCACGCAGAGATCGAGGCCTTCGTCCGGCCCCGGAACCTGCACGTGGTGGCGGCCACGGTGGGCGAGGACGAGCACTCGGTGGGGCTCCAGGAGATCCTGGACCTGAAGCACGGCGGGATCGAACGCTACGGATTCCGCTGTCACTACCTGGGCACGTCGGTCTCCCTGGAGCGGCTGCTCGAGGCCGCGGCGCAGCGGCAGGCGCGCGTGGTCCTGATCTCGACGATCGTGACGCACCACGACGTGCATCGGCGCAACATGGAGAGGCTCCACCAGCTCGCGGTGGAGCGCGGGGTGCGGGACGCGCTGCTCCTGATCGGGGGCGGGACGCAGGTGACGGACGCGCTCGCCCGGGCCTGCGGCCTCGACGCCGGCTTCGGGCGCGGCGCCACCGGGCAGGACGTGGCCAGCTTCGTGGTGCGCAGGATGCGAGAGGCGGAAGGCTCCTGAGTTGGGACGCCCCTACGTCACGATCGACCTGGGCAAGATCGAGCACAACGCTCGCACCGTGGTGCGACTCTGCGCGGAGCACGGGATCGGCGTCACCGGGGTGACCAAGGGCACCTGCGGCTCGCCCGAGGTGGCCCGGGCCATGCTGCGGGGAGGCGTGTCGTCGCTCGGCGAGTCGCGGATGGAGAACGTCGTGCGCCTGCGCGCCGCCGGCATCGACGCTCCCCTGATGCTCTTGCGGATTCCTCCGCTCTCCAGCGTGAACGAGGTGGTGGAACGCGTGGACCTGAGCCTCAACTCGGAGCTCGCGGTCCTCGCGGGGCTCTCGGAGGCGGCCTGCCGGCTGGGAAGCGTCCATCCCGTGCTGGTGATGGTCGACCTCGGCGACCTTCGCGAGGGGGTCTGGCCCGACGACCTGATTCCCTTCGTCCGCGAGTTGCTCGGGCTCCCGGGGGTCCGGCTGGTGGGGCTCGGCGCGAACCTCACCTGCTACGGGGGGGTGATCCCCACCGAGCACAACATGGAGCGGCTGGTGGCCTGCGCGGAGCGGGTGGAGCAGAGCTTCGGCATCGAGCTTCCCTGGCTCTCGGGCGGCAACTCCAGCGCGCTGCCCCTGATCGCCGCGGGAGGCATGCCGCGCCGCATCAACCACGCCCGCATCGGAGAGGCCATCCTGCTGGGCCGGGAGACGATCCGCCACGAGCCCTGGCCCGGCACCTTCCAGGATGCCTTCCTGCTGCACGCGGAGGTGATCGAGCGCAAGGAGAAGCCGTCGGTTCCCATCGGAGAGCGCAGCGTGGACGCCTTCGGTCGCCGGCGCGCCTTCGAGGAGCGCGGCGCCGTCCAGCGCGCGCTGCTCAACGTCGGCCGCGAGGACGTGGACGTGGCGGGGCTCCGGCCCCTGGACGAACGTCTCTCCGTCCTGGGTGCCTCGAGCGACTACCTGATCGTGGACGTGACCGAAGCGGGCGGAGAGGTGCGCGTGGGAGACGAGCTCGCCTTCGGCCTCGGCTACGGAGCGCTGCTCGCCGCCATGGATTCCGAGTACGTGGAGAAGCGCTTCCGGGGCGAGAGGGGCGCCGCGTGAGCACGGCCTCGGCTTCCGGCGCCCGCCACCCGACCCGGGCCCTGGTGCACCTGGATCGGCTGACGCACAACCTGCGCCTGCTCCAGGAGCAGGTGGGCGGGCGTCCGCTCTGGCCGGCGATCAAGGCGAACGCGTACGGGCACGGGCTCGCGCTCGTCGCCCGGCACCTGGTGCGGCTCGGGTACGACACCTTGTGCGTGGCGCACGCGGAGGAGGCGCTCGAGCTGCGCGAGGCAGGCGTCGCGGCGACCTTCGTCGTGCTGTCGGCGGCGCTGCCCGAGCAGGCCGAGCTCCTGGCGACGCCAGGCCTCGAGCCCGTGGTCTGCACCGCCGAGATGGCGGAGGCACTCTCCCAGGCGGCCGGGCGCGCCGGGCGAACGGTCGCCGTGCACGTCAAGGTGGACACCGGCATGGGGCGCATCGGCGTCCCGCCCGAGCGGGTGCTCGACTTCGTGGAGCGCTGCCGCGCGCTCCCGGGCCTGCGTCTCCAGGGGCTGATGAGCCACTTCCCGCGCGCCGACGAGGCGGACAAGTCCTACTCGCTGCGACAGATCGAGCGTTTCGGTCGCGTGGCGGAGGCGACGCGCCAGTGCGGCATCGCGGTGCGGCATCTGGCCAACAGCGCGGCGATCCTGGATCTACCCACCTCGCACTTCGACGCGGTGCGGCCCGGGATCGCGATCTACGGCCTGGCCCCCTCGGCGACGCTCGGGAATCCCCGGGTGCGCGAGTTGCGTCCCGTGCTGGAATGGAAGACGCGGATCACCTTCCTGAAGGAGGTGCCGGCCGGGACCGGCCTGAGCTATGGCCACAGCTTCACCACGACGCAGCCGTCCCTCGTGGCGACCCTCCCGGTGGGCTACGGCGACGGCC
>JBFGJV010000164.1:0-7145 GCA_041577015.1 Myxococcota bacterium
CACGCCGGCCTTCGAGATCGACTTCCTGGCCGCCGAGCTGGGCCGCCCGCACATCATGCGCTTCGGCGCCGAGAACTTCTACCGGGGGAAGGTGGCCTCGCACGGGCCGGGCGTCGGGGGCGGCCGGTGAGAGGCGGCGCCGCGGCGCTCGCGGCCGGGGCCGGGCTGGCCCTGGCGTCCGCCGCGGCGCCGCCGCTTCCCGAGCCCGGGAGCTACGAGCTTCCGCCGATCGACGCCGTGGCCGAGCACCGCCTGCTGGCGACCGACGGGAGCCGCGCGGTGGTGCCGGGCCTCGCGCCGGGCGGGCTGGCGGTGGTCTCCTTCGTCTACACCCACTGCCCGCACGTGTGTCCGCGCACGCTGGCCGTGCTCCAGGAGCTCGATCGGCGCGTGGCCGCCGATCCACGGCTGGCGGACGTGCGGCTCGTCACCGTGAGCTTCGACCCGGCGCGGGACACGCCGGAGCGCATGGGCGTCCTGCGCCGTGGCCTGGCGCCTCGGGGCGACTGGAGCTTCCTCACGGCAGCGAGCAGCGAGGAACTTCGACCCGTGCTGGACGACTACGGCCAGGACGTGCTCGCCCTGGTGGACGCCGCGGGGCACGACACGGGAATCCTGCGCCACGTGCTGAAGGTGTTCCTGGTGGACGACCGGCGGTCGGTGCGGAACGTCTACAGCGCGGGCTTCCTCTCCGCGGAGCTGGTGTGGCGGGACCTGCACACGCTGCGCCTGGAGCGCGAGCGGCGCGAGGCGTCCGCGCCCTGACTCACGCGGCGCACACGTAGTCGACGAGCTCGCGCCAGCCCAGGCGCGCCAGGGTGGCCCGGATCTCGGTCCGGGCGACGGCGCCGGCCACCGAGACCACGAGGGGGAGGCGCGGCTGGGCCGGGAGCGCCTCCGGACGCACCACGGGCGCGCCGTGGATGGTCTCGCCGAGCCGCCCCGGATGCAGCTCCACGATGTGTCCGGGTCGCTTGCCGTGCTGCTCCAGCGCGCGGCGCAGCGCCTTTCCGGTCTCGCCGTAGCCCCAGAGCCCGTAGCGCTCGCATCCCGCCAGGAAGCCGCGCGCCAGATGCTCCGCCTTGCAGGCCAGGAAGCGCTCCTGCGCGTAGGCCGCGTCGTTTCGCCACAGGCGCCCCGGGTGCTCGCGCCAGGCCAGCAGTCGCCGCGGCACCACGCCGAGCTCCTCCCCCGCCTCAAGCATCCGCAGCAGGAGGTCGTAGTCCTCCGGCCAGCCGCGGTCGCGGTAGCCGAGGCGCGCGAACACCTCGCGCCGCAGCATCCAGGTGGGATGGGGAAGCGGGCACTCGACGAGGGCCTCCTCGCGCACGCGTCGCGGCGAGTCGATCGTGCGCAGCCACGCCTCGTAGTCGCGAAGCCCCGCCCGTAGCCCTCGGCGCGGAAAGATCCGCACGTGACAGCCCACGCCCGCGAGCCCCGGCTCACGCTCGAGGGCGAGACGCTGGAGCTCGAGACGCCGGGAGTGCATCAGGTCGTCGGCATCCATGCGCGCCACCAGCGGCGCGCGGCAGCGGGCCAGGCCCTCGTTCAGCGCCGTGACCAGGCCCTGCGCGGGGCGCGTCAGCACGCGGAAGCGCTCGTCCCGTGCGACCGCGGCGCGGACGAGAGCGGGCGTCCCGTCCCGGGAGCCATCGTCCACGATCCAGCACTCGAAGCGCGTCTCGGTCTGGCGGCGCACGCTCGCGAGCGTGGCGGGGAGCGTGGCCTCGGCGTCGCGCACCGGGAGCAGGACCGAGACGCGCGGCTCGCTCAGGGCGCGCTCTCCGTCGTGAACGGGCCCGCCAGGAGCCGTGCCCCGAGCACCCGGTGATCCAGGCCGGCCGCCCGGTCCAGGCGGGTCACCCACTCGGGGAGTGCCACCCGCATCTTCACCTGGAGGGACGCGACGCCCCGCGGCGCGAGGGCGCGCGCCCACGCGTCCCACCACGGGCTGGCGGAGCCCGCGAGGGGCTCGAAGACCAGCAGCCGTGCGCCCGCAGCCAGGCGCTCGCCGAGCCCCGCCAGGAGAGCGTCGCGGGCCTCGTCCGCGTCCAGCTCGTTCACCGTCCAGGCCAGCAGCAGGCAGTCGTCCCGGCGCACGCGGGGCAGCGCGCGGGGCAGCGCGCCGCGCCGGGTGCGTGCAGGAACGCCGAAGGCCGCGAAGGTGCGGCGCGCCTCGGCGAGCGCCGAGCCCGAGCGATCGAGCGCCAGAAGCTCCGGGCGTGGCTCCAGGGTGCGGGCCACGGCCGCCCCCGCGGCGCCGCTGCCGCAACCCAGGTCGTGCACGCGGCGCACGGATCCCAGCCGGTGCGGACCCAGGCGGGCGAGCGCGTGGTGCACGGTCAGGAAGTGCAGCGGCGCGTAGTAGGTCTCGAGCGCCGCGCGCTTTCCCTGCCCGGCCCGAGCGCGGACGGACAGGGCGCCCCGCGAGCGTCCCTCCACGTAGAGCGCGGACAGCGCCTGGACGCCCTTGCGCACCTCGCGGAACACGAGCGGCGGCACCCAGCGGCCCACCGTCGCATCGAGCCAGGCGTCGAACTCCCCCCGCAGCGGACCGGTGAGGTAGGGCTGGAGGGGATCCTCCCCGGCAGGTGCGGACAGGGTTCGCGGCATCGGCCCCAGTGAACCACGCCACCGCATCGGGCGCCGGTCGTGCGCTGCCGCCGTGTTAGACTGCGGCGCACTCTTCACAGGGGGGAACCACAATGGCTTCGAGTTCGTGGCGAAGGTTCGCGGCCGCGGGGGCGCTGGTAGCGTTCCTACCGCTGGCCACGGTGGGCTGCTTCGGTCGCTTCCAGCTGGTGCGCAACGTGTACGACTTCAACAAGGACGTCAGCCAGGACAAGTGGACGCAGTGGCTGGTCTTCCTGGTGCTGACCATCGTGCCGGTCTACGGGCTGGCGAGCTGGATCGACGCGTTGATCGCGAACTCCATCGAGTTCTGGACCGGCGAGAATCCGGTGCAGCCGCGCGCCGCGGCCCAGACGCGCGTCGTGGCGATGCCGGACGGGGCGACCGCCACGATGACGCTCCGGGCCGACCGCTCGATCCGGGTCTCCGTGGTCGCCCCCGACGGGTCCCAGCAGCGCTTCGTGCTCGTGCACGATGGCGGCTCCGTGGCGGCGCTGGCGCCCGACGGCACGCTCCTGGCTCGCGTCGCGGACGTCGCGGGCGAGCCGCGGGTGGTCGGAGGCTCGCTCGCCGCGCTGCGCTGAGCAGGCGGTCGGCTCGATGTCCGTACCCCCGCGCCGGCGTCGCGTTCGCCTCGCCGGCCCGGGGCTCGAGCTCGCCCTCCTCGACTGGGGCGGGTCGGGACCGCTCGTCCTGCTGCACCACGCCAACGGCTTCTGCGCCGGGGTGTGGGAGCCCGTCGCCCGGGCGCTCGGCGAAGGCCACCGCGTGATCGCCCTCGACGCACGCGGCCACGGCGAGTCCGACAAGCCCTCGGGTGCCGAGGCCTACCGCTGGGACTGCTTCGCGAGCGATCTCGGCGAGGTGGCGGAGCGGCTGGCCGCGGAGCACCCGGACGGGCGCGTGGCGCTCGCCGTGGGCCACTCCTTCGGGGGTACGGCCACGCTCGGCGCCGCGGCGTCGCACGGGGCCCCCTTCGACGCCCTGCTGCTGGTGGACCCCGTGCTGCCGCCTCCCCCGGACGCCCTCCCGAGCCCCGAACGCACGCGCCGCGTGCGAAGTCTCGGGGCGACCGCGCGCCGGCGACGCGCCGAGTTCGCGAGCCGCGAGGAGGCGCGCGCGAGCTGGGCGAGGCGTCGCTTCTTCGCCGACTGGGATCCGCGCGCCCTGGATGCCTATGCCGCCTGGGGGCTGCGCGAGCTGCCGGACGGACGGGTTGCCCTGCACTGTCCGCCGGAGGTGGAGGCCACGATCTTCGAGCGAAGCGGCGGCATCGACGTGCTCGGCCTGGCCCGGAAGGTGCGCGCCCCGACCCGGGTGCTCTGGGCCCGCCACGGGGATTTCCCCCTGGAGGCGTTCCGGAAGCTGGTCGCGGCGCTGCCGCGCGGCGAGCTGGTGGAGCTGGACGCGGGCCACCTGATCCCCATGGAGCGCCCGGAGCTCATGGCGGAGGCGATCCGGGCGCTTTAGGGGACGTTCCTTGCCTTGGTTGCCTTTCGGGGGACGACGAGAAGGGTCGCCCCCCAGGGGATCAGGGCTCCCGCCAGGCCCGCAGCAGCATCTGGATCGCCACCGCGATCAGGAACAGGGCGAAGAGCACGCGCAGGGTCCGGTCGGGCACGCGCGCCGTCAGGCTGGCCCCGAGCCAGCCGCCCACCATCGCGGCGCCGGCCACCACCAGCACGACCCGGGTGTTGACGTTCCCCAGCTGGTAGTGGCGTCCGGAGGCCACCAGCGCGGTGAACAGGATCACCGCCATGGAGGTTCCCACCGCCTCCCGGGCCGACATCCCGAGCAGCCGCAGGAAGGCCGGCACCATCACCACGCCGCCCCCGACCCCGAGCAGGCCACCCAGGCCGCCGGCGAGGAGCCCGATCAGGAGGGCGATCACGAGGAAGGCGATCGGGTCCATGGTCGAGCCCGCTCCCGAGGCGCGAGAGCCGCACGCGCTGCGGATCGCGCGGAGCCGCAGGCTAGCACGGCGCCCGGGCGCCCTTTGGGGTGAACCATGGCCGGGCTCCACACGTCGCATCGGGATGGGACGCGTCGCTCTCAACGGGCGGCGTGGAACGACCGATGAGCGTGTAGTACACATCGTCACGAGAGCGAGCCTCCTCCCCGGCAGGGCTCGATCGAGGAGCCGAGCTTCCGATGGAGAAAGAGGGACGGCCAGAGTCGGCCTCCGTTTCCCCGGACCCCCCCACCTCCGACGCCGATTCCGGCCGAGACGCCGCTCCGGCCCAGGAGCTGGCGGACTTCGGCATCAACGCCGGCGTCGTCGAGGAGATCCGGCAGCACTACGAGGTCGATCCGACCTCCGTGGATGCGGGCTGGCGGGACTGGTTCGAGGCCGGGCCGTCGGCCGGCCCCGCGGCCGAGGCGCCTCCCACCGGGTTCCTGGACCGACGCGACGCGGAGAAGCACGCCCGCGTCCTGCGCCTGATCCACTCCTACCGCGCGCGTGGTCATCGCATCGCGGACTTCGACCCGCTGGGCGGCCGCACCTCCTACTTTCCGGAGCTGGATCCCGCCCACTACGGCTTCGGCACCCATGATCTGGACGTACCCTGCATCGCGGGCGACCTGCCGGGCGGCCCGGTCCAGACGCTGCGCGAGATCCTCGATCGGCTGCGCGCCACCTACTGCGGCACGGTCGGCGTCGAGTTCACCCACATCCAGGATCCCGGCCGCAAGGTCTGGCTGCAGAAGCGCATGGAGGAGACCCAGAACGAGCCGGGCCTCGGCCCCGAGGAGCGCCTGCGCGTGCTCGAGCGGCTCTCGGCCGCGGAGCTCTTCGAGCGCTTCCTCCACACCAAGTTCCTGGGCCAGAAGCGCTTCTCGCTCGAGGGCGCCGAGGCGCTGATCCCCCTGCTGGACACCGTGGTGGAGAGCGCGCCCGAGTTCGGCGTGCGCGAGTTCGTGATCGGCATGGCGCACCGCGGACGCCTCAACGTGCTCTCGAACATCCTGGGCAAGTCGCTCGAATCCATCTTTGGAGAGTTCGAGGACATCGAGCTGCCCGACGCGCCCTTCGGCTCGGGCGACGTCAAGTACCACAAGGGCTTCTCCAGCGACCGGCGCACCGCCTCCGGCGACCGCGTGCATCTCTCGCTCACCGCCAACCCCTCGCACCTGGAAGCAGTGGACCCGGTGGTGGAAGGACGCTGTCGGGCCAAGCAGGTGAACGTCGGCGACGTACGCGGACGCTCGGTCTGCCCGCTGCTGATCCACGGCGATGCGGCCTTCGCCGGCCAGGGCATCGTGGCCGAGACGCTGAACCTCTCGGGCCTGGTGGGCTACTCCACCGGCGGCACCATCCACGTGGTGGTGAACAACCAGATCGGCTTCACCACGACGCCCTCGGAAGCACGCTCGACGCTGTACTGCACCGACGTCGCGAAGATGATCCAGGTGCCGATCTTCCACGTGAACGGCGACGACCCGGAGGCGGTGGTCCACTGTGCCCGCCTCGCGTTCGCCTACCGGGAGCGCTTCGGCGACGACGTGGTGATCGACCTCGTCTGCTACCGCCGTCACGGGCACAACGAGGGCGACGAGCCGAGCTTCACCCAGCCGCTCCTGTACCAGAAGATCCGCGAGCGCCCGCCGGTGCGGCGCCTCTACACCGCCAAGCTCATGAACCTCGGCCTGCTCCGCGAGGAGGACGCCCGGCGCATCGAGGAGGACCTGAGCGACCAGCTCCAGCAGGCGCTCCAGGTCATCAAGACCAGCCCGCCGGCGCCGGACGAGCCCTTCGAGCCGCGCGGCCCATGGACGGGCTTCTCGCGCACGTTGCCGGCGACCGAGCCCGACACGGCCGTGACCGTGGAGCGGCTGAACCAGATCGCGGAGCGCCTGGCGGAGCTGCCGGTGGGCTTCGACGTGCACGCCAAGCTGGCTCCCTTCCTGGAGCGGCGCCGCAAGGTGGTGGCCGAGAACGGCGCCGTGGACTGGGCGCTGGGCGAGGCGCTGGCCTTCGGCTCGCTGCTGATGGAGGGCTACGCGGTGCGTCTCTCCGGGCAGGACAGCTCGCGCGGAACCTTCAGCCACCGGCACGCCGTCCTGGTGGACCAGAAGAGCGAGCAGGAGTACGCGCCGCTCGCCCACCTCTCCAAGAACCAGGGACGCTTCGAGGTCTACGACAGCCTGCTCTCGGAGGCGGCGGTGCTCGGCTTCGAGTACGGCTACAGCCTGGCGGACCCGATGACCCTCACGATCTGGGAGGCCCAGTTCGGCGACTTCGTGAACGGCGCCCAGGTCATCATCGATCAGTTCATCTCGTCGGCCCACGAGAAGTGGGGGCGCATGAGCGGCCTGGTCATGCTGCTGCCCCACGGCTTCGAGGGGCAGGGACCGGAGCACTCGAGCGCCCGGGTGGAACGCTTCCTCACCCTCTGCGCCGAGGACCACATGCAGGTGGCCAACTGCACCACCCCGGCCCAGTACTTCCACCTGCTGCGGCGGCAGATGCGCCGCAACCACCGCCTCCCGCTGGTGATCTTCACGCCGAAGAG
>JBFGJV010000165.1:0-7031 GCA_041577015.1 Myxococcota bacterium
GCACCCGCGACGGGCCCGCCCGCATCGCCATGCGCACCGGGGCGCCCGTGGTGCCGGTGTTCCTGTTCCACGAGGGGCCCGGTCCGCGCCACGTGATCCGCATGGCTCCGGCCCTGGAACTCGTGCCGGCGGGCAGCGACCGGGAGGCGGCGGTCCAGGAGAACGTGCGGCGCATGAACGAGGCGGTGGAGGAGGCCATCCGGGCGGCGCCCGAGCAGTGGGCCTGGATCCACCGACGCTGGAAGAACCAGCCGCCGGGAGAGCCCCGCCCCTATCCCTCCCGGCGGAGGCACCGGCAGCGCGAGCTGGCGGCGCCCTAGAAGTACGGCTCCACGCCCGGAAATTGGAGCGCGAATCTTGGCTCGGCTACGCTGTTTTTCTCGATTGCGACGCCCTCGAGGACGGCTCCCGTGACCCCCCCGAAATCCGACACGCCCGTCGTCTCGCTCGCCGACTCCGAGCTCTCGGAGATGTCGAAGAACGAGCGCATCAAGCTGGAGAGCCAGGGGCTCTTCTACGTCTCGGACAAGGGCGAGCGGCACGCCTTCCGCGAGGAGCTGGAACGCGTCACCCGGGGCGAGGTGCCCACCATCGGCAATGTCGCCAAGGAGCTCTCCAAGTTCTTCGGGATCTACAAGCAGCAGGAGCGCGGCGAACGTGGCCGCAAGACCGGCGACCACATCTTCATGGTTCGCATCAAGTGCCCGGCGGGAGGCGAGCTCGGCGCCACCCAGTGGGCCGCCCTCGACGACGCCGCCGAGCGCTACGCCGACGGAACGCTGCGCATCACCTCGCGCCAGGGCATCCAGTACCACCACGTGCACGGCCCGAAGCTGGCACCCCTGGTTCGGCACCTGAACCGCGACTACCGGAAGGAGGCCACGCTCGGCGCCTGCGGCGACGTGAACCGCAACACCATGACGTCGCCTCTCGACGGCCTCGACCCGCAGTCCGATCCGCGTGGCCGCGAGCTGGCCCAAGCCATCGCCGACGCGCTCGCGCCGCGGACCAGCGCCTACTACCAGATCTTCCTCGCCGACGAAGAGGGCGCGACCGTCGCGCCCGTGAACCCGGAGGAGCCCTTCTACGGGCCCCAGTACATGCCGCGCAAGTTCAAGGTCGGCATCGCCCACGCCGACGACAACTCCATCGACGTGCTGACGCAGGACGTGGGCCTGGTCCCGGTGCGCACCAACGGGAGCTGCGACGGGAGCCTCTGGGACCTGTGGTCCGGGGGCGGGATGGGCCTCACCCACAACAACCCCCAGACCGCGGCGCTGCTGGGCATGCATCATGGCCGCATCCGCCGTGACCAGGCCGTCGAAGCGGTGAAGGCCATCGCGATCCTCCAGAAGGAGCACGGCGAGCGCCGCGACCGCAAGCAGGCGCGCTGGAAGTACACGCTGCGACGCCTGGGCCTGGAGACGGTCAACGCCGCGCTGCGCGAGCGCTTCGGCCTCGCGCTGGAGGCGGCGGAGCCGCAGCCCCTGGCGCCGGTGGCGCTGCACCTGGGCTGGCACGAGCTGCCGGGCGGCGGGGGCTGGTATGGCGTCTCGATCGAGAACGGCCGCATCACGCCGGAGCTGCGCAAGGGCATCCGTGCCGCCGTGGACGAGCTGGGGCTCCGCGTGCGCCTGACGCCGCACCAGGATCTGATCCTGTGCGGGGTGTCCGATCGCGACGCGCTGCTGCGCATCCTGGATGCGCACGGCGTGCCGCGTCCGGAGTCGCTCTCGCGGGTGCGGACCCTCGCCATGGCGTGCCCCGCCAAGCCCACCTGCGGCCTCGCCATGACCGAGGCGGAGCGCATCCTCCCCGCCTGGGTGGACGCCATCGACGAGGCGGGCCTCGGCGACGTGGACGTGGAGATCCGCATGACGGGGTGCCCGAACAACTGTGCACGACCGCCCACGGCCGAGATCGGGATCTACGGCTACGGCAAGAACGATCACGTGATCCTGGTCGGGGGCTCGCGGCACGGCACGCGCATCGCCCGGGTGCTCTACGCGCGTCTCCCGGAGGAGAGGATGGTTCCCGCCCTGCTGGGTCTGCTGCGCGCCGTGCGCGATCGCAAGGCCGAGGGCGTTCCGGCGGGCGACTTCCTGCACGAGACCGACGCACCGACGCTCCGGGGCTGGGTGGGCGTGGAGGACGCCGGCTGAGCCGACGCGTGGTACCCTGCCCGTCACCTCGCGCCGAGCGGAAGGATTCGGCTTGACCCTCCCCACGAGCTCTCCCGGGCACGCCGATGCGGAGCACATCGTCCGCGACGCCGTGGACGCCGGCCGGCTGGAGCCCACCGAGGCGCGGCGCCTGGTGGCCGGGCTCCGCGACGACCGGGTGCGCGAGGTGGTGTGTGAGGGCGCGGCCGAGAGCAAGCGGCGGGGCAAGGGCGACGTCGTCAGCGTCTCGCGCAACGTCTTCATCCCGCTCACCAACCTGTGTCGGGATCGCTGCAGCTACTGCACCTTCGCGAAGACGCCGGACGATCCGGCCGCCAAGAGCTGGGAGCTCGCCGAGGTGGCGGAGGCGGTGCGGGCGGGCCTGGGAGCGGGCTGCACCGAGGCGCTCTTCTGCCTGGGCGACAAGCCCGAGGTGGCGTACCGCACGCATCGCGCCTGGCTGCAGGCGCGCGGCTGGGAGAGCACGGCGGACCATCTGGTGGAGGCGTGTCGAGTCGGCGTCGAGGGCGGCCTGTTTCCCCATACCAATGCCGGGATCCTCAGCGCCGAGCAGATGGCACGGCTGCGGCCGTGGAACGCCTCCATGGGGCTGATGCTCGAGACCACGAGCCGCCGCCTGCGCGGCCGCGGCATGGCGCACTTCTGGGCGCCGGACAAGGAGCCGGAGCTGCGCCTGCGCATGCATCGGGAGGCCGGCGAGCTCGGCATTCCGTTCACCAGCGGCATGCTGCTCGGAATCGGCGAGAACGACGCCGAGCGGCTCGACACGCTCCTCGCCATCCGGGGGCTCGCCGATCGCTACGGACACGTGCAGGAGGTGATCGTCCAGCCCTTCCATCCCAAGCCGGACACCCGCATGGCGGGGGAGGCCTCCCCGGACGACCACGACGTGGTGGTCTGGGTGGCCATGGCGCGCCTGGTGCTCGGCCCGCAGATGAACGTCCAGGCGCCGCCCAACCTGGCGAGCGATCTGCTGGAGCGGCTGCTCCACGCCGGCGTGAACGACTGGGGCGGGGTCTCGCCGCTCACCATCGACTACATCAATCCGGAGTCGCCCTGGCCCGCGCTCGTCGAGCTGCGACGGCGCACCGAGGCCGCGGGACAGCGGCTGTGCGAGCGGCTGCCGGTCTATCCCGAGCATCTGCGCCGGCCGGAGCTGTTCGATCCGGACATGCTCCGGCGGCTGCTGGCGCGGGCCGACGCCGAGGGCTGGGCCCGTTCGCGCCAGCTCGGGGAGGAGGAGGCGGCATGAGTCTCGAGCGTCTGCTCGGCGGGATCGCTCCGGAGGTGGCGCGCAGCCTCGAGCGCGCCCTGGAGGGCCGCGAGCTCGCGACGGAGGAAGCCGTGCGCCTGCTTCGCGCCGAGGGCGCCGACCTCCACGCGCTGATGCGCGCCGCGGACGTGGCCCGGGCGGAGGACAACGGCGAGGTCGTCACCTACGTCGTGAACCGCAACGCCAACTTCACGAACGTCTGCTACGTGGGGTGCAGCTACTGCGGCTTCTCGCGACACAAAGACGATCCGGATGCCTATGACCACCCCATGGAGGTGCTGGTGGAGAAGGCGCGGGACGCCGTCGCCCGGGGCGCCACCGAGGTCTGCATCCAGGGCGGCATCCACCCCAACAAGGACCACACCCACTACCACGAGATCCTGCGCTCCCTGAAGCGCGCGCTTCCCCAGCTGCACATCCACGCCTTCTCGCCCGAGGAGATCGACTGGGGGCACACGAAGAGCGGCATGCCGCTGCGCGAGTACCTGCTCTGGCTCAAGGAGGCCGGCCTCGGCACCATCCCCGGCACCGCGGCCGAGATCCTCGACGACGAGATCCGGCGCGTGATCGCTCCGCGCAAGCTCATGCGCGATCGCTGGGTGGAGATCGTGAAGACGGCGCACGCGGTGGGTCTGCGCTCCACGGCGACCGTGATGTATGGCCACGTGGAGGAGGTGGAGCACGTCGCGAACCACCTGACCCTGATCCGCGACATCCAGCGGGAGACCGGCGGCTTCACGGAGTTCGTGCCGCTCGGCTTCATCCACTCCATGAACCGGTTGTTCCAGGAGCTCGGCGCGCGTCCCGGCTCCTCGGCGCCCGAGGACCTGCGGCTGCTGGCCGTCACGCGGCTCTTCCTGCGCCCGGGGATCCGCAACGTGCAGGTCTCCTGGGTCAAGATGGGTCCGAAGCTGGCGCAGATGGGGCTCCTGGCCGGCGCCAACGACTTCGGGGGCACGCTGATGGAGGAGTCCATCAGCCGCGAGTCGGGTGCGGACTTCGGCGAGAACCTCCCCGCCGAGGACATCCGGCGCCTGATCCGGGAGATGGGCCGCGTCCCCGCCGAGCGCAGCACCGGCTACGCGATCCGGCGCACCTTCGAGGACCCGGCGCAGGATCCGCCTTCGCTCGAGCCGGACCGGCGCGAGCGTCTCTCGGGCCCCACGCGCTGGAGCCAGGCGCGGGCGGACGCGCGGCGCGCCAGCGCGGCCGGCTGAGCATCCATCGCCAGGGGTCGGGAAGCGTCGCGTGACCGAGCCCGACGTCACCCTCACCGACTACGCGATCACGCTGGAGTGCGCGGTCTTCGTAGCGCTGCTGCTGCGCCAGGGCCGTCCCGGAGCCCTGCGCACCTGGTTCGCGCTCTTCTTCGCGGCCATCGGCGCAGGGGCCCTGGCCGGGGGGACCGTGCACGGCTTCTTCCTGGATCCCGCCTCGATGGGCCAGCGCCTGCTCTGGCCCGCCACGCTGCTCGCGCTCGGGGTGGCCGCGATCGCCGCCTGGGCGGCAGGTCTGCGTCTGCAGTTCCCCGCGCTCCCGGCGCGGGGAGCCGGCGTGGCGCTGGGGGTGGCCTTTCTGGCCTATGCCGCCCTGGTGCTCGGCGGACGACAGGACTTCGGGCTGGTGATCGCCTTCTACCTGCCCGCCGCGGTGTTCCTGTTCGGGGTCCTGGGCCTCCGCTGGCTCCGGCGCCGGGACCGCGCCGCGGGCCTCGGCCTGGCCGGCCTGGGCCTCACGTTCGTGGCCTCGGCGGTCCAACGCGCGCACATCGGAATCCACCCGCGATTCTTCAACCACAACGCCCTCTACCACCTGATCCAGGCCGTAGGGCTCCTCCTGCTCTTCTTGTGTGCCAGGGCGCTGATCGGGCGCAGCGCCGACCGATCCCACCGCGCGTGCTGAGCCGGCGCGAGCTGCTGCGGGGCGCCGCCTGCCTCGCCGCGGCCCTGGGGCCCGCGGCCTGCGCCCGCCCCCGCGCCTCCGAGCCGGGCGTGCTGGTGAACGACGTGCACACGGGGCTCAATCCCACGCGGGTGCACCGCGTGGAGCGGCCCGCCTCGCTTGAGGCGCTCCAGTCTGCGCTGCGCGCCGCCCGCACCGAGGGTCGCGCGGTGAGCGTCGCCGGCGGCCGTCACGCCATGGGCGGGCAGCAGTTCGGACGCGGGACGCTGCTGATCGACACGCGCGGACTCGATCGCGTGCTCTCCTTCGACCGGGAGCGGGGTCTCGTCCAGGTGGAGGCGGGCATCCAGTGGCCCGCCCTGGTCGAGTATCTGCTGCGCGAGCAGGTCGGGACCGCCCGTTCCTGGGGGATCGTCCAGAAGCAGACCGGCGCGGACGACCTCTGCCTGGGCGGATCGTTGGCGGCCAACGCCCATGGACGCGGCCTGCGCCTGGCCCCCCTGGCCCAGGACGTGGAGGCCCTCACCCTGGTGGACGGGGCCGGACGCCACGTCGCCTGTAGCCGGCGTGAGAACCCGGAGCTCTTCGCGCTGGCGATCGGCGGCTACGGCCTGTTCGGGGTCATCATCAGCGTGACACTGCGGCTCGCGCCCCGACGCAAGCTCGAGCGCGTGGTGGAGGTGATCGATCTCGAGGCGCTGTCCGCGGCCTTCGAGCGCCGCCTGCGCGAGGGCTTCCTGTACGGCGACTGCCAGTACGCCACGGACCTGGAATCCGGCGAGCTGCTCACGCGCGGCGTGCTCTCCTGCTACCGGCCCGTGCCCGCCGACACTCCGATGCCCGCGAACCTGCTGCGGCTCGAAGAGGACGACTGGAAGGAGCTGGTGCGCCTGGCCCACGTGGACCGCCGCCGGGCCTTCCAGCTCTACGCACGCCACTACCTCGCCACCTCCGGGCAGATCTACTGGTCCGACACGCACCAGCTCAGTACCTACCTGGACGGCTATCACCGCGAGCTCGACGCCGTGCTGCGGGCGCCGGCGCCCGGCAGCGAGATGATCGGCGAGCTCTACGTGCCCCGCGATGCGCTGGCTTCGTTCCTGGCGGCGACGCGCCGCGATTTCCTCGCCGAGAGGACCGAGATCGTCTACGGCACGATCCGGCTGATCGAGCGGGACGAGACCAGCTTCCTGCCCTGGGCGCGCGAACCCTGGGCCTGCGTCATCGTGAACCTCCACACGCCGCACACGAAGTCCGGCCTGGCCCGTAGCACCCGTGTGTTCCGTCGCCTGATCGATCGCGCCATCGAGCACGAGGGCAGCTACTTCCTCACCTACCACCGCTGGGCCACGCGCGAGCAGGTCCGCGTCTGCCACCCACGCTTCGTGGCGTTTCTGCGCGCCAAGCGCCGCTTCGACCCGGAGGAGCGCTTCCAGAGCGAGTGGTACCGCCACTACCGGGAGATGTTCGCGCTCGAGCTCTGAGCGGTGGGGGCGCCCGCAGCCCGGCGCCGGGCGTCCAGGCGGGAGGAAAGCGCCTCCACCTGGTAGCGCAGGCGGGGCCGCTCCAGGATCCTGCGCTCGATGCCGGCCACGGCGTTCGCCACCGACGGATGGTCCCTGCCGAGGGCGCGACCGATCTGCTTGAGCGAGGCCGTCGTGTAGCGCCGGCAC
>JBFGJV010000166.1:0-6988 GCA_041577015.1 Myxococcota bacterium
CGCGTCGATCTCCGCGCCGAGACCGTGGAGCAGCTTGGTGGCGCGACCCCGCCAGCGGTCGCGCTCGGCCTCCCGGGCCGCGAGCCGGGCCTGCGCCAGACGCAGACCGCGCCGTGCGCCCATCCAGCCGCGCCAGAGGTAGAAGACCGAGGCCAGGGACAGCACCACGAACGCCACCTCCAGCAGCACGTGCGGCGACGTCCAGGTCGTCGGTCGGTCGAGGATCAGGTCCACGACGCCCCAGGTGGCGATGGCGAGCAGCAGGAGGGTCAGGCCCACGCGGAACCCCGGGCCTACGTCATCCGTCGGATCCGTCATGCGTAGCGCCAGCGCCACGGGCAGCCGCGACGTCTGCCGGATGGTCTCCGCGCGCCCCCGGGCCCACGCTGATCCTGCGGGCCGTATCGCCCGCGAGGAGGTATCCGATCGTGATCCCCGAACCGCTTCATCCGGCCGTCGTCCATTTCCCCATCGTCCTGGCGGTGCTTCTCCCGCCGGTGACGGCCCTCGCGGCCTGGGCCATCCGTTCCGACCGCCTGCCCCGACGCGGCTGGCTCGCCGTGCTGGTGCTCCAGGCACTGCTCGTCGCCTCCGCCTGGCTCGCCGTCGAGACCGGCGAGGCGGAAGAGGAGATCGTCGAGGAGGTCGTGGCCGAACGCTACATCGAAGACCACGAGGAGTCCGCCGAGCGCTTCCTGGCGCTGGTGGCGCTCACCCTGCCCGTGGCGGGGATCGGGCTCCTGGGGGGACGGCTCGGCGGGGCTGCCCGCGTCCTTACGCTGGCTGCCTCCCTGGCGGCGCTCGGCGTGGGAGCCTCGGTGGGCCATAGCGGCGGCGAGCTGGTCTACCGCCACGGGGCCTCCATGGCCCACGTCGAACGACCGAGCGCGGACGTGGTGTCCAGCCGCCGGACCTGGCGGCACCCGTCGGAAGAGGACAGCGACGACTAGCGCGGCCTACCGGAAGCCACGCTCCTTGCGCGGCTGGTAAGGTTCTTCCAGGAAGGCGCGCTCCTTCTCATCGAGCTCCACGTCCACGGCCCCGAGCGCATCGTTGAGCTGCTCCACGCGGCTCGCCCCCACGATGGGGGCGGTCACGGCCGGCTGGTGCAGCACCCAGGCCAGGGCGATCGTGGCCGGTGCCACGCCGCGCCGGCGCGCCAGCTCCAGCACGCGGTCCAGCACGTCGAAGTCGCTCTCGCGGAAGGCGTCGCGCTCGTAGACGTCGTCCGTGCGCGCCCGCAGCGTGGTGCCCCACTCCTCCCGGGTGCGCGAGCCGGTGAGGAAGCCCCGCGCCAGCGGGCTGTAGGGGATCACGCCGACGCCCTCGGCGCGGCAGAGCGGCAGCATCTCGCGCTCCTCGTCGCGGAAGATCAGGTTGTAGTGGTTCTGCATGGAGACGAAGCGGGTCCAGCCGTGGCGGTCGGCCCGGTAGAGCGCCCGGGCGAACTCCCAGGCGCGCCCGCTCGAGGCGCCCAGGTAGCGCACCTTGCCCGCGCGCACGCAGTCGTCCAGGGCGCGCAGCGTTTCCTCGAGGGGCGTACGCCGGTCGAAGCGGTGGATCTGGTAGAGATCGATGCAATCGGTCCCGAGCCGGCGCAGCGAGGCATCGACGCAGTCGAGCACCCGCTTGCGGGAGAGCCCCTGACGGTTGGCGCCCTCGTCGCGCAGCGGGAAGAAGAGCTTGGTGGCGATCACCACCTCGTCGCGCCGGGCCAGCTCACGGAGCGCGCGCCCCACCACCTCCTCGCCCACGCCGCGGGAGTAGACGTCGGCGGTGTCGAAGAAGTTGATGCCCGCCTCGAGGGCACGCTCGAAGAAGGGCCGGCTCGCCTTCTCGTCCAGCACCCACTCGCGCCAGGTGGGGGTACCGAACGTCATGCATCCCAGGCACAGCCGCGACACCTCGAGCCCCGTGCCGCCGAGCTTGCGGTACTGCATGCTCTCCAGGCTACCGAGGGTGGAGGAGCGAAGCCATGAACATCGGACGACTGCCCCACGAGAGCGCCGAGTACCGCAAGATCCGCGACCAGCTGACCCAGGCCGAGCTGGCGCTGCGCGACCAGCGCGAGCAGGTGGCGGCGCTGCGGCGCAAGCTGCCCCGGGACACCGTCGTCGAGGACTACGTCCTGCGCGAGGGTCCCCCCGACCTGGCCGCGGAGGGACCGATCGGCGACGTACGCCTCTCGGAGCTGCTGCAAGCAGATCGCGCCCTGCTCCTCGTCCACTTCATGTACGGCAAGAAGCAGCAGGAGCCCTGCCCCATGTGCACGCTCTGGGCGGACGGCTACAGCGGCCAGGCCCATCATCTGCGCCAGCGCATCGACCTGGGCGTCCTGGTGGCGGGGCCGCTGGAGCGCTTCCGGCCCTACGCGCGCGAGCGTGGCTGGCACGACCTGCGCCTCTTCTCGGCCGGGGACGCGACCGTGAAGCGCGACCTGGGCTTCGAGGACGCCGAGGGCGCCCAGAGCCCGGGCGCGAGCGTCTTCACGCGCGGGCCGGACGGGAGCGTGCGCCACTTCTACTCGGTGAGCGCGTTGCTCACGTCGGACGAGTTCCGCGGCATGGACCTCCTGTGTCCCCTCTGGCACTTCCTCGACCTGACGCCCGAGGGCCGCGGCGACTTCATGCCGAAGAAGCGATACGATCGCTGACGATGGCCCTGGCGCCGTCGCAACGCCTGAACGAGCGCGCTCGCGGCTGGCTGCGCCACCTGTGGCGCAAGGCGACCACGCCGGACGACTGGTCCCGCCAGGGTGACCCGCACCCCTGGTGGGACCGCTACAGCGTCGAGCCGATGCTCTCCGTCCCGCGCTTCGACCTCTCCGAGTCCTCGTACGGTCTGCTGCTCATGGCGTGCAAGACGCCCGCGTGGCGGGAGATCTACACGAGGATCCTGGACGAGCTGATCCGGCGGCACACGACCTTCTGGGCCGCGGTGGACTGGCTCACGCAGATCGGGCCCGACCCGGACCGGGCGCGCTACCCGCGTCGCTACAGACGGCTCATTCCCAGCGACCTCTGGGGCCAGTACGACGTACCGGGCTGGACCGCGAACGGGGTCGAGCCCTGGGGCGTACAGCCCGATCCGATCGGGTCCGACGGCAACCTCTTCTTCCGCGGCTTCTTCACCCTGATGCTCGGCATCCACCGCGCGGTCTCGGGCGAGGACACCTGGGAGAAGCCCTTCCAGGTGACCGGCCTCGAGGACCGCACCTTCCCCTGGACGCACCGCGGCATCGCCACGTTCCTGTCCGGGCAGTGGCAGAAGGTGCCCCACGGACCCCACTGCGAGAACACCAAGGTCTGGCCCTACTGCCTCTCCGCCGCGGGTCTCGGCCTCCAGATGACCGATCTGACCACTGGCTCGCGCACCCACGGCGTCTACGACCAGTGGCTGGAGGACTTCCTGCGCCGCCGGTACATGGGCTTCGACGCCGGCGGGAATCTGAAATGGGTCGGCCTCTACTACGACCCGCTGCTCGATCGCGTGCACCGGACGCTGCGCGCCTTCGCCCTGGCGCCGGCCTTCTACGTCCTGCCCCAGAACCGGGAGCTGGGGGAGCTGCTCTACCGCGGCGCCGTGGCCTCGGTGGGCTGGGACCGGCGCTGGTGGCCAGTGCTCAATCCCGGCGGCGAGCCGCGCATGCTGAGTCTGGCGCTGCTGCTGGCCCGGGAGCTCGGCGACCACACCACCGCGCGCCGGCTCGAGCGCAAGCTCGGCGGCTTCGAGAACGGCCGCTTCTTCGACGGGACGGACGGCGCCGACGCGGACGAGTTCGGCTTCTTCTTCCGCTACGGCGAGCCCTGGCCCCGGGGCCAGGAGAGCGCGCTCCTGATGCTGCGGGATCTGCTCGATGGCGAGGGCGAGTGGTGGCGGGCCTTCCACGCGTGGGATCCGGAGCGCTTCGCGGCCCCCACCGTGGAGGGCGTCGAGTACCCGCGCCTGGGTCTGGCCGCGGCTCGCAACGACCCGGCCTCGGGCACGCTCGAGCTCGAGACCTACGCCGCGACCGGGAGCGAGCGAGGAGGCGCCACGCGCTTCCGCGTGACGCGGCTTCCCGACAGCGGCGCCGTCTCGATCCTGCGGGACGGCGCACTCCACGACGCCTGGAGGGCGCTCGGCCCGGACGCCATCGAGATCGAGACGGACGTGGCAGACCACGGGTTCGAGATCCAGACGGGCTACCGGCCCGAGGCGCCCCCTGTCTCGCGCGAGCCAACACCCGCGGCGCCCGCGAAGCGCGCGCCCCTCCGCACCCTCGAGCTGGCGACGGCGCGTACCGCGTTCGTGGGCGGCGCCGGCTGCCCCTGCTGTGCCGGCGCATGAGCGCCGGGCTCTTCTTGGCCCTAGCGCCGGCTTCGTTCGTCCTGCCCGGCGACCAGATCCGACAGCATGTAGGCCACCAGCCACTCGCACTCTTCCGCGGTCGGCACCTGGAAGTCCTCGCCCGGCACCCGATTCACGCTCTTGGCCATGTGGTTGGCGACGGCCTGGACCGAGAAGACGCAGAGGTTCCGCACGCGATCGCCCAGTAGACCCAGCGCGTCGCAGTTGCCGTCCTCGTCGCACATGCTCTGCAGATGGACCAGCTTCGGCGTCTGACGGAACTCGTCGATGCCCGGAGCGAGGACGTGGACCAGCCCCCGTGTCCTCAGCAGCTCCGGATCCTCGTCGAGCCCGGGAAAGAAGAACGGATGGTCGTCCGGCAGGCTGGCGATGCGGTCCACCGAGATGCCGAAGTTGTCCCCCGGAACATGGCAATCCCCGCAGCTCCGGCCGTTGCCTCCGAAGGGCTCCGGATCCCGGCCCCCCTCGCAGACGAAGAGCCCGGCCTCCAGGGTGGCGCGGTCGTCCACGCGCTCGAGGCATCCGGCAAAGAGCCGCTGCCCCTTGCGCGCCTGGGACGTGATGCAGCCCACCAGGAGCGCCGTCGAAGCCAGAACGAGGCCGCACAGGATCCGGTTCCTCATGGGGTTCTCCTCACGTCGCGATCTGGCTAGGGGAAGCCGAACGGTACCCCAGATCGAGCTGCGATCGATTCGTGGACGGCGACCCGAAGCTCCGCCCGACCTCGCCTATACTTGCCCCGCTCAGGCGTCGTAACTGACCGGAATCTCTACGCGGAGAGGTGGCCGAGCGGTCGAAGGCGGCGGTCTTGAAAACCGCTAGGCGCGCGAGCGTCTCGGGGGTTCGAATCCCTCCCTCTCCGCCAGCTTCGTTCCATCCGGAGGCGTCGTGGACTGCGACCTCAAGCTCGCGAACGCATCGGTGATCGACGGCACCGGCGCTCCCGCGGTGCGCGCCGACGTCGCCCTGGCAGGCGGCCGCATCGCCGCCATGGGCGACCTCTCCGACCTGGAGGCCGCCGAGACCCTCGACTGCGCGGGCCGCGTCGTCACCCCCGGCTTCATCGACATCCACTCCCACTCGGACTTCCTGGTCCCCGGCAAGGACTGCGGTGCGCTGGTGGAGCCCTTCGTGCGTCAGGGCATGACGACGCTCGTGGGCGGGAACTGCGGCTTCAGCCCCGCGCCCGTCACCGAGCGCAACCGCGGCGCCACGCGCGAGAGCAGCCGCCTCATCCTGGACGACGTCCTCGAGCCCCGCTGGACCACCATGGACGAGTTCCTCGCCGCCCTCGAGGCGGGCGGCGTCCCGCTCAACGTGGCCGAGCTCGTGGGCCACGGCGCCGTGCGCGCCGCGGTGATGGGCGCGCTCGACCCCGTGCCGCCCAAGCCGGAGCAGCTGGCGGAGATGGAGCGCCTCGCCCGCGAGGCTCTCGACGCCGGCTGCGTGGGCGTCTCCACCGGTCTCGGCTACGCACCCGGCATCTTCGCGCGCCCCGACGAGCTGGCCGCCGCGGCCGGCTGGGCGGGACGCGCCCGGAAGCTCTTCACCTCCCACGTGCGCGCCTACAGCCGGGTGAGCCCGGTGTACGACACCGACCCCGACGAGACACCCCACAACGTGCGCGCCCTCCAGGAGCTGATGCAGGCCGCCCGAGCCGGCGGCGCGCGCTGCCAGCTCTCGCACCTGATCTTCGTGGGACGCAAGACCTGGCCCACCGTGGAGCTCGCCATCGAAGCCATCGAGGCCGAGCGCGGCGCGGGCCTCGACGTGGCCTTCGACGCCTTCCCCTACACCGCGGGCAACACCACCGCCGCCGTGCTCTTCCCGCCGGAGATGCTCCCGCACCTGGAGACGATCCTGGCCGACCCCCAGGCGCTCGAGGGCGTGAAGCAGCTCGGCCGCCGCGTCTTCGAGCAGGTGGGCTTCTACCTGGAGGACGTCCAGATCATGCGCGCCAACGCGCCGCGCTTCGACGCCTATGATGGCCTCTTCGTGGGCGAGGCCGCCGCGCGCGCCGGGATGGACCCGTGGGAGTTCTACGCGCGCCTCGTGATCGAGAGCAGGCGCCAGGCGCGCGTGCTGAACCACACCTACAGCGGCCACGACGGCGAGGAGACGGCGCTGCGCCGCGTGCTCGCCCATCCGCTCTGCACCATCGAGACCGACACCTTCGTGACCGAGCGCGGCCACCAGAACCCGGCCAGCTACGGCACCTTCCCGCGCGTCCTCTCCACCTACGTGGAGGCGGGCCTCTTCCCGCTGGAGGAGGCCGTGCGGAAGATGACCGGCGCCGCCGCCGAGCGGCTCGGCCTTGCCGACCGGGGCTTCGTGCGGCCGGGCGCCGCCGCGGACCTGGTGGTCCTCGACCCCGACCGCCTGCGCGACTGCGCCAGCTTCGAGGCCCCGGACCGCTTTCCCGAGGGCATCGAGCACGTCTTCGTGAACGGCGCCCACGTCCTGGCCGCCGACCGCTACGACCCCGCCGCCCGCGCCGGCCACGTGATCCGCGCCTAGCCCGCGGCTATCATCCCGGTTCTCCTGAGCGGGAGAGGTGGCCGAGTGGCTGAAGGCACAGGTTTGCTAAACCTGCATAGGGGCAACCCTATCGAGGGTTCGAATCCCTCCCTCTCCGCCA
>JBFGJV010000167.1:0-6863 GCA_041577015.1 Myxococcota bacterium
AACCAGCCGCCCTCGAAGGCCTTCGCGGTGGCTTCGGGATCCTCGAAGTAGCCCTTCATCACGTTGTTGCCGCGCATCACCACCTCGCCCATGGTGCGGCCGTCCGCGGGCACGTCGTTCATGGCGCCGTCCACGACGCGAAGCGGCGTGGCGATGTGGTAGGGAACGCCCTGGCGGGCCATGAAGCGGGCGCGCGACTCCACGTCCAGGTCCTCCGACCCGGGCTGGAGCTCGCAGACCGTGTGGGGCCCGTAGGTCTCGGTGAGGCCGTAGATGTGGGTGACGCGGATCCCGAGCTGCTCCATGCGCGCCAGCAGCGTGGGGGAGGGAGGCGCACCGCCGGTGGCGACGCGAATGGGCGGATCGAAGCGCACGCCCCGGGCCTCGGGCGCTTCGGCCAGCATCAACAGCACGGTGGGGGCGCCGTTGAAGTGGGTGACGTCGTAGCTGCGGATCAGCCGGAAGACCTCGGCCGGGTCCACCTTGCGCAGCAGCACGTGGCATCCACCCACGGCGCTCACCGCCCAGGGGAAGCACCAGCCGTTGGCGTGGAAGAGCGGCAGCGTCCACAGGAACGCCGAGTCGCGCGCGAGGCCGTGCACCAGGATCTCGCCCAGGGCGTTCACGCAGGCGCCGCGGTGGGTGTACATCACGCCCTTGGGGCGGCCGGTGGTTCCCGAGGTGTAGTTGATCGAGGTCATGCGCTGCTCGTCGTCGCAGCTGTTGACGACGGGCAGGACGTCGGCGCCCGCGGTGAACTCCGCGAAGGTCGGCCCCGCAAGCGGCCTTCCGGTGACGCCCGCGACCGGATCCTCCACGTTCACGAGCTGGGGGCGAGCGCGCAGCGGCTCCGGAGCCTCCAGCACCAGGGGCGCCAGCTCCGGGTCCACCAGCACCACGCGCGCTCCGGAGTGGTTCAGGATGTAGCCGACCTCGTCCGGGGCCAGGCGCGTGTTGATGGCCACGAGCGCCGCCCGCACCAGCAGCACGGCGAAGTGGGCGGCCAGCAGCTCGGGCACGTTGGGCGCCAGGAAGGCGACCCGGTCCCCCGGCCGAACGCCCGCGCGCACCAAGGCCCCTGCGAAGCGGCCGATCTCCACGCCGAACTCGGACCAGCTCCAACGGCGGTCGCCGTACACGACGGCCGTCTTCTGGGGAAACACCCGAAGCGTGCGCTCGATCAGGGAGAGCGGCGAGAGCGGATCCAGGTGGACGGGAGACTCGGGTGCATCGCTCGCCATCGCTCGGCATTATACCGATGCGAGGGGAGAGGCCGCGCGCGGAGATCGTCGAAGACGCCCGGACGGGGTCGGGCCGCCAAGGTCCTTCCGAGGCGACCGGCGCTCCTTCGAATCCGCGCGCGGCGCGACTCTCACCCCGATGAATTCGAGAAGAGCGTCGCGCGTTTCCCGGTCGGGCGCTGTGTCCGGCGTCACATGCTCCCCGGGGGCCGCGTGCGACGGCGCGAAGGAGGCGAGACGTGGGGAAGCGATGGCTCGTGAAGACCGAGCCGGGGGACTACGGCCTGGAGGACCTCCTGGCCGACGGGCGCACGCTGTGGGACGGCGTTCGGAACGCGCTCGCCCGCCGCCATCTGGAAGCCATGCGTCGCGGGGATGCGGTGCTCGTCTACCACTCCGGCAAGGAGAAGGCGGTGGTGGGCACGGCCCGGGTGGGAAACACGGCTGGACCCGATCCGGAGCTGGTGGCGGGCGCACGTCTGGCACGTCCGGTCACCCTGGCGGAGATCAAGGCGGACCGGCGTCTGGCCGGCTGGGAGCTGGTCCGCATGCCGCGGCTCTCGGTCATGCCCGTGAGCGAGCCGGCGTGGAAGGCGGTGATGGAGCGGGCGAAAGGGGGAAAGAAGAAACCCCGGGAGCGGGCTTGAAAGCCCTTGCGGCTACGGCACCCGCACTCCCGGGGCGGTGGCTCTGGGAACGTGCGTCCCCGGCTACACCGAGACGATCGAACGATTCGGCGTGGCGTTCAGGACGCCGCCACCTCACTCGCCGTAGAGCCAGGTTTTGACACCGAATCACCTCCCATCCCGGCGTTGGAACGACCCAGCGAGGCCCAGTCCTCGCCTTCGGGTCCCGGGTGACGCGCGATCGCCGTTACCGCCGTCCCGGGCCGCTCCGCCCCGGCCGGACCACTCGCCCGGCGGAGGCGGAACTCGGGGATGAGTGAAACCCCCTTGCGCCTGACCCTACCAGAATCGCCCCCGGCTCGCCCGGCGCACGCGGGCGCGGACGCGGCCGGGACGCAACTGGGGCCGGAAGGCCGCGTGGCTCGGTTAGACTGCGGCCATGCGGAGCCCCCCGGCCGACCAACTGGCCACCCTGCTGGTCTCCTGCCCCGACCGGCGCGGCCTCGTGGCCGCCCTGGCGCAGCTCCTCTACGGACACGGCGCCAACATCCTGGACGCCGACCAGCACACGGATCCCGTGGCCGGGCAGTTCTTCCAGCGCATCCGTTTCGACCTGTCGGAAATCCACACCGACCGGGCCACGCTCGAGGGCGCCGTCCGGGAGGTGGCCGAGCGCTTCGGCATGAGCTGGCGCCTCGCCTACGGCGACCGACTCAAGCGCGTGGCCCTCTTCGTGTCCCGCTTCGACCACTGTCTCTACGATCTGCTGCTCCGCCACCAGGCGGGCGAGCTGCCCTGCGAGATCCGCCTGGTCGTGAGCAACCACCCGGACCTGAAGCACGTGGCGGACCAGTTCGGCGTCGCGTTCCACGTGCTTCCCATCACCCGGGAGAACAAGGCCCAGCAGGAACGGCGCGAGCTCGAGCTGCTGGAAGCGGAGGGCATCGACCTGGTGGTGCTGGCGCGCTACATGCAGATCCTGAGCGACGACTTCACCAGCCGCTGGCCGGCCCGCATCATCAACATCCACCACTCCTTCCTGCCCGCCTTCGTGGGCGGCAAGCCCTACCACCAGGCCTACGAGCGCGGCGTCAAGCTGATCGGGGCCACGGCCCACTACGCCACCCCGGAGCTGGACGAGGGCCCGATCATCGAGCAGGACGTGGTGCGCTGCTCGCACCGGGATGCCGTGGCCGACCTGGTGCGCAAGGGGCGCGACCTGGAGAAGCTCGTGCTGGCGCGTGCCGTGCGCTGGCACCTGAACGACCGGGTGCTCGTGTACGGCAACAAGACGGTGGTCTTCGAGTGACGCGGGTAAGCGGCCACGTGGAGGGCGCCCCAGGTGACGGCGAGGGCCCTCCTGATCCTCCTGGTCGTCGCGGTGGCCACGGCGAGCTGGCTCGCCACCTGCGCGCTGTGGCACTACCGCCAGGTCGCCGCGGGGCTCGAGCCCCTCGAGCCCCGCCGCTTCGAGCGCCTCACGCTCGTGACCCTCGGAACCGGAGGCGCCTACGAGAACCCCCAGCGGCTCGGCCCATCCACGGCCATCGGCTTCGGCGACCGCGTCGTCCTGGTGGACGCCGGCCGCGCGGTGGCCGAGGCGCTGCGCCAGGCGCGGATCCCGGTGGCCCAGCCCGACACGGTCTTCCTGACCAGCCTGGCGCCGGAGAACACCGTGGGCCTCGACGACCTGCTCCTCACCGGGTGGCTGGCGCCGCGGCAGGGACCGCTCCGCATCGTCGGGCCACCCGGAACCCGCGCCCTCGCCGCCGGGCTGGCCGCCTCGCACCAGGAGCCCGTGGCGGCGCTCGCGAAACGCATCGGGATCCCGGCCGATGCCGCGCGCCTGGAGCCGGTAGAGGCGCCGGACGGGTTCCAGGAAACGCGGGGTGACCTCGCCGTGCGCGCGGCGGCCCTGGAGGGCGGCCCGCTCCCCGCGCGCGCCTGGCGCTTCGAGGCGGCCGGACGCTCGGTCACGGTGGGCGGGCCCGGCTGGGGCGCGGACGCACTGGTCGACCTCGCGCGCGGAGCGGACGTCCTGGTGCACGCGGCGCTGCACCGCCCGTCGGTGGATCTCGCCATCGAGGCCGGCACGCCGGACCCCGAGCGCTTGCGGCGCGAGGCGGAGCTCTACACGGCTACCAGCGAGGTGGGCGGTCTCGCGGCGCGGGCGGGCGTGGACGTGCTGGTGCTGGTTCGGCTGCGGCCGCCGCCGCTGTTCGCGCAGCAGTATCAGAGGCTGATGGGGGAGACGTTCTCCGGGCGCGTGGTGGTGGCCTCTGACGGCGACGAACTCACACCGTGATGCCCGGGTCCTCGGGCTCGGGCCACTGCGGCTCGGGAGGCGGCTGCGGAGGCTCCGAACGGGGCGGCTCCGGACGGTCCCCCGCCGGCCGCTCGCCTGAGAAGCGCCGCCGCTGCTCGCGGAAGTAGCGTTCGTCGGGCGCCAGCGCGATGGCCTCGTCGATGGTCGCCAGCGCCGCCGCCTCGAGGCCCACCTGGAACTGCACCTCGGCCAGGGTGTCGAGCAGGTTGGGGTCGGCGCGGCGCGTCCGGGCCACGGCCCGCTCCGCCAGCTCCAGGGCGTGGTCGAGCGCCTCGCGGGACGGCTCCCCGCGCGCAGTGGCGATCAGCCACGCGGCGTTGTTCAAGACCATCGGCGGGGGCTCGGGGATCTCCAGCAGGCGCTCGGCGTGTCGCGCCAGGGCCGCGGGCCGGCCGGCGGCGAGGGGAGCCGCGCCGGCCAGGGAGAGCGCCACCAGCACCGCGAGCAGGCCGTCGGCCACCACCAGCGCGACTCGCGGCCGCTCCAGGCGCAGACCCGGACCCGCGCCCAGGGCGGCGGCGCCGGCGCCCCCCAGGAAGCCACCCACGTGGGCGGCGCCGGCGAGAATCGGGACGACCAGGGGCAGCAGCGCGTTCACCACGAGGATCGCCACGAAGAAGCGACGCGGCACCCGCCAGGCCACCGGGAGATGCTCCGGGCGTCGCAGCTCGAGCCAGAGCAACGCACCCGCCAGACCCGAGACGATGCCGGAGGCACCCACCGCGTACTCGTAGCCCGCCAGCGCGCCCGCCCCCATGGCGCCGAGGCCCGAGGCTCCCAGCACGAAGGCGGTGCGCCAGGGGCCGAGCGGGAGCTCCACCAGCGCACCCACGCCCAGCAGGCCGATCAGATTGAGCGTGAGGTGGCCGACCCCGAGCGGGCCGTCGCCGGGCAGACCGTGCAGCAGGTTGGCGGTGACGGCGCGCCAGGCCTCTCCGTGGGTGGCCAGCGAGGCGCTGAAGAAGCCGGCGTGGGCCACGAAGGGACCGAAGGAGCGGTCGAGCGCCCAGGCCACCAGGCACGCCAGGGCCAGCAGCAGGACCGCCCAGGGTGGCCGCGGGGAGCGCGCGAGCGCCTCGATGCGCGCCATGCGCGACAGGCGATCCGCGCCGTCGGCCAGACGCCCCACGCGCTGGAGCAAAGCCCGCGCCAGGCGCTCCGGAGCGTCTCGCTCCAGAAAGTCCCGGCGACGCAGCCAGACGACGCCGGAGCGGGTGCCCAGGCGCAACCAGTTGGCCCCCAGCTCCAGGTGCGTGAGATCCTCCCAGCTCGAGAACATCTCGCCACCTAGCCAGCGAGAGCGCGGCAGGCGCACGCCGGTCTCGTGCAGCACGACGGAGCCGCCGCGGCCGGGGCGCAGCGCGAAGCGCTCCAGGGTCGGAACGAGGCCGGGAGAGCTCACGCCGGGAATCTAGCGCGGGGTCAGGAGCGGCGTGGCACGGGCAACGAGGGCAGCATCCGACTGAAGAGCTGGTACGTGCCGACGAAGGCGCCGAGGAAGCCCAGTGCGATCCCGAACTGGATCACCCCGGCCCAGGCCAGGCTGTCGTCGGGCACCAGGGACGGCCACACGAGCACGTTGCGCTCCAGCCAGAAGCCGAGGAGCACCAGCAGGGCGACGCTGCCCAGGATCACCGGGGTCCTCTTGGGCCGCGCGCCGAGCAGCACCCAGAACGGGATGATCCAGCACAGCGCCCAGGCGGTGAGCGTCACCCTGGCCCACGGCTCGCGCAGACGCTCCCAGAACAGGCTCCAGTCCCAGGTCTGGATCAGCGACACCTCGTTGATGCCGGACTTGTCCTGGAGGAACTGGCTGCCCAGGCGGGCCTGGAAGAAGCTGGTCTCCTCGGGGAGGTTGCCGTACCAGATCACCAGGTACTGGGACCAGAACAGGTACATCCAGAAGATCGAGAAGGCGAAGATCATCTTGCCGAGGTCGTGGAGCTGCAGCCCCTTGATCTCGCGTCGGTACTCCTCGCGGCGGCGCAGCAGCACGGTGATCAGCGCCGTGGCCGCCACCGCGGACAGGAAGGCGCCCCAGGCGAAGTAGCCGCCGAACAGGTTCGAGAACCACATCGGCGAGAGCGACATCACCTGGTCGAAGCCGATCATCGTCATGCCCACGGCGTAGAACAGGCAGAAGGCCGGGGCGATGCGCCGGAGCACGCGCTCGGAGCGCTCGCGCTCGGCCTCCGGGCCACGCCAGCCCGCCGTCCAGCGTGCGACCAGCGCGCGCGCCGGTCCGCTCAGGGTCTCCGCGCCCTCGTGCACGATGGGCCGCAGCGAGTAGTAGAGGAAGGCCACGCCCAGGAGGGCGAGCACCACCAGGATGCCGAGATCGGTCAGGAACAGACGCGGAACGTTCAGCCAGGCCTGCTTGGACGCGATCGGGTGATCGATCCACGGATAGACGCTGTGTCGCCCCAGGAAGCCGATCCCGAACAGGACCAGCGAGATCGGCAGCCAGGCACCGAGCGCCGACGCCACGTGTCGGATCGGCCCGGGCCAGCGCGCGCCCACCACCACGAAGATCGCCGCCAGCAGGATCCCCCCGTGCGCGAGACCGGAGAAGTAGAGGTAGTTCACGTGGAAGGCGCGCCAGGCCGTGTCGGCATCCGTGGCGAGGCCGGCGACCAGGGCCACGATGCCGACTGCGACCAGCAGGAGGCA
>JBFGJV010000168.1:0-6860 GCA_041577015.1 Myxococcota bacterium
AGGATCTGACGGGCCTCGGGCTCCCGCTCCACGGCGCGCGCCGCCTCGCGCTGGGCGCGCGCGTGGCGGGCGACGATCGCCGCGGGCCGCGGCTCGTCCACGACGACTCCTGGCCTCTGGGACTTCCCGAGCAGGCCGAACCAGATGGCCGCCAGGTAGCCGCCCGCGAGGGCCAGCCCCACCAGCATCACCAGGAAGACGCGGCCTACCATGCCTCAGCGCGCCGCCTGGTCCAGGAAGATCGGCGACGACCAGGCTCGCTCGGAGACGGGCGCCAGGCAGTCGTCGTCGAAGGGCGTGCGATAGTCGCCGTAGCAGGGGTCGGTGCGCACGGCGCGCCCCGCCTCGAGGGTGACCCGCAGCTGGGCTCCGTTCACCGCCGGCGTCTCCTCCTGGATGGCGCGCGCGTAGTAGAGCACGTCCCGACCCAGGCTCGGGTACTCGGGATCCTCGAAGCGCACCACGCAGCCCGTCGGATCGGGCGGGCACGGGATGCGCTTCCAGGGATCCTCGATCAGAGCCCCCGCGTCCTCGCCCGCTTCGATCTGGCTGCGGATCCGGATGATCTCGATCGCGACGATCCGGAGACGCCGATCCCCGGGGTGGTAGCACTCGCCACGGCACAGGCGCTCGAGCCTGGCCGGCGCGAGACCCGCGACGCTCTCTGGGGGACAGCCGGGCCTCTGCTCCAGGGCGCCCGCGGCCCGGACCTCGAAGCGGGGTACGTCGTCGAACTCGAACGCGCTCCCCATCGGCGCCGGACCGCCGGGGGCGTTCAGCAGCTCGAACCAGAGCAGGATGCGCGGGCCACTCGTCCCGTACACCTCGCGGCGCCGGAGTGCCTCCCAGATCGCCTCCCGGCTGCGTCCCTCGCTGTGCAGCGCCACGAGGCCGCCGGTGTAGAAGAAGCTCGCCACGCGCTCGGTATCGCGATCCGTGAGCCCCGGTCGGATCACGACGGCCTCGGGCACGCGGGGATCCGCGTCGGACTCCGGGCGCACGAGGCCCTCGTAGAACGCGGACCGCACGCCGGTGGCGTCGGTCATCTCGCGCCTTGCGTACTGCTTGTAGCCGGTCCCGGGCCGCGCCTTGTGGTTGTCGCTCGAGGCCAGGAAGCCGAGGCGGAAGCGCAGCGGGCGGCCCGCGGCGTCCCGCTCGGCCGGATTCGCGAGCGCCATGGCGTACTGGACGCTCTCCCGCGGGCGCAGGCTGAAGGCCGGCTTGAAGCAGTCGCGGCACTGGTCGCAGTCGAGCCAGTCCTCGGCCCGCGTGTCTGGGAACACCAGGTGGTGCGACACGTTGGCCGCCATGGCCCGTCGCCGGGCCTCCTCCACGCGGGCGTCGCACTCCGACTCCGGCAGCTCGCCGCAGCGCTCGCGCATGATCTCCCCGGCCTGCCAGCAGCAGGGCAGGAAGTCGGCGCTGGGCTCCGGGCAGACCGGCTCTCCGCTGGCTTCGAACCGGACCTCGCGCCAGGGGCGGTACTCCTCCGAGTTGCCGTGTCCCGACATGATCTCGATCAGCCTCTGACGCTCGGGGTCGTGCATCGCGCGGGTCAGCTGCTTGTCGATCGACGTGCCGGGCGGCGTGTAGCTGCCCCAGGCGGTGCCGTGCGGGATCACGAGCGCTTCGTGGCCCCACTGGTCGAGCTTCTCGAACAGCACGTCGGGCGTGGTGGCGGCCTCGATGCAGCCGTCGGGCAGCTCGCGCACGTCCACGCCCGGCGCACAGCGTGGGGCGTCTGCCAGCGCCTCGATCAGCCACAGGAAGTCGACGTACTCGCGCCACCCCAGCGGATCGAGCCAGCGCATCCCCGCGAGCGCACCGAAGCCGGACACGAGCCCACCCTCCCCTTCCACCGAGCCGATGGGTCGCGCCGGCAGCTCTTCCTCGGCGATGCCGCGGAAGATCACGTTCTTGTGCCCGTAGTGCGTCTCCGGGCTGAGCCCCACCTGCGTCCACTCGAAGCCCGTGAAGGCCACCAGGTCCGGATCGTCGGGATCGCCCGCGCGCGCATTGCAGCGACGCACGCTCTCCTTCTCCGCCGCCCAGTGGGCAGGCGTAAGGTTCTCGGCGTGGTCGGTGAGCGCGTAGAAGTCGAGAGCCGAGCAGTAGCGCGCGAAGTCGCAGGCGTCGGCCGGCGGGTGCGCGCCCTCCCCGTTCACCAGTGGCAGTGAGTAGAGGAAGGCGTCGAAGGACCAGGTGGTGTGGACGTGGAGGTCGCCGAACAGGATCGACTTCTCCACGGGTGCGGACTGCGAGCGGGGGGCGAGCGCCCGGCGCGCCATCGCCTGCGCGGCCGCCGCCGCGTCGAGAACGGACTGGGGACGACGCTCGCCCTCGATCTCTCCTGCCGTCCGGTCGCCACCGCAGGCCAGCGGCAGCAGGACGAGCGGCACCGCGACGCGCCGGAGCCAGGACATGGCCGCAAGCCTGGAAGCCCCGACCGGGCGGGTCAAGCACAAACCCGCGTCCGACCCCGCGGGTGTCCGCAGCGGTGCTCGCGCAGGCCCTGGCGGGAGCGGCGCCCCGACGGATCTCCTACTCGGCGAGGCTCGGCTGGTCCGGCGGGACGCTGGGCGCTTCGCCGTCCACGATCAGGTTCTCGACGGCATCGTGGACGAGGGCGAGGTTGAGCTGGGGAGCGATGCCCTGGAAGCGGCAGCGTTCCAGGGCGTGCTCCAGCACGAACTTCGGGTGGGCGGCCGAGATCGGCACGCCGGTCGCGGGATAGAAGGTATCGAGCAGGTAGGGCAGCACGTCGTTGGGGAGCGCGATCCCCTGCTCGTCGCAGACCTGGCGCAGGATCGCCTCGTACTGCCGTCGGGTGGGCACCCCAACGTGGAACTTGTACGGAATGCGCCGCATCCCGGCCTCGTCGATCAGCTGGGTGGGCGGGAAGTTCGTGGAGAAGATCACCAGCTCGTCGAAGGGCAGCTGGATCTTCTTGCCGGTGTGGAGCGTGAGGAAATCGATGCCGCGCTCGAGCGGCAGGATCCAGCGGTTGACCAGATCCAGCGGCCGAACCCGCTGACGTCCGAGATCGTCGATGATGAACACGCCGCCGGTGGCCTTCACGTGCGCAGGAGCCTCGTAGAACTTCGAGATGGGGTCGAAGCTCAGGTCGAGCATCTCGATGGTGAGCTCGCCCCCGGCCACGACCACGGGGCGGCGGCAGGTGACCCAGCGCGGATCGAGCTCGGCGCTGCGCTCGCCGGCCTCCGTGGTCTCGTGGACGCTCGGGTCGAAGATGCGGATGATCTGTCCGTCCACCTCGATGCAGTGAGGCACGTGGATCGACTGGTGGAAGGCCGTCCCGAGCGCCAGGGCCACGGAGGTCTTGCCGTTTCCGGGCGGGCCGTGCAGCAGCACGGCCTTGGCGGAGTTCGCGGCCGGACCCAGGCGCCCGACCGTGCCGTCGGGCAGGACGAGATGGGAAAGCGCCTGCGTCATGGACTCGGGCGTGATCCGGTCCCGGGTGACGGCCTGACTGGCGACCTGCGTGCGGTAGGCCTCGAGGGGCACCGGAGCCGGGCCCACGTACTGGCACTGCTGGAGCGCGTCGATGGCCCAGTCCCGACCGGTGCCCGTGAGCGCGTAGCGGTACGCGGAACGCCGGGCCTCCACCAGGCCGAGCACCTCGACCAGACGCTTCTCCTTGGCCTCGTCGAGGATCTCGTCGACCACCGGCGTCGGAAGCGTCACGTAGGCCGCGAGCGCCGAGGCCGTATCGAGGTTGGTGACGTAGATCGCCTTCAGGACGAAGCGGAGCAGGAACTGGCCGTCGAGGCCGGTCTCCTCGGCGGAGGCGGGGGCGAACGGCGTCGGGATCGCTTCGCTCGGCTCCTCGAAGCGAGCCTCGCTGCCCAGCGCTCGAGTCATCCGCGTCCTCCGCCCCCTCCCGACTAACGTACACCGAATGGGGGCGAAGGTGTCGCATTCTCCGTCGAAAAATGTGCAACTTTCTCACGGGCCGGCCCATGCCGACAGGACTTTTCCCGTCGAGGGTGAGTCAGCAGCGGAGGCGGTCGAGGACGCGGTCGAGGGTGGCGACGTCCGCCGAGGTGTCCCTCAGCTCCAGGAGCCGGGCGTAGACCTCCGCGGCCGCGCGATGGAAGCCCTCGGGCAGATCGGCAGCGGCAAAGGTGGCGGCGATCTCCTCCATCTCTCCCACGAAGCGCCAGGCCTTGGGCGCCGTCCCTCGCGCCACGGCCTCGGACAGGCCGACCAGGTGCGGCTGCGACCGCTGCCACTCGTGGAGGAGCGCGTCCTCGACGCTCTCCTTCCTCGCGAGCGCTCGGATCGCCAGGAGCAGCGCCGCGCTGCCCTTCGTCCACGCGGCGTACGCCATCTTGAGCGCCGACGCCGCGCCGGGCCCGCCCTCCAGCACGATCGCCTCCAGGGGACCCGCCCCGAAGAGCGCTGCCACCGCGGGAGCGGCGGCTCCCGAGAGGAAGAGGCGGGTCGCCCCCGGCTCGCGGGCGGGCGGACCCACGATGCCGCCATCCACGAAGCGTGCTCCGCCCGCCCCCACGATGCGACCGATCTCGCGCGCAGTGTGCGGATTGACGGCGTTCGCATCGACGAAGAGACCCGAGAAGCCGCACTCGGCCACGGCGCTTGCTACCTGGCGGGCTTGGCCGGGCGGGCACACCGAGAGCAGGATGCTGCTCTGTGAGACGAGCGCGTCGAGCCCGCCGACGTCACGAAGCCCTGCGGCCCGGGCCCGCTCGCGGGTCTTCCGGCTCCGTCCCTGGGAGGCCCACAAGACGTCCGCACCGCTCGCGCGGGCGCTCGCACCCACGCTGGCGCCCATCTCTCCGGGGCTCAGCAGCCCTACCGCGATGCCCATGGACGCTGAGCATAGGTCCTACGGGCCGTTGGGGCCGGGATGGGGCGTCGTCGAAGCAGGTGCGCTCGGGCCGTTGGGATCGCCTGGGCCGCCCCGATACCCTGGGAGAAGGCGAGATCCCATGTCGCTCGGCACGATCCACGAGCCTGCGCGGAAGGTCGACGTCGTCCACGAGACCGAGGTGCTCGTGGTGGGCTCGGGCCCTGGCGGCCTGGCCGCGGCGCTCGCGGCCGCGCGCGCCGGCGCGGCCGTCACGCTGCTCGAACGCTTCGGCTGCTTTGGCGGCAACATCACCGTGGTCGGCGTGGAGGGCATGGCCTGGTACCGGCACGAGGCCACCGTCGAGGCGAATGGCATCGGGCGGGAGTTCGAGGAGCGCGCCCGGGAGCTGGGCGCCGCCGTGCCGGAATCCCAGTCGCTCTCGTACGAGATCGACGCCGAGGGCTTCAAGGTGGTGGCCGACCGGCTGGTGGAGGAGGCCGGGATGACCCCGATGCTCCACCGCCTGTTCGTGGCGCCGGTGATGGAGGGGGACACGATCCGCGGCGTCGTCACGGAGTCCAAGGCAGGGCGCCAGGCCATCCTGGCGCGGCGCGTGATCGACGCCACCGGCGACGCCGACGTGGCCCACCGGGCGGGTGCGCCCACCTTCCACACCCCGAAGGAGCGGATGATGGCCGCCTCGGTGATGTTCCACCTGGCGGGCGTCGACAAGCGGAAGTTCCTCGAGGGGGTACGGGCCGACCCCCAGACCTACGCGGACTGGAGCGCCGGCGGTGAGTGGACGGTCGAGAGCTCCGGCAAGGAGGACGCCCTGTTCTCGCCCTTCCTCCGCAAGCCCTTCGAGCAGGCGATCGAGGCCGGCCTCATTCCGCCGGACCTCCACACCCTCGCGGGCACCTGGGGCGCGATCCACGACAGCGGAGAGCTCACCTACCTGAACCTGATCCACCTGGACGGCTGCGACGGGACCGACCCGGCGGACCTCACCCGCTTCGAGATGGAGGGCCGGCGCAAGGCCCTGCATGCCATCGAGGCGCTGCGCCACTTCACGCCCGGATGCGAGGGGGCGCGGCTCCGGAACTTCGGCATGTCGATCGGCATCCGCGACACGCGCAAGATCGACGCGCTCTACAACATGCGAGAGCGCGACGTCCGCGGACAGGCCCGCTTCGAGGACTCGATCGGCATCTACCCGGAGTTCATCGACGGCTACGGCGCCCTGATCCTCCCCACCACCGGGCGCTACTACCAGATCCCCTACCGCAACCTCCTGCCGAAGCGGGTGAAGAACCTGCTGGTGGCAGGCCGCGCCACGGGGGGCGACCGCATCGCCCATGCCTCCATGCGCAACATGTCGTGCTGCGCGGTGACCGGGCAGGGCGCGGGGATCGCCGCGGCGCTCTCCCTCCGATCCGAACGGACGCTCGAGGACCTCGACGTGGGAGCCGTCCAGGCCGAGCTGACCCGCCAGGGCGTGCGGGTCCGATGACGCCGGCTTGAGGGAGCCTCCGACGCGGCATAGCATGCTCCCGAGAAGACCCTCGTGACCGACCAGGCCCTCGAACACCGGCTCGTCGCGATCCTGGCCGCGGACGTGGCCGGCTACTCGGCGTTGATGCAGGGAGACGAGCGGGCGACGCTGGAGAGCCTGGACGACTCCCGGGCCGTCTTCCGTGAGCATGCGGCCCACCACGGCGGCAGGGTGGTGGACACGGCGGGGGACAGCGTCCTGGCCGTCTTCCCCAGCGCCGGTGGGGCGATACGCGCCGCCGTCGCGGTGCAGGAGCAGCTGCACGAACACAACCTGGCCCGCCCCGAAGCCCGCCGCATGCACTTCCGGATCGGGGTCCATCTCGGCGACGTCATCGAGAAGGCGGACGGCAGTGTCTATGGCGACGGCGTGAACATCGCGGCGCGAATCGAGGGCCTGGCGGCGCCGGGCGGGATCAGCGTCTCGGGCCCCGTCCACGACAGCGTCCAGGGCAAGGTGGATCTCGCCTTCGAA
>JBFGJV010000169.1:0-6857 GCA_041577015.1 Myxococcota bacterium
CCGTTCAGGATGCCCGGCAGGTAGATGCGCTGCTCCTCGAAGCGGGCGTGCGCGGCCACCGCGCGCTCGTGCGCCGCGCCGGCGGGCAGCGCGTCCAGCCGCGGCGCGCGAAGTCCGCGACCGTCGCCCGCCACGACGAAGACCACGTCCTCGTCGCTGTATCGCGTGTCGAGGCCGTCGCTCCAGACGATCAGCGCGTCGCCGGGGTCGAGGCGCCCGTCGCCCTCGCCCTCCACGTGCACGGCGATCTCCCGACCCTGGCGATGGACGCGCAGCCGGCGCGGGTCGACGTCGGGCGCCAGGCCCGCGTCCCAGAGGGCGGAGGCGGGCACGCGCGTCACGCCCGGACCGTGCAGGGCGAGCTTCACGCCCGGGAGGGCCGCCACGGCCAGGACGTCCGCCACGTCGGGACCCGGCTCGGCCGCGAGGGACGCCGGTTCCTGCGTCTCCTGCCGCGTCACGGGCGGCGGCTCCGCTTCGGGAGCCGCGTGCGAAGCACGCGGCTGCGTCAGGGGGGGCGCGAGAGAGGTGGCCTCGGGCTCCCGAGGTGACGATGCGGCGGGCGCATCGGCCTTCGGGCTCGGCTCCGGGAGCTCGAGCCCCGCGCGCGGCGTGGCGGCCACCGGGCCGTGGCGCGTGGCGTCGCCGTCGAACTCGATGTCCTCGAGCAGGTACTCGGCGCGCACGCCGTTCGGCACGCTCGCGTCCAGGAACGTGTAGCGCGCCGAGAGGTCGGTGGTCCCTCGGCCCAGGATCAGCTCCCGCGTGACGCGCTCGTAGCCTTCCTGCCCCTCGAGCCTCCGGTGGACGTGGAAGCCCAGGTTGTCGATCTCCGCGGCCGTCTCCCAGACGAGCCGCACCGCGCCGTCGCCGGCCTGGGCCTCGAAACGCGCCAGCTCCACCGCCACCGGCGTGACGGTCCCCTCCACGACGGAGAGATCACACAGCGGTCCCAGGCTCTCGATGCGGGGAAAGGCCGTGCTCGCCCAGGCCGGAGTGAAGAAGGCCACGGTGCCGACCGAGCCGCCGGCGGGATTGGCGGCGGGCGTGGCGCCGCCGCCGCGCACCGCCGGTCCGCCCGTCAGGTAGAGCCGCTCCCCCACCGCGGAGGGAACCACCTCCACCGCGTAGGAGAACACCTCGGTGGCGCCCGGAGCGAGGCTCGCCCAGGTGGCGGAGAGCGTGCCGGAGCACGGGGTCGGGGAGCACGCCGTGACGCTCCCACCCCCCGTGGCGGTGGCACCGCCGCCGACGCCCGGGCCCGCGTCCACGTACACGGCCGGCGCTGGCACCTCGGCCCAGACCGTCAGGTTCGTGAGCGCATTCACCGGGTCCGGGTTCACCACGGCGATCTGCACCGCGTAGCGCGCGGGGTTGCCCACGCTGGGTGGATCGCCCAGCAGCGGAGTCGCCGCCTGGGTCAGGTAGGGGGCGTAGGGTGCCGCCGTCTGGGTGGGCGCCTCGTCGTAGCGGGGCAGGAAGTGGCGCAGGAAGGTGTTGGTGGCGGGGCCGAAGGGGGTCTGCGGCCAGGCCGGAGCCGGACTCGTGCGCAGCGAGGGCGTGGGATTGACGGCGGGATTGCCCGGCGGGACCGGCACCGGGACGCCGCTTCCTCCCCCGTCCACCCAGCCGTTGAAGTCGGGCGCGCGCACCATGACGATGTTGTTCTGGGCCGCGCTGGGAGCCATCACCGCCTCGAAGCGATGCAGGCCATAGTCGAGCTCCCGGCTGGCCGGGCTGGCGGGCGAGGGGTCGAGGTTGTCCTCCACGTGCACGTTCTGGCCCGAGCCCGTGAGCGCGAAGGCCTCGCCCAGGCGCGAGGTCACCGTCAGCGTGGTGCCCGCGTTGGCGGGGTTCTGCAGGTCCAGGTCGAAGTTGCTGACCGCGTACTCGCAGCCCCGCTCGAAGTGGGGGAACAGGCGCGCGGGATCGAGCGGCGTCAGGTTCGGGGCCGGGCCGATCGTGTGGAGCGGCCCGGTCGCCGCGTTGAAGCTGTAGGTCGCGAACTCCTCCACCCAGACGCCGAGCCCGTGCCACTCGTCGCCGGCACTGGCATCCACGAGGAGCCGATAGACACCCGCGTCCGCGAGCGGCACGCCGGGGCCCCGCACCGTGAGCGTGTTGCCGGCGTTGAGGGTGGCGATGCGCTGGTCCAGGTCCACGCGGCCGTTGGCCGGGACCGCCGCGCTGGTGAGCACCGCGCCCGAGGGATCAAAGAGCGTGTACGTCACCGGGGTGTTGAAGGAGCCGGCGTTGCCGTCGAAGCCGTCGCGCACGTTTGCGTCGAAGACGCGCACCCGGAGCGGACGGCTGGTGTCCGTCACCTCGATGAACAGATCGAGCTCGTCCTCGGGGTCTCCGTTGCCCGTGGAGGAGGCCGGACCGATCACGACCAAGTTTCCACCCGGAAGCGGGGCGCGCCGGGTGGGAACGCCCAGGTTCGTGCTCGGATCGGCGCTGGCCAGGGGCGGCGAGAAGCCCACCCCGCGCGGGGCGGGCGGAAGCGCGCCGCTCGGCGCCACGTTCGTCGGTCCCGGCGCGCCGCCCAGATAGGCGTTCGGGGGCACGTTCTCCACGCCCGTGTCGTCGTCCGCCACCACCAGGTCGGCGGTCACGTAGTCCACGGTGATGCCCCGGGGATCGGAGGTGTTGGAGACGCTCGTCTGCGCCCCGGTGAGCCGGTCGAAGCGCACGACGCGGTTGCCGGAGCGGTCCACCAGGAAGTAGTTGCCGTAGGGTCCCACCTCGATGCTCTCGAGCCGTCCGCTCGAGAGCGAGCCCACGTTCTGGGGCGCGCCGCCCGCCAGGGGCACCCGGTCGATGCGCTGGTTGCTGGTGCGATCGACGAGGATCAGGTTGAGGCCGTTCGCGAAGGGGCGTGGATCCAGGTCGAGGTCGACGGGGTCGTCGAGGATGCCCGGCGTGTCGAGTCGGGTGGGCACGCCGGAGGGAGAGACGGCGTAGACGGCACCGTCGTTCGAGCTGGCGCCGGTGGAGCCCCCCAGGTCGGCGACGTAGAGGGTGCCGTCCTGGCCGGCCGCCAGGCCGCGCGGATTCACCAGCGGGGCGCCGCTCAGGATCGTGGTGACGACCGTGGGGCCGGTCTGCACCCGGTAGAGGGCGCCGTTCGTGCCGGAGCCGCCGGGACCCTCGTCGACCACCAGGACGTCGCCGCTGGTGGGGTCGATGGTGCAGTCGAAGGGATCCACGAAGGGGGCGCCGTTCACGAGCACGGTGACGCCGCCGGCGGGCGTCACCACCGCCACCCAGCCGTCCTGCACGCCGGACGTGTTCGGCCCGAGGCCCACCACGCAGTACTCGCCGGGCGCGACCGCGGCGCGCGCCTGCGGGCCCACCAGGATGGCGAGCGCGAAGAGGCCCGAGGCCAGGGTGGCAAGGCAGCGGGGTTGCCGGCCCGGGGAGCGGGACATGCGGGTTTCATCGGACGCCGACGCCCGGGAGTTGACCGGATCGCGGGGCCTGCAGGCGGACCGCTCCCGGGCGCAGGCCGACCGGCAGAAGTGGCTTCAACCTGCCGTCAGGACTGCCGAAAACGTGCCGGCCGCTTCTCCAGGAAGGCGCGCCGGTCCTCGCGCGCGTCCTCGTCCTGGGAGGTCTCCGCCATCACCTCGCTCGCGTACGCGTAGGCGGCGGCCGTGTCCAGCTCGATCTGCCCGTAGAAGGCGCGTTTGCCGATCCCCTTGGAGCGGACGCTGCCCCGGCTCGCCCGGGCCAGAAGCGCCCGCGTCTCGCCGGCCAGCGCGGCATCCGGGACCACGCGATTCACCAGTCCCCAGTCGAGCGCGGTGCGGGCATCGATGGGATCGCCGGTCAGCAGCATCTCCAGGGCGTGCTTGCGTCCCACGGCCCGCGCCACCGCCACGCCCGGCGTGGTGCAGAACCAGCCCCCGCGGCCCCCCGGCACCTGGAAGCGCGCCGACTCCGCCGCCACCGCCAGATCGCAGCTCGCCACCAGCTGGCAGCCGGCGGCGGTGGCGAGGCCCTGCACCTGGGCCACCACCGGCTGCGGGATCGACTGGAGTGTCTGCATCAGCTCGGCGCAGAGGCCGAGCAGCGCGCGCATGCCCTCCACGTCGCGCCCGTCCACGTCGGCGAAGTCGTGCCCGGCGCTGAACACGGGCCCCTCGGCGGCCAGGATGGCGCCGCGCGCAGCGCCTTCGCCGATGCGGCGGAAGGCGTCCAGCAGCTCGCCCAGGTGCACCTCCGAGAGGGCGTTGCGGCGCTCCGGGCGCCGCATGGTGACCACCGCGAAGCCTTCGTCCTCCTGGCACGTGATGTGTCGATACGTCATGCCTCACTCCGCGACGAGGCGATACACGACGCCCGCCAGGTCGTCCGACACGTAGATCGACGCGTCCCGCCCTACCGCCACGTCCACCGGGCGCCCGAAGACCTGCTCCCCGTCCAGGAAGCCGGTGAGGAAGTCGCGTTCCTCGATGCGCCCCTCCGCTCCCCAGTGCAGCGAGACCACCTTGTAGCCGTCCTTGCGGGTGCGGTTCCAGGAGCCGTGCAGGGCGACGAGCGCGGCCCCCCGATGGCTCTGGGGAAGCCTCTCGTGCTCGGGGAGGAAGGTGATCCCGAGCGGGGCATTGTGGGCCCGGAAGCCGTGCACCGGGGGGATCGAGGTGCGGATGCGCTCCTCCTGGCCCGCGCCCAGGTCCGGATCCGGCACGCGGTCGCCGTTCGCGAAGGGCCAGCCGTAGAAGCCGCCCTGCACCACGCGGTTGAGCTCGCAGGGCGGGAAGTCGTCGCCCAGCAGGTCGCGCCCGTTGTCGGTGGCGTAGAGCGCGCCGTCCCGGGGCCGCCAGGCGAAGCCCACCGCGTTGCGCAGTCCGGTGGCGAAGATCTCCTCGCCACTCCCGTCCGGGCGGTAGCGCACCAGCGCCGCCCGGCGCGGATCCTCCTCGATGCAGACGTTGCAGCTCGAGCCCACCGAGACGTACATCCAGCCGTCGGGTCCCACGCGGACGGTCCGGGTCCAGTGGCCGCCGCCGGCGGGAATGCCCGTCACCACGTGCTCGAAGGGGCCGGTCACGCGTCCGGCGTCCGCGTCGAAACGAGCGCGGCCCACCGCGCCGGTCTCGGCCACGTAGAGCCAGCCGTCGTGGAGGTCGAGGCCGTGGGGTCGCTCGAGGCCCTCGAGCACCGGGACCGCCTCGTCCGCGCGACCGTCGCCGTCCGCGTCGCGCAGGCGCAGCACGCGACCCGCGCGGGGCGTCGAGAGCAGCAGGTCGCCGGCCGCGGTCGGGCGCAGGAAGCGCGCGTCTCCCAGGTCGCGGGCGAAGACCTCCACGGCGAAGCCCGGCGCAGGTTGCAGCCGGCGCGCCGCGTCCCGGCCGGGATCCGTGGTCCAGCCCAGCAGCGCCTGGCGCAGCGGGACGTTCACCGCCCAGCGCTCGGGCAGGAGGGGCAGGGCGAGGCGGCAGGCGCCCGCCGCGACGGCGAGCCCCAGCCCCAGTAGAACCAGCGTGCGGACGCGTCCCCGGCTCACCGGGGCGCAGGGTATCACGGGCCCGGGGCGATGCCGGGGATCCGCCTCGACCAGCCCCGCGGGGCAACTTGACGGATGCGCCTCCCTGCCGCATCGGTATCGGTCCCGCCGGCAGGGTGGGGGGTTTCGAGGGAGCGGGACATGAGCCTTCGCCTCCGCAAGGGGGATCTGGTCCAGGTGACGACGGGCGCCGATCGCGGCAAGCAGGGCCGCGTGCTGGCCGTCGATCCCCAGGGCCGACGCGTGCGCGTGGAGAAGGTGCGCGTGCAGAAGCGGCACCTGAAGCCGGGCCGGCGCGGCGTGCGCACCGGCGGGATCGTGGAGCAGGAAGGCTACGTGAATGCCTCCAACGTGATGCTCGTCGATCCGTCCACGGGTGCCCCGAGCCGCGTGCGCATGGAGCGTCGCGAAGGGCGCAAGGTGCGCGTGTTCGCGAAGAGCGGCAACCCGGTACCCGATCCGGCATCCGACTGAGGCGACCATGGCCAAGAAGGGCAAACGCGAGCGCATCAAGCTGGAGTCGACCGCGAAGACCGGTCACTTCTACACGACGATCAAGAACAAGCAGAACACGCCGAGCAAGATCGAGCTCAAGAAGTACGATCCGGTCGTGCGTCGGCACGTGGTCTACAAAGAGACCAAGCTTCGCTGAGTCCGGGAGGGGACCGAACCGATGACGTGGGTGATCACCCGGCTGTGTCGGGATTGTCTGGACATGAGCTGCGTCGAGGTCTGCCCCGTGGACTGCATCTACGAGTACAAGGGCGACGACACCGACACCTTCCCGCCCCAGCTCTACATCGACCCGGAAGAGTGCATCAACTGCGGCGTGTGCGAGCCCGAGTGCCCCTGGGAGGCGATCTACGAGGACGAGCAGGTGCCCGACGTCTTCCAGGAGGACATCGAGCTGAACGCGCGCATCCTCGAGTTCAAGGACGACTTCGAGGTGCCCGAGGTGCCGGAGAAGCCCAAGCCCACGCCCGAGCAGGTGCTCGAGAACAAGAAGAAGTGGGGCTTCGGCGACTAGGCTGACGCCCCGGCGCGGTCGAAGGCGTCGGCCAGCAGCTCGGGCGCCGGCTCCCGTCCCGTCCACTGCCGGATCTGCTCCCGCGCCTGGTGCACCAGCATCCACTTCCCGGACACCACGCGCGCATCCCGCCGCTCCGCTTCGCGCAGCAGGCGCGTGCGCTCCGGCTCGTAGACCGCGTCCAGCACCACGGCGTGCGCCGCGATCGCTTCGGCCGCCACCGGCGAGGCGTCGCTGCGCAGGCCCACCGAGGTCGTGTTCACCAGCACGTCGTGCGGCGTCTCTCCCAGCGACGTCAACGGGCCGAAGCCCTCCGCC
>JBFGJV010000170.1:0-6811 GCA_041577015.1 Myxococcota bacterium
GCGCCCCTTCACCACCTTCCACAACACCTACGACCAGACCCTGTACCTGCGCATCTCCGACGAGCTCTACCTGAAGCGCCTGGTGGTGGGCGGACTCGATCGCGTCTACGAGATCGGCCACAACTTCCGCAACGAGGGCATCTCCCGCAAGCACAGCCCCGAGTTCACCATGATGGAGTGCTACCAGTCCTTCGCGGACTACGGCGACATGATGGAGCTCGTCGAGCAGCTGGTGGGCGAGGTGGCGGAGCAGGCGACGGGCGCCAGGCGGGTCTCCTGGCAGGGGCACGAGCTCGACTTCGGCGGCCCGTTTCCGCGCCTCCGCCTGCGCGAGGTGCTCCAGGAGGCCACCGGGATCGACGTGCTGGCGGCGGGCGATCTCGAGGCGCTGCGCAAGGCCGTGCGCGAACGGGATCTGGAGGTCGGTCACGCGCCCACCTGGGGACAGCTCGTGGACGAGCTGATGAGTCGCTATGTGGAGCCGGAGCTGGTGCAGCCCACGTTCATTCTGGACTTCCCGGTGGACATCTCACCGCTGGCCAAGCGCTCCTCCGAGGATCCGAGACTCGTGGAGCGCTTCGAGCTCTTCGTGGGCGGCATGGAGATTGCCAACGCCTTCAGCGAGCTGAACGATCCCGACGAGCAGCGCGCCCGCTTCGAGGCCCAGCGTCGCGCGGCGGCGGAGGGGGACCAGGAAGCCCATCCCATGGACGAGGACTACGTGCGAGCCCTGGAGCACGGCCTCCCCCCCACGGGCGGTCTCGGCGTGGGCGTGGACCGCCTCGTCATGCTGCTGGCGGATGCCTCGCACCTGCGCGAGGTGGTGCTGTTTCCGCACCTGCGCCCGGAGGGTGGCTGATGCCTCCGCTGTTGGCGCGGCTGTGGGAGGTGGTGGGCGCCCTGGGCGGCGGTCTCGCGCTGATCTTCATCGTGCTGATCGCGCTGGGCCTCGTGGCGCTCACGGCGCTGTTCGTGATGGCCGCGGTGGTGGTGCTGGAGCGCTTCGCGCGCATCGCCCGCTCGCCCCTGGCGGTGGTCGGGTTCGGGGCGGTCTGGGCGCTCGTCCTGACGGCCCTGGCCCTCCCGGCGCTGGTGCCCGACGCCACCCGCGGAACGGCCGCCGAGGTGGCCGAGCGCCTGGCGCGCAGCGGTGGCGTCGGTCTGGCGGTCACCGCGGCGGCGGTGCTCGTGACGCGCCTTGCCCTCACGCGTCTTCGCCCCCGCACGCTCGGGTTCACCGGGCTCGGCGCCGCGCTGGGGGCGCTCGCGCTGCTTGGGGGTGCGGGCCTGGTGCCCGACCCTGCCGCCGCGGCCGGCCTGCGGGGGCTGGGGATGCTGCTCGGGCTGACGCTCGCGGGGCTCGTGGCGCTGGGACTCGTCCCCCTGGCGGCAGCGGGCTTCTGGGGCTCCCGCGGCAGCGCCGAGTGGTTCATCGCGGGGCGCTACCTGTTCGCGCGCCGGCGCCAGACGCTGATCTCCGTGATCACCGCCATCTGCGTGGCGGGCGTCGCGGCCGGCGTGTGGCTCATCATCACGGTGCTCTCGGTGATGAACGGCTTCGAGAGCATCTGGCGCGACGAGATCATCGGCAACCGCGCCCACTTCAACGTCTTCTACGGCCTCGGGCCCTTCTCGGACTACGAGGACGCGCTCGGGCGGGTCCTGGAGGTGCCGGGCGTCGTGGCGGCCTCGCCCTACCTCGACGCGGAGGGCATGGTGCGCGGGGACGCCGGCCAGATCATCGCCGTGCGCGTGCGGGGTGTCGATCCGGTGCGGGTAGGGGCGGTCACCGATCTGCGCGCGGATCTGGTGGCCGGCTCCCTGGAGGGGCTGGAGCAGGGCGCCAACGGCGACGACCCGGGCATCGTCGTGGGTGGCCACCTGGCCAGTGCGCTCGGGCTGGGCGTGGGCGATGCGGTGCTGCTGGTCTCTCCCTTCGGCGGTCCGCCCACGCCGCTGGGTCCCGCGCCGCGCCTGGCGCGCTTCCGGGTGGCGGGCGTCTTCGAGTCGAGCTTCTTCCAGTACGACGAAGTCTTCACCTATACCAGCCTGGCCGCTGCGCAGAGCTTCCGTCGTGCCGGCGACGTCGTGGACGGGATCGAGGTGCGCACCACGGATCTCTACCGCTCGCGCCAGGTCGCGGCGCAGGTGGAGGCCGTCCTGGGACGCCCCTTCTTCACCCGGGACTGGAAGGACTTCTTCCCGGCCTTCTTCCAGGCGCTCAAGACCGAGCGCGTGATGATGTTCGTGCTGCTCACCATGATCATGGTGGTGGCGGCCTTCGCCATCGTCGTCACGCTGGTGATGATGATCATGGAGAAGTCGGGCGACATCGCGATCCTCAAGGCCATGGGCGCCGACGACGCCTCGGTGGAACGCATCTTCGCCATCGAGGGCGCGCTGATCGGACTGCTTGGCACGGCCCTGGGACTGGTGGCCGGCATCATCGTCTCCAAGCGCCTGGACTGGATCCAGCGCCAGGTGGAGGCCGTCACCGGCATCGACACGCTTCCCGAGAGCGTCTACCAGTTCTCGACGCTCCCCTCGCGCTTCGATCCGCTCCAGATCGCCGCCGTGCTGGCGATCGCCATGGGGCTGGCGCTGGGGGCGACCTTCCTGCCCAGCCGGCAGGGCGCGCGTCTCGATCCCGCGGAGGCGCTCCGGTATGAGTGAGGAGCTGGTTCGCGTCGAGGCGCTCCACAAGTCGTTCGCGGTGGGCGAACGGCGCATCGACGTGCTGCGCGGCATCGACCTCGTCATCCGTGCCGGGGACCGCCTGGCGATCGTCGGCGAGTCCGGCGTGGGGAAGTCCACGTTGCTGCACATCCTGGGCACGCTCGATCACCCGACTTCCGGGCACGTGCGCTTCCGGGGCGAGGACGTATTCGCCAAGCCTTCGACCGAGCTGGCGCGCTTTCGCAACCACGCGCTCGGCTTCGTGTTCCAGTTCCACCACCTGCTGCCCGAGTTCAGCGCGCTCGAGAACGTGATGATGCCGGGGCTCTTGCGGGGCACCGACTTCGCCAGCATGCGTCGCCGCGCCCGCGGCATCCTGGAGGAGGTGGGGCTGGCGGAGCGCCTGCACCACCGCGTGGGCAAGCTCTCGGGCGGCGAGCGCCAGCGGGTGGCCGTGGCTCGTGCGCTGGTGCTGGATCCCCCCCTGATCCTGGCGGACGAGCCCACCGGCAATCTGGACCCGGCGACCGGCGAGCGCGTCGGGGACCTGCTGCTGGAGATGAACCGCTCGCGGGGCACGGCGCTGGTCGTGGTGACCCACAACGAGCGCCTCGCGGCGCGTCTGGGGCAGATCGCGACGCTCGAGGAAGGTCGCGTTGCGGGTGGAAAAGCCCACGTCGAGGCCCCCGCATCCGCTTAACCTGCCGTAGCAGAAGAAGAAATCGCTCCCGGGCAGGGTTGCTTCGGAATTCGGGCGCCAGTAGAATGCGAGGTCTCGCGGCTGGGCCGGCGCCCGGCGGCCGCTCGCGCGCTCCAACCCCCTCCGGAGGAACCGGTTGCTCCCCCGCCGTCTCGCTGGGACCCGCGCACTCCTCGCCCTGCTGCTCGTCGTCACCGCGCTCACCGCGGCGGGCCGGGCCCGGGCGCAGGACCCGGTCAAGGTGCTGGTGGCGGTGCTGCCGTTCCAGGTGAACAGCGCGCGCGAGCTGGGCCACGTGGAGGCGTCGCTGGCGGAGCTGCTCACCACCCGCCTGGAGGCGAGTGGCGAGGTGCGAGTGCTCGACGCCCTGGTCGTGCGCGAGGGGCTCGTGGCCCACGTGGCCGGAGAACGCACGGACGAAGCGCTGCGTCGTCTGGCCCGGGAGCTCGGGGCCGACTGGGTCGTGGAGGGAAGCCTCACCGAGCTCGGCGGTCGCTTCAGCCTGGACGTGCGGGTCACTCCCGTCGGCGTGCGCGTCCCCACCCAGACCATGGTCTTCACCGCCTCGGGCGAGGAGGCGCTCCTCGAGCGCGTGAACGAGCTGGCCACGCGCGTCCTCGACATCGTGGCAGGCCGCGAGGGCGGGGTCCCTGTGCTCGAGGTGCGCCTGGTCGGCGTGGAGCAGCCGGAGGCGCTGCGCCCCCTGCTTCGCACCCGCGTCGGAAGCCGCTACGACGCCCGGGTGCTGGCCGGCGACCTGGAGCGACTGAGCGCGGCGCGCGGGATCGCCGCGGCGCGCGCCGAGGTGGCCCGCCGTGAGCGGACCGCGGTGGTGACCTTTCACGTGACGCCCGCGGCCGGCCCGGAGCCGACGCTCGCGGCTCCACCCGCCCCGGAGTCGCCCCCCAGCGCTCCGGTGGCCACCCCGAGCGGCGAGCCGACGCCCTGGACCGGTCAGACGGTGGCCGAGGTGCGCGTGCGCGGGAACCGGCGCATCGAGGCGGACGCCATCCGCGCGCGCCTGTCCACCCGCGTCGGCGGGCCCTTCCAGCCGGCTCGCGTCTCCCGGGACGTGCGCGAGATCCACGCCATGGGCTTCTTCCGCGACGTGCGCGCGCTGACCGAGAAGGGGCCCGAGGGCCGCGTCGTGATCTTCGAGTTGGAAGAGAACCCGGTCGTCCGCCAGATCACGATCACGGGAAACGACGCGCTCGACGCCTCGCGCATCCGAGATGAGCTGACCCTCACCACGGGCGCCACCCTGGACCATCCCCTGCTGTTCGAGAACCGCGAGCGCATCGAGGCGCTGTACCGGGCCGAGGGCTACTACCTCGCCGCCGTCGGCTACGAGATCGAGTCCGTGCCGAACGAGGCGGTCGCGATCCACTTCGAGGTGAACGAGGGCAAGAAGCTGCGCCTGCGCAAGATCGGCTTCCTGGGCAACGAGCACTTCAGCGACGAGGAGCTGGCGGAAGGGCTGCGCACCAGGCCCTGGCGCTTCTATTCCTACGTCTCGCGCTTTCTGGACAAGTCCGGGACCTACTCGGAGCCCGTGTTCATGCAGGACCTCCAGACCGTGCAGCAGAAGTACCTGGATGCCGGCTTCCTGCAGGTGGAGGTGCAGGATCCGGCGGTGGAGGCGGAGCAGGACGGACTCGTCGTCTCGGTACGCGTGGAGGAGGGCAAGCGCTTCAAGGTGGGGTCCCTCGACGTCCGCGGCGACGCGACCGTGGACCTGGAGCCGCTGCGCGAGGACCTCACGCTCGAGGAGGGCGAGTGGTTCAACCGCTCCGCCCTCACCGCGGACGTCGAGACGCTGACGCGCCGCTACACCGACCGCGGCTTCTATTTCGCCAGCGTGAACCCCGTCACGGACCTGGACGAGGGCGACCTGACCGTGGACGTGGCCTTCGAGGTGGAGAAGGGCCCGCTCTACTTCGTCCGCAACATCGAGATCGCCGGCAACACGCGCACCGTGGATCCGGTGATCCGCCGTGAGATGCAGCTCGTGGAGGGCCAGCTCTACTCGGCGCGTCGCATCGCGATGAGCCAGGGCCGCGTGCGGGGGCTCGGGTTCTTCGAGGAGGTGAACTTCGAGCCGAAGCCCACGGACCTGCCGGACCAGCTCGACGTGGACGTGCGCGTGGTGGAGCGTCCGACCGGCTCCTTGAGCTTCGGAGCGGGCTTCTCCTCCCAGGACAGTCTGGTCCTCACCGGGAGCGTCTCCCAGGCGAATCTGTTCGGACGGGGCTACGGACTGCAGGCGTCGGTGGACACCGGCGGCAACAGCGACCGCTTCTACCTGTCGTTCTCGAACCCCTACCTGCTGGGCAGCACCTTCGGCCTGGGCCTGACGGCGTTCCGCACCGACGTCCGCTTCGAGGACTTCGACCAGGAGCAGAACGGCGTCGACCTATCCATCGGGCACGCGCTCGACGAGGAGAACCGCTCCCGCGGCTTCTGGCGCTACAGCTGGGCGGACCGCAAGATCGACGAGGAGACGTCGGTCAACGCCGCATCGCTGATCTTCCGGCAGATCCTTCAGGGCCAGCAGACCACGAGCCTGACGGCGCTCTCGTTCCGCACCGACACCCGCGACGACCGCATCCTCCCCACCGAGGGCTACCAGCTCGGAGCTTCGCTCGAGTTCGCAGGGCTCGGGGGCTTCGCCGAGTTCCTGCGCCTGGAGGGACGCGCCCTCTGGTACCACCGGCCGCCCGCTTGGCGCTTCCTCCCGCTCCCGTTCAAGGACCGCTCGACCTTCATGCTGGCAGCCCGCGCCGGCTGGACGCTGCCCTTCAACGACATCGGCGACTACGACTTCGACGACCTCAACATCGTCGCTTCCGGCTGCGGCGCCTCAACCGGCGCGTCCGGCCCCGAGGCCGACCAGGTCTGTACGCTGGATGCCATCGACGAGGACCTCGAGCTGCCGCTCACCGAGCGTTACTTCCTGGGAGGCCTCGGGACCTTCCAGCTGCGAGGCTTTCGCGCGCGTTCGGCGGGGCCTCGCCGGGCGATCCTGCGCCGCGGCACGACCCTCGTGGGAGCCCCGACCGATCGCTTCACGCCCGTCGGCCGGGACACCGTGGATGGCGTGTGCAAGGACAGCGCCAGCGTCTTTCCGAACACACAGGGCAACAACAACGGCATCTGCAACGACGTCGACGACGAGGACATCGACGACTTCGAGGACCTGGAAGAGACCGACGTCATCGGGGGCAACAAGTTCCTCTCGCTGAGCACGGAGTACCGCTTCCCGATCTCCGAGACGCTCGGCCTGGTGGGCATCGCCTTCTTCGACATGGGCAACGCCTTCGACGAGAACACGAGCGTCCTCGAGGTGGACAAGTGGCGCTTCGGAACCGGTGCGGGCGTGCTCTGGTTCTCGCCGTTCGGGCCGATCCAGGCCTTCTGGGGCGTTCCGCTCGATCC
>JBFGJV010000171.1:0-6766 GCA_041577015.1 Myxococcota bacterium
ACCGCCCGGCCCGGCTCGTAGCCGAACTCCACCCCCTCCAGCCGCACGTGACCCCTCTGCCCCTCCCCCCCCACCGCCAGCGGCCGCGCCCCCGGCGCGTCACGCACCTCCGGCTCCTCGTCGAGCACCTCGAGCACGCGCTGCGCACTGGCGGCCGCTGATTGCAGGCGACCGTAGATGCCGAGGAGACCCTCCCATGCCTTCAGCATGCTGCGCAGGTAGGCCAGCAGGACGAGGAGGCTTCCGATCGAGATGGCGCCAGAGAGGACCCGCAGGCCGCCCAGGTAGAGCAGGATCGCCGTCCCCACCGTGGCCGAGAGCCCGACCACGACGCCGAAGGCGCTGCGCACGAAGGCGTCGCGCTGCGAGACCGAGACGGCCTGGGCGGCGAGGACTTCGAACTGCTGGAGATTGCGATCCTCGCGGCCGAATGTCTGCACCAGGGGAATCGCTCCAAGCGTCTGGTGGGCGAAGCGGATCAGGCGCGACTGGGCCTCGCGCCCCAGCCGCGCGCGCCGCTGGAGACGAGGACCCATGAACAGGGCCACCGCGCCGAGAAACGGAGCCACCGAGAGCGAAAGCAGGGTGAGTTGCGGGTCCAGCCGCCAGGCGGAGACGCCCACCGCCAGCAGCAGGAAGCCGTGCTGCCAGGGGCCGAGCAGGACCCCATCCGTCATCGTGTAGGCGCTCCAGGTGTCGCCCGTGAGCCGACTCAGCGACTCGCCGACCGGCGTGCGCCGGTGGAAGCCGAGCGACAGACCCTCGAGCTTGCGGAGCAGGCGAGCCGCCAGCTCGTAGGTCATGCCCTGGCTCGTGGCTCCCACGACCCAGCTGAGGGCCACTTCGACCGCGCTGCTCGAGACGAAGAGGACGATCGCGAGCGCGGCCGCGGTGACGACGAGCGCCGCGGGAGTCGCATCCGCCCCGAACGGGTGCAGGAGGGCGACAATGGCGGCGGGGACGGGCTCGTCGCCCAGGCCATAGTCCACCAGGATCTTGAGCGGCCACGGCTGGAGCGCGGCCAGCGCGGCGCTCGTCGCCGTGAGCGCCAGGATTCCCGCGAGTGCCGGCCGGTGCCCCAGCCCGAGTCGGATCAGCCTGAGGTTCTTCAGCATCTCCGCTCGTTCAGTGGCTCGGCGCCGAGGCTCGAATTCTCGGGACACACGTGAGTGCCCGGTGGTAATGTATCAGGATCGTCTGCCGCGTCGGGTCCACGAGTAGGCATGAGGCAAGACCCGCTGCAACTGCCGGTAACTGAAGGAAGCTGGACTGTTTGCCTCGCGAGCGAGCTCCCCGGTGACGACCGATCGAAAGCTGGCGATCCTGGCCTACCACAAGATCGGTGAGCCGCCGCCCGGCGAGTATCCCACCTGGAACTACGTCCCCGAGGCGATCTTCTGCCAGCAGCTCGAGTGGCTCCGGGAGCGGGGCTGGGCCGTGATCGATCACGCCACCTTCACGCGCGGCCTCGTGGACCCCGAGGCGCTTCCCGAGCGGGCCGTACTGCTGACCTTCGACGACGGCTACCGCTCGATGCGCACCGTGGCCCTGCCGGCGCTCCAGCGGTTCGGTCTTCCCGCCGTGCTCTTCGTTCCCACGGCCTTCGTCGGCGACACCAACCGCTTCGACGAGGGCATCGAGCCCGACGAGCCCATCTGCGACTGGGAGGATCTCGAGGCGCTCGAGCGCGGCGGCGTCTCGGTCCAGTCCCACGGCGTCACGCATCGCCATTTTTCGAAGCTCGACCCCATGCAGCAGCGCGAGGAGCTGGTGGCGTCGAAGGCAACGCTGGAGCGACACCTGGGCCGTGATGTGGACGCGATCGCCTACCCGTACGGAGACGAGGGATGTGATCCCGAGGCCGTGGGAAGCCTCCTCACCGCTGCGGGCTACCAGGCAGCCCTGCTCTACGGGGGCGGAGTGACCTCGGTCCCGGTGGAAGACCGCTATCGCCTGCCCCGCGTCGCGATGGGGCCGGACTCCGATCTGGAAGCGCTGCTTCCCCGAGGCCCGGGTCGGGAACCTTGCTGAGGGAGGCACTCCGGACGGCGGGAGCCGCGCTCCTGGTCTTCGTCGTCCTCGAGTTGTCCGTGCGGACGGCCTACTTCGTCCGCAACGCCCTCGTCGACTACGTGGTCCTCCCCTACAACGCGGCGCAGGACTTCGGGCCCGTGCCCCCGTGGATCGACCCGCTGCGCATCCTCGAAGACGACGAGATCCTCGGCTGGCGCAACCGGCGCAACGTCCGCCGACGCTATCTCGACGTCTACACCGCGGTCGATCGCGAAGAGGACCGCATCGCCTTCCTGCGACAGTTCCTGCCCACGCTGCCTGAGTCGCTGCGCGAGAATCCCGTCTGGGAGGTCTCGCTGAACTCTCGGGGCTTTCGCAATGCGGAATTCTCCGCCCGCAAGTCGCCCGGAAGCTTCCGCATCGCGTGCGTGGGCGACTCCTGGACCTTCGGAGCCAACGTGGACCAGAAGGACGCCTACCCGCAGCAGCTCCAGGCCCTGCTCCAGGCCGCGCATCCCCGGGGCCGCTTCGAAGTACTCAACCTGGGAACGTTTGCGTACTCGTCGCACCAGGGCCTGGAGTTCCTGCGCCGGGAGGTGCTGGATCTGGAGCCGGACCTCGTCCTGATCGGCTTCGGCATGAACGACGCTTCCATCCCCGGCCACCGCGACAAGGACGCGACCCACCCGGACGCCCCCACCTCCCTGACGAGCCGGCTCGCCGGCTGGCTGTCGAAGCTCGAGCTGCTCGAGCTGCTCCGCTACACGCTTCAGGTGCGCCAGCACCGCCCCTGGTCGATCGGGGACTACATGCAGACCCTCGCGGCGTCGGCGGGCACGCCGGACGAGGCCTGGATGGGCGGAGCCGCCACCGAGCTCGCCGACTACGAGGAGCTCGAGCCGTACACGCGTGTCTCGCCTCGGGACTACGAGAAGAACCTGCTGGAGATGATCGATCTGGTGCGACGCCAGGGCGTCCGCGTGATCCTGCTCCACAATCAACTCTGGGAGACGCCCTACCGCGAGGTGCTGCGGCGGATCGCGAGCTCGGAGAGCGTTCAGCTCGTCGACGCCAAGACGCTGATCGACGAGGCCCGGGCTCGGATCCAGCGGGATCTCGAGGAGCGGCTCGGTCTCCAGCCCCCCCGGCCCCCGTCCGACGGCGCCGGAGATGCACTCGAGGTGGTGTTCCGCGTCTACCAGCACGATGTCGCGGTGCCCGAAGCGCTCTACATCGTGGGCCCCCACCCCTTGCTCGGGAACGGCGTTCCCAACCGCGTCGCCATGCACGACGACGGCAGTGGCGGCGACCAGCGGGCCGGAGATGGGGTCTGGTCCTACGCGGCGAGCTTCCCGCGCGGCACCCGGCTCTTCTACGTCTACACCAACAGTGGCCCGGAGGGTCTGTGGCGGGGCGTCGACGTCCCCGAGATTCGCCGGGCCCACGTGGTGGCTCCCGAGGGCACCGTGCGCGCGTATCGGCCCATCGAGTTCTTCGGCCGCATCCCCCTCCAGGCGGACGGCTGGCACACGAACGCGGAGGGCTATCGACTGCTCGCGGAGAGCGTGCTCGACGCGGTGGGCCGTGAGCCGGCGGTCGAGGCGCACCTGGCGCGCGTTGCCGCCCGCTGAGTCCTCAAGGGAGGGAAGGAGGTCGGCCTCCCCGCCCGGATCGGCCGGCTTCGCCGCGGGTCGTGGCCCGGCGCAGGTCCTCCGGCGTCCCCACGTCCAGGAAGCGCCCGTTGGGAAACCTCACGCCCTCCACGCGCAGCCCTTCGCGCAGCCCCGCACGGATCACGTGTCCCGGATAGAGCTCGCCAGAACCGGCCTCCGCGTGCACCCGGTCGGGGCGCGAGACGAACTCGCGCAGGAAGCGCGTGAAGGCGGAGCTCCAGATCGCGATGCACCAGTTGTGCGTCAGCCGGGAGCTCGGATCCTTCACGACGAGCCCCTGGACCCGGCCCCGCGCGTCGAGGCGCACCATGTCGGTCTTCTCCGGGCGATCGGTCGGAAACAGCCCCAACACCACGTCGGCGCCGCGGGCCCGCTGCCGCTCCAGCAGACGCACGAAGGCGTCGGCGGGCTGGATCAGCGTGTCCGGGAAGCCAAGGGCGACGAGGGAGTCGCCCACGAAGGGAAGGGCGCGCGCGAGCGTATGCACGACGCCCGGCGTGTCGTCGACGACCAGGTAGGCGAGGCGCGGGCCGTCCTCCCCGCCTTCGCCCAGCTGCTCCGGGACGTCCCACTTGCCGCGCCGAAGCACCAGGAGGGCGCGGGAGATCCCGGCCTCGCGCAGATACCCGAGCAGATGGAGGCACGCGGGCCGCGGCTCCTCGTCGGGGAAGCCCACCGGGAGGATCTCCTTGCTGCAGGGGAGGCCCGGCAGCCGGCGGGCATGGCCCGCCATCGGAACCAGTCCCACCACGTCGCGCTCGCCCGCCGCGGCCGCTCCTCCGGGCGGATTCGGTTCGCTCAAGAGGCCTCACCGAGCGAGTCCTCGAGCAGCTGGCCCAGGACCTTGCTCGCCTCGAAGCACTCCTCGGCCACCTCGCGGGCAGCCTTCGCGTGGCGCTCGTAGTTCCCCTCGACCTCGCGCAGGGCGTCCTCGGCCGCGTCGGCGGTGTCGAAGCTCACGATCCCCTCTCCGCAGGGCAGCAGCGACGAGAACCCCGTGTCCTGGACCACCACCGGGCGGCCGCTGGCCAGATAGCAGGCGGAGCGGTAGCTGAACCAGCCCGTGCGCAGCGCCACGTAGACGTGCTTCGCGGTGGAGAACTCGCCGCGGGACGCGGCGATGAACGTTCGATAGCTCTCCGGGGTCAGCGTGGCGGTCGGCGCGTCCACCACGTCCCAGCCGTGGCTCGCCACCCGGGCCGCGGGAGCCTGCGTACCCCCCAGCGCCACTCGGAACGGCACCGGGACGCGCCGGGGCATCTCGATCACCTTCTCGAACTCCGCGCCCTTGCTCTTGTACTCCACGCCCTGGTAGACGAGGGGCCCCTTGAAGTTGTTCCAGGTCATCACCGTCGTCCACGGCGCGCCGGGCGGCGGCGGGTCGGGGGGGACGGCGTCCCACAGTGCGAGCACGACGGGCCGGCCGGTGGGCTTCCAATCCAGGCCCGTCGACGGAACGAGACAGTCGGAGCCGTGGATGTTCTCGGCATTCGTCAGATGCCGGTCGTGCGCCTCCACGATCGAGCACCAGCGTTCGACGTTCTCCGACCATTCGAATCTCTCGCGCAACATGATCTGGTTGTAGCCGGGATCGGTGTCCAGGAAGACCTTCATGCAGCGGGGCGACAGGGCATCGGGAATGAAGCAGTCGCCGCTCACGTTGAGGAAGAGATCCGCGGTGCGCGCGATCTCGTCGAAGGCCTCCTGGCTCATGCCGTAGCTCTTCTGGTGCAGGTGGCGGTAGTGCCATCGGTCTCGCAGGTCGGGGGCGTAGCGCGCAAAGAAGTCGCCGATGAACCTGGCGGAATAGTCTCCCTCCGAGGTGGCGCGATTTTCGAGCGGCTGATAGGGCCAGGTCCAGGTGTCCTCGTGGTAGTACACGTCGTGCCCCATGCGGGCCAGGCCGATCACGTACTGGAAGTAGTCCCAGGCCACGCCGCCCAGCGGATAGAGGCCGACCAGACCGGTCACGATGATGCGTTGTCGAGAGGCCACGGGAATGCGACGGCTCCTTTGCGGACCCGGTCCGCCGAGGGTCGGCGTGGCCGTCAGGCCAACGCCCGCTCCAAGAGATGCGCCACCACCTTCCGCGCGTCGAAGAGATCCTCTGCGAGCGCGCGTGCGCGTCTGCACTGCTCCTCGTAGTCCGCGACCACGCGCTCCAGGGAGCGGACCGCCTCGTCGAGCTCACGGAAGCGGAACAGGCCCGACGCGTCCGGCAGCAGACGACTGGGGCCCGTGTGCTGCACGATCGCCGGTTTCCCGCTGGCGAGGTAGCACAGCGTCCGGTCACTGATCCATGCGTTCTGAAGGCGTACGCAGGAGGGCTTGACGCAGCTGAACTCGCCGCGCGAGCCCTGGATGTAGCGCTGGTAGTCCTCGGGCGTGGCAGTGATCTCCCAGGCGTCACGCACCCGCCAGCCGTGCGCGGGCAGCGTCGTCCACTCCTCGTCCTCGCGCTTCAGGCAGAGCGCCAGCTCCAGTGGCTGGGAGATCCGCTTGGGCAGGTCGAGGAACGGCAAGAAGCCACTTCTCTTGTCGTTGATGTACCAGCCCTGGGCGTCCTCGATCCACTCGTCCATGTACCAGTTGGAGACGGTGGTGAAGGGGGCCTCGTCGGGAGCCCGCCGCACCGGCCACCAGTCCAGGGCCACGCAGGGGGGCGTGTAGTGCCAGTCGAGGCCGCAGTCGGGGAAGCGGGCGTCGGGGCGCCCCACCGTCTCACCGATGCTGAAGTAGAGGTCGTGGGGGGCCACGCCAATCTGGCCGCGGCTCAGCCACACCTGCGTGAGGCCGGGATCGATGTCCACCAGGGCCGAGCGACGACAGCGGCGCACCAGGGTCTCGGGGACCCCATAGGCCAGGTTCACCAGCAGGTCGGCCTCGCCAACCGCCTCGGGCTCGAGGCATCCCTCGGGCGCCGCCACCGGCAGCGCTTCTTCGCCGTCGGGACAGAGCGCGATGGCGTCCGCCAGCCCGTACGGCGCCAGGCGGCTGCGCAGGTCGGAGGCCAGCGTGGGCAGCCGCTCGGAGGGCATCGTCCCCGGCACCGTCTCCAGCCAGACGACCCGACAGCCCAG
>JBFGJV010000172.1:0-6752 GCA_041577015.1 Myxococcota bacterium
CGCAAGAGCTCGAGGGTGGCAGGCGCCGGAAGCGGAAGCGTGCCGTGCTCGGTCTCCACGCGTCCGTGCCCGAGCGCGAGCGGCGAGCAGCTGACGCGGCGCACGCCGAGTCGCAGCAGGCCGGCGACGCTCCCCACCACGTCCACCAGCGCGTCCACGGCGCCCACCTCGTGGAAGTGGACCCGGTCGAGCGGCACGCCGTGCACGCGCGCCTCGGCCCGCGCCAGGTTCTCGAACACCTGCTCGGAGAGCTCGCGGATCGCCGGGGCCAGGCGCGAGCCCCGCAGCAGACGCCGGATCTCGGCCCAGTTGCGGCGCGCCGGCCGCCCCGGCGCGGAGACCTTCACGTAGCGGGCGGCCAGCGCCCCGCGCCGCACGCGCCGCACGCGCAACGCGTGGCGCACGCCGAGCCGGCGCAGGTCCGCCTGGAGCGTGCGGCGCGGCAGGCCCAGGTCGAGCAGCGCGCCGAGCATCATGTTGCCCGCGATGCCGGAGAAGGCATCCAGGTGCAGCTGGCGCACGCTCACAGCCGGTTGATGAGGGTGGCGACGTGGGCGGCCCCGAAGCCGTTGTCGATGTTCACCACCGTCACGTTCGAGGCACAGCTCGTCAGCATGCCCAGCAGCGCCGCCACGCCGCCGAGGGAGGCTCCGTAGCCCACGCTCGTGGGGACGGCGATCACCGGCTTGTCCACCAGTCCACCCACCACCGAGGGCAACGCCCCCTCCATGCCCGCCACCACGATCAGCACGCGCGCGGCGCGCAGCACCTCGCTCGAGGCCAGCAGCCGGTGCAGCCCCGCCACGCCCACGTCGGCCAGCGTCTCCACCTTGTTGCCGAAGCGGCGCGCGGTGCCGGCGGCCTCCGCCGCCACGGGCAGATCCGAGGTCCCGGCGGACACCACCGCCACGAGGCCCTTGCCGAGCGTGGGCACCTCGCCGGGCCCGTACCAGAGCAGCCGCGCGGTGGCGTCGTACTCGCCCTCGGCAAGCCGCCCGGTCACCGCCCGCGCGACGTCGGCCTCCACCCGCGTCACCAGCACCGGGAGGCCGACCTCGCGCTGCACCCGGATCACGTCCACGATCTGCTCGGGGGTCTTCCCCGGCCCGTACACCACCTCCGGCAGGCCCTGACGCAGCGCCCGGTGCGTGTCCACGCGGGCGGCCGGCGTGTCCACGAAGGGAAGCCGGGCCAGGCGCTCGAGGGCCTGCTCCGGGTCGAGACGGCCGTGCTGGACGTCGGTTAGAAGCTGGCGCAGGCGTTCCCGATCCACGGGACCTCCCGGCCGGCACCTTATCAGACCGCTCCGTCGGGGTCCGATGCGGCGGCGGGAGGCTCCGGGAACCAGACCAGCAGGCTCTGGAGCCGACCGTCGCGGTCCACGAGCGGCGTCTCGATGCGGAGCCGGCCTGCGGGCGCGGCGGGGAGCCGCCCCGCAGCGTCGCTATCCAGCTCCGGCGGCGACGGCACCACGGCGGTCTCCACCAGATCCGCCACCGCCGAGAGCGCGTGGGAGGCGAGGATGTTGCCGGCCTCGCCCAGCGCCGACTCCGCCTGCTCCGCCGGGGTGGCCGAGGCCGGAACCCCGAGCAGGCGCTCCAGCAGCGCAGGGTGCGCGTCGGCCGGGAAGAGCACGGCGAGGACGCCCCCCGGCCCGCCGAGCACGTGGAAGAAGACCACCGCGGCCTCCTCGGGCGCCGCCAGCGCACCGGCCTCGCGGCCGTCGCGCACGCGCGGCACCTCCATGCGAATCGTCCGGCCCACCAGGGCCGCGAGCGCGCCGGCCGCGTGGCCCGCGCCGATGCTGGCGAGCTCCGCCAGCCGATCCACCTCTCTCGACGTCGCCTCGGCGCTCGTCATGGCAGCTGGTTCAGCTCCAGGACGAAGACCGGGCGACCGTCGCCCAGCACCGTGTGTCCGGCCACGCCGCGCAGGTGCGCCAGCAGCCCGGGCAGCGGCTTGACGTAGATCTGCTGCTGGCCCGCCAGTCGCTCGACCCGGAGCGCCACGCGCTCGCCGCGCACCTCGCAGAGCAGCATGGGCAGGAGCCCCTCGCCGGTCGGCGCCTCGCCCCAGCCCAGGCGCTCCGAGAGGTCGAGCACCAGCACCGGGTCGCCGTCCAGCGCCACGAAGCACTCGCCCCCGCTTCGCTCCAGGGCTTCGGTCTCGACCTCGACGATGTGCTCCACCTTCGCGATGGGCACCGCCACCAGCTCCTGGCCGATGGCCACCAGCAGCACGCTCTGCACCGCCGCAGCGATGGGCACGACCAGCGTCGTGGTGGTGCCCTGACCGCGCCGCGACTGCAGCTCCACGTGCCCGCCGAGCGATTCGATGGTGGCGCGCACGGCGTCCATGCCCACGCCGCGTCCGGAGACCTCGGAGACCTGCTTCGCGGTGGAGAGACCGGGACGGAACACGAAGGCCGCCAGCTCGTCCTCCGGCAGGTCCTCGGCCAGGTCGGGATGCACCCAGCCCTCCTCCACGGCGCGGGCGCGCACGGCCTCGAGGTCGATGCCGGCGCCGTCGTCCTGCACGGCGATGCGGATGGCGTCGCGATCGCGCTGCGCCTCGATCACGAGGCTCCCGGTCTCGGGCTTGCCGGCGGCGCGGCGCTCGTCCGGGAGCTCGATGCCGTGGTCCACGGCGTTGCGCACCAGGTGCACCAGGGGATCGTAGAGACGGTCCAGGATCGAGCGGTCCAGCTCGAGCTCGACGCCGCGCAGCTCCGCCTCCACGCGCTTGCCGCGGCGGGTGGCCACGTCCCGGGCCGCACGCGGCAGGTTCTCCATCACGCGCAGCAGACGCGTGGTGCGCAGGTTGAGCGCGCGGCGCTGTAGCTCGCCCACCACGCGGTCCATGCGGTCGAAGCCGCTCGAGAGCTTGGCGGCGCGTCCGGTGGCGTCGGCCGCCGTGCGCAGCTGGCTGGTGGCGAGCATGACCTCCCCCACCGTGGAGAGGAAGCGATCGATGCTGTCGGTGCGGACGCGCACCGAGGGCGGCGGGGGCGGCGCCGCGGGTCGCGCGGGGGCCGCCCCTACGGCGCTCGGGGCGCTTTTTTTTCCGGAACTCCGGTGGGTTTCGCCGGCGCGCGCAGCGCGCTCACCAGCTCGGGGTCGGGCGCGGGCGCCTCACCGCTCTCGCGCACCACGCCCACCATGCGCTCCAGGCCCTCCAGGGCCCGGAACAGCAGCGGGAGCTCGCCGGCGTCCGCGAGCCGGCCGGCGGCGCGCGCCCGGCCGAGGCGGTCCTCCGCCGCGTGCGCCACCTCGGTGATCGCCTGGTAGTCCAGCGAGGCGGCCATGCCCTTGATGGAGTGGGCCATGCGGAACAGGAGCTCCAGCGACTCGCCCGAGCCGGGGTCCTTCTCCAGGGCGAGCAGAGCCCGGCTCCACTCCACCAGGTGCTCGCTGGCCTCCTCGATGAAGAGGGTGCGGTACTTGGCGACGTCCAAGCTAGGACTCCGTCGTCACGGCCTTGCGCAGCGTCGCGAGCACGCGGTCGGGCTTGAAGGGCTTCACGATGAAGTCCTTGGCGCCGGCCTCCATGGCCTCCTTCACCAGCGACTCCTGACCCAGCGCGGACACCATCACCACCCGGGCCTCCGGATGGACGGCCAGGATCTTGCGCACCGCATCGAGCCCGGAACAGCGCGGCATCACGATGTCCATGGTGATGAGATCCGGCTTGAGCTCCTGGTAGGACTCGACGGCCTGGACCCCGTCCGCGGCCTCTCCCACCACCTCGAAGCCCTCGGGCTCGATGATCTCCCGGATCATCTCGCGCATGAAGCGGGCGTCGTCCGCCACGAGCACTCGAATCATTCCTTCCCTCCTTGCGACGTCCCTTCGGAACCGTTGACGCTCTCGATCGAGCGCGACGCCTGTTGGATCAGCCTCCTGGCATCGAGCAGGCCCACGACCCGGCCCTCGAGCTCGCGCCGTTCCGCCACGAGACCCGTGCCGCCGGACTGCGGCGGCCGGCCCGGGACGATGCCGAGCACCCGGTCCACGGGAAGCCCGAGCCGGGCCGACGCCAGCGCGTCGGCGCCGATCACCAGCACGTGGCTGGGCTCCGCGAAGCCGCGCTCGGGGGTGTCGAAGAGGACCCTGCGCGAGACCACCAGCAGCGCATCACCGTGCAGATTCATCACCGAGGCGACGCGCCGAGGCAGCGAGGGTACGCCCGCCGGCGCGCCGGGCTCGCTCACCTCGACGACCTCCGCGATGGGGAGCGCGTAGGCGGCGCCGCCGATCTCGAACAGCACCAGGCGGTCCGTGGTGTCGGAGAGCCCGCTCACGCGTCCGACTCCGGGGAGGGCGCCTTGGCGCGGAAACGGCTCATCACACCGCGCAGCTCCTCGGCCAGGGCGCTCAGCGCCTGGGCGGAGGCCACCGTCTCGGCCATGCCCTCGATCTGCTGGCGCGCCGCCTCGGAGCCGTCCCGGGCCGCGGCGGCATTGTCCGACGCCAGCCGGGCGATGCCGTCCATGGACTCCACCATGCGCTCGGCGTCGCGGGTCTGGCTGTCCGCCTCCTGGAAGATCTCCTCGGCACGTGCGGCGGCCTCGCCCACCGCCGCGCGGATCTGCTCGAGGGAGAGGGCGATGGTGTTGACGTCGTCGCGTCCCTCACCGATCACCTGGCTCGACTCGCGCATCTCGTCGGCCACCTCGCGCGTGTCCGACTGGATCTGGTTCACGAGCTTCGAGATCTCCTCGGCGCTGCGCCCGGCGCTCTCGGCCAGCTTGCGGATCTCCTCGGCCACCACCGAGAAGCCGCGCCCCGCCTCGCCGGCGCGCGCGGCCTCGATGGAGGCGTTCAGCGACAGCAGGTTGGTGCGCTGCGCCACGCTGTGGATGATCTCGGTGATCTGGTGCACGTAGCGGGTCTTCGTCTCCAGCTCGAAGACCTTGGTCCCGGCCTGCTCCACGCGCTCGAAGACGGTGCGCATCTTCTCGATGGCCAGGCGCGAGATGTCCACGCCGGAGTTCGCCTTCTGATTCGCCTCCGCCGCGAAGCCGAAGGCCTCGCGTGCCCGCGAGGCGGTGAGCTCGATGGCCTGGGCGATCTCCCGGATCAGACCGCTGGCGCCCTGGAGCAGCTCCTGCTGGTGCGCCACGTCCTTGGCCACCCGCTCCACCGTGGCGGAGATCTCCTCGTTGCCCGCGCGTGCGCCCTCCGTGGTACGCGTGAGGTCGCGCGCGGCGTTGGTGAGGCCGTCGGCGGTGTGCTGCATGTGCCCCACCAGCTCGCGCAGACGCGCCAGCATGGCCTGCACCGCCCGACCCAGGTCGTCGATCTCGTCGTCGAAGCGACGGCCGGCGGGCGGCCCGAACTCGACGTTCAGGTCGCCCCGGCTGATGCGCTCGGTGGCGGTGCGCAGGGCGTGGAACTTCCAGGAGAGCTCGCGGGAGAGGAAGAAGCCGAGCCCCCCGCCCACGCCGAGCGCCACGAAGGGCCACACCCAGGCGGGCGCCCACAGGCCGGCGCGCTGCCAGGCGCTGGGCAGCACCAGCACCGTGGCGGCCACCAGCAGCGAGCCGAGCACGAAGCGATGGGAGAGCGAGAGCCGCACGCTCCGCGTTATCGGCCCGTCCGAGAGCGCCCTTGACGACGCGCCCACGGCTAGAAGTGGCGCCAGCCTCCGGCGCGACCCGGGCCCGGCGCTCGGGAGATTCCCTCACCCCCGGGGAGGAGGCGAACCCCCCGGCCCCGGGTCAGCTGGCCGATCTCGGTGACGGCCACCCCCAGGCGTCGCCCCAGGACGGCGGCCGAGGGAGCGCCCGGACGCACGCTGAAGAGGAGCTCGTAGTCCTCGCCGCCGGAGAGCAGCAGCGTCTCCGGGTCGAGACCCAGCCGCCCGCAGGCCCGGGCGAAGCCCGGCGGGCGGGGCAGTCGCCGGCGGTCCACCCGCGCCCCGACGCCCGAGGCCCGGGCCAGGTGGCCGAGGTCCGCCAGGAGCCCGTCCGAGACGTCGATGCAGCCGCCCACCCCGCGGAGGCGTGCCAGGACGCGCCCCGCTCGCAGACGCGGCTCGGGGACGTGGCGGGCACGCCCTCCCCGCTCGGCCCGGGCCCGGGCCAGCGCGGCGGCCCCGAGCACGCCGGTCACCAGCAGCCGGTCCCCGACGCGCGCGCCGTCGCGCCGGAGCGCGCGCCCGCGCGCCACCTCGCCGAGCGCCGTCAGGGTGAGCGCGGTGTGCGGACCCCGCGTGACGTTCCCGCCCACGAGCGGGCAGCCCCAGTCGCGCCCCGCCGCGACGAGACCCCGCACCACGCCGTCCAGCCGGCGCAGCGCGAGCGCGGGAGGCACCTCCAGGGCCAGGAGCGTCCCGAGCGGCCGGGCGCCCATGGCGGCCAGGTCCGAGAGCGTGGCGGCCAGCACGCGGCGCCCGAGCGCGCGGGGGGCGTCCGAACGCCAGCGGAAGTGGACGTCCTCGACGAAGGCGTCGGTGGTGACGGCCACCTGCGTCCCGGCGCGCGGGCGCAGCACGGCCGCGTCGTCGCCCGGCCCGATCGGCCAGGCGCCGGCCGGAGCGCCCGCGCGGTGCGCGGCACGCTCGATGCGCTCGATCAGGCCGAACTCGCCGAGGTCGCGCACCTGCATGGGGGCGAGCGTAGCTTGGGGGTGCTTTGGGGCGGCGGGGCGGGGATGAGGGGCGGAGGCTCTCAGCTGTGGGGACTTCGCTCGCCTGCGGCTCGCTGCGCGCTGGCGCCCGTGGGCGCCGGCTTGCGGGGCGGTGGGGCTGCG
>JBFGJV010000173.1:0-6732 GCA_041577015.1 Myxococcota bacterium
CGCGATGCGCACGGCGTCCGCGTCGTCCTCGTAGGGGATCACCACGAGCACCGGGCCGAAGATCTCCTCGCGGGCGATCTGCATGTCGTTCGACACGTCCGCGAAGACCGTGGGCTCCACGAACCAGCCGCGGTCGAAGGCGCCGGGCCGGCCGCCGCCGGTGACCACGCGCGCGCCCTCGTCGCGCCCGGCCCGGATGTAGCCCTCCACGCGCTCGCGCTGTCGCTCCGCCACCAGCGGTCCGATGGCGGTCTGGGGATCCATGGGATCGCCCACCTTCATGGCGCCGACGAAGGAGGCCAGCGCGTCCACGCACTCCGCGTAGCGGCGGCGCGGCGCCAGGATGCGGGTCTGGGCGATGCAGGCCTGGCCGTTGTTCATGAGCGCCGCCGGCGCCAGCGCGGGCAGCACGGTGTCGAGGTCGGCGTCGTCCAGCAGTACCGCGGCGGATTTCCCGCCGAGCTCCAGGGTCACGCGCTTCAGCTGCTCGCCGCAGAGCGCGCCGATGCGCCGGCCGGCGGCCGTGCTGCCGGTGAAGGCGATCTTGTCCACCTCCGGATGGCGCACCAGGTGCTCGCCGGTCTCGCGTCCGGCCGGCACCAGGTTCACCACGCCCGGCGGGATGCCGACCTCCTGGAGCGCTTCCGCCAGCAGGTAGGCGTCGAGGGGCGTCTCCAGGGCAGGCTTCACCACCACCGTGCAGCCCGCGGCCAGGGCGGGCGCGAGCTTCAGCATGATGGTGAAGAGCGGCACGTTCCACGGCACGATCGCGCCCACCACGCCCACCGGCTCCTGACGCACCAGCGCCGGTCCCAGCAGCCCGGGGCGCACCTCCTCGAACGGGAACTCGCGTGCCAGCTTCACGTAGTAGTCGAGCACCATGTTCGAGGCGAGCACCTGGCCGGTGTGGGAGAAGCTGATCGGGCTGCCCATCTCGGTGGTGATCGTCGTGGCCAGGTCGGCCGCGCGGCTCTCGAGCGCACCCTTCAGCTTGGCCATCCCGTCGGCGCGCTCGCTGGCCGAGAGACGCGGCCAGTGGCCGGCGTCGAACGCCGCGCGGGCGGCGGCCACGGCGCGATCCACGTCCGCGGGGCCTGCCTCGGGACAGCTGCCCACGCGCTCCTCGGTGAACGGGGAGATCACGTCGATCGTCGCGTCCGACGAGGGTCCCACCCACTCGCCGCCGATGTAGAGCTCGTCGTAGCGCTTCATGCCCTCTCCCTCGTGCCGTGGACGGGATTTGCCGGCAAAGGGTGATTGCCTACACCCTCCGGGCGCGGTGTGCAAATCGCTGCGCCGCGGCGCCTGGCCCCTGGATCGGGCACTTCGCCGCGGAAGCTGCGCAGGTACCGGGAGCTGGCACGCGCCTTGCTCCCGGGATGCAGGAGTTTCGGGCGTCCGAAGGGTTCGGCGTCCGTGTCGCGCGAGTCGGCGCGCCCCGGCCTCGGCCCGGGCGCGCCTTCTCTTGCCGGCCCCGGTCGGTTTCTAGGGATGCGCGCCGGCCTCCACGTCCCGGGCGCGCATGCGGCGCAGCTCGATCTCCTCGAAGCGCCTCCGCGCGCCGGGCAGCACCGCCGCGTCCACCACCGCACAGATCACGCCGACGAGAAGCAGGGGATACCAGACCCCGTAGGGCTGACCCGAGAGCCACGCCCACGCGCCTCCCGCGGCGAGCACGACGCCGAGCACGATCCCGAAGCGCAGCGCCCCCAGCACGAAGGCGCGGCCCCGCCCCAGGGAGCAGAGCGTTCCGATCGCCGCGCCCAGCAGGCCGACGGCGCTTCCCAGGATGCCTCCCACCCAGCCCGCGGTCGTGTCGCTCCACCAGGCGCCCGCGGCGGCCCCGCGCGGATCCAGCTGCACCAGCTGCAGCGGTCCGATCCAGACCCGTCCCGCGCCCGGGAGCACGAGATTCACCTGGAGCCGGCTCGGAGCGGGCGCGCCGTTCAGGAAGAACGGCAGCTGGAAGGCGCGCCAGTCGCCGTCGCCACGCAGCGGCGCCATCGGACCCTGGCCGAGCGTGCGGCTGAAGTAGCGGCCGCCGTCGGCGAAATAGCTCCACATCTCCAGGTAGGCCTCCCCCTTCACACCCTCGTGCCGCACGCGGCCGAGCACGGCATAGCCGACGCCGCCCACCGGCGGGCTCTCGATCGTGACCAGGGGATGCGTCGTGGTGTGATCCTCGTTGCTCGCCACGCGCAGGGCCGCCTTGCCCTCGGGCCCGCTCACGCGCTCCGCCGCGCCCTGCACGGGGGCGTCGGACCAGTCGATCTCCAGGGCCACGCGCTCCTTCGCGTCGCCTGCACCGGCGACGAGCAGCAGGGCCAGCGCGAGCGCGGCCCGAGGCAGCAGTTCCCTCATCGTTCTTCCCTTTCCTGGCGATGGCTCTCGAGCAGCAGACGGAAGGTCTCGTCGTCCAGACGGCCTTCGGCGTAGAGGGCGCGCAGCCGGGTCTCGAAGGGGCCCGCCTCGGCGTGCTCGTCCACCAGCGTCACCTTCTGGATCAGGCGGTCCAGGCGCAGCCGCAGCGTCGGGTACGAGACCCCGTACTGGCGGGCCAGCTCCTTGAGCGTCCCCGAGGCCAGCAGGAAGCGCTTCAGGAAGGCGACGTCCTCCTCGCTGAGGGCATCCAACCAGGCCCGGGCCGGGCTCTGCCGCCGCGTTTGCTCTCGCGCGGCCGTTTTCATGATCTTCATATCGGCATTCATTTTATCAATCTTTAGTTGAAAATCGATCTTGAAAAAAGGCTCGTCAGGCGTCTCCCATGCGCAGGGAGGCCGCAGGTCCGTCGCCAGGGCCGGCTCCGCGCCACGTTATGCTCCGCCCGAGGAGTCCCGGCCCCGTGACCAGCCCCGAGCCGCGAGCTGCCCCGCCCCCCGAGCCGGAGCCCGGCTGGCACGGCGTGGACCAGGGCCGCAGCGATCGCACGCGCCGCGACGACCCCTTCCCCTCGCTCCACCACCTGCGCCGCGTGGCACCGGTGAACCAGACGCCGCTCGGCTTCTGGCGCCTCTCCCGCTACGCCGACTGCGTGCGGCTGCTGCGCGAGGTGCCCTGCGGCGTGCGCCACCTGGACGGGACGCTCCCCGGCGAGCGCGGCGGGGCCGGCGGTCGCGCCGGCGAGTTCATGCTCCAGCAGGACCCGCCGGATCACACGCGGCTGCGCAAGCTCGTCTCCAAGGCCTTCACGCCCCGCGCCACCGAGCGCTGGCGAGCGCGCGTGCAGGAGATCGTGGACGCGTGTCTGGAGCCAGCGCTTGCCCGCGGACGCATGGACGCCATCGCGGAGCTCGCGCTCCCCGTGCCCTCTACCCTGATCTGCGAGATGCTGGGGGTTCCGTTGGAGGACCGGGCGCGTTTCACCGCCTGGACCGCCGACGCCACCCACGCCCTGCTCGGGGACCTGGCCACACCCGAGCAGCGGCAGCGCGCCGAGGCGGCCTCGCTGCAGCTGGCCGGCTACTTCGACGCCCTGATCGCCCAGCGCCGCCGCGACCTCACCGACGATCTGCTCTCGGTCCTGATCCGCGCCGAGGAGGACGGCGACCGCCTGACGCCGCAGGAGCTGCTGATCCAGTCGATCGGGCTGCTGATCGCGGGCTTCGAGACCACGATCGGTCTGATCGGGAACGGCCTGGTGGCGCTGATCCGCCACCCTTCCGAGCTCACCCGGCTGCGGCGCAGCCCGGCGCTGGTGGACAACGCCGTGGAGGAGTGCCTGCGCTACGAGGGCCCGATCGGCGCCACCATCCGCGTGCTGCACGCCGACGCCGAGTTCGGCGGACGCACCATCCCCGCCGACACCCAGGTCTGGGCCATGCTCTGGGCCGCGAACCGCGACCCCGAGCGCTTCCCGGATCCGGACCGCTTCGACGTGGCGCGCCCGAACGCCCGGGAGCACCTGGCCTTCGGCGGCGGCACGCACCTCTGCCTGGGCGCGCACCTGGCCCGCATGGAGGCGCAGGTGGCGCTCGGCTCGCTGGTGCAGCGCACGCGGGAGCTCGAGCTCGAGTGCGAGCAGATCGAGTGGGGGCCCTCGCTGTTCCGCGTGCCCGGGAGCCTCCCGGTGCGCGTCGTGCCCGCCTGAGCCCGCAGGCCGTTGCGGCGGGCGCCGGGATTCCAGAGCCTCCGGCCATGGCCGCCACACCTGCGGACGCCTCCGGCCTGGAGCAGGCGCTCGCCGCCTTCGCGGTGCTCCGCGCGCCGCAGGCGACCCCCATTCCGTGCGGTCTCATCAACCAGAGCTTCGCCGTGCGCGACGGCGCCAACGCGTACGTGCTGCAGCGCGTGAGCCCGATCTTCTCGCCACGCATCCACGACAACATCCACGCGGTGACCGAGCACCTGGCGGCCCGGGGCTTCCCGACGCTGCGCCTGGTGCCCACGGCCGCCGGCGATCTCTGCGCCGACCTGGGTTCCCACGGCCGCTGGCGCCTGCTGACCCGGCTGCCCGGCACGAGCTTCGACGTCTGCGCGACGGCCGGGCAGGCACGCGCCGCGGGCACCCTGGTGGCGCGCTTCCACGGGGCGCTCGTGGACTTCGACGCCGAGCTCCACCCGCCCGGGATTCCGCTCCACGACACCGCGGCGCACCTGGCCACGCTCGAGAAGGCCCTGCGCGACCACGAGGCGCACCCCCTCTACGACCGCGTGGCGCCCCTGGCGGAGCGCGTGCTGCAGGTGGCGGCGAACTGGGGCGCCCTGGACGACGTCCCTCGCCGCGTGGTCCACGGTGACCTCAAGTTCAACAACCTGCTCTTCGCGGGCGAGCACGGTCCGGCGCGCGAGGAGGCCGTGGGGCTCATCGACCTGGACCTCGTCTCGCGCCAGCCGCTCTGGCACGAGCTCGGCGACGCCTGGCGCTCCTGGTGCAACCGCAACGGCGAGGACGTGCCGCACGCCGAGCTGGATCCGGCGCTGCTGGAGGCATCTGCGCGCGCCTGGCTCGAGACCTTGCCCTTCCGTCTCGAGGCCACGGAGCGCGAGGCGCTGGTCTTCGGCCTGGAGCGCATCGCGCTCGAGCTCACCGCGCGCTTTGCCGCCGACGCCCTGAACGAGTCCTACTTCGGCTGGGACGCGGAGCGCTTCGCCTCGCGCGGCGAGCACAACCTGGTTCGCGCCCACGGGCAGTGGTCCCTCCACGAGCAGGCCGTGGAGACGCGAGCCATCCGCGCGGCGCTGCTGGCACCGACCTAGCTGCTAGGAGCGCTCGCCGGCGGGCAACAGCTCCGCCAGGGATCGCAGCACGTTCTCGCCCATCACGGCGCGGACCTCGTCCTGGCCGAGGCCGGCCGCCAGCAGCGCGTCGGTGAGCCGCACCAGGCCGCTGGCGTCGAAGGCCGTGTGCACGGTGCCGTCGAAGTCGGAGCCCAGCGCCACGTGCCGGACGCCCACCAGCTCGCGCACGTGGACGATGGCGCGCACGATGGCCTCGGGCGCACGGTCGCAGACGGCGCCCGCCCAGAAGCCGATCCCGATCAGGCCGCCTTGCGCCGCGATCCGGCGCACGTGCGCGTCTGAGAGGTTGCGGGGGCCGGGGCACGTGGCCTGGACGCCGGTGTGGGACACCACGACGGGTCGCGTCGCCAGGTCGAGGACGTCGTCGATCACGGCGGGTGACGCATGGGCCAGATCCACGATCACGCCGAGCGCCTCCAGGCGTCGGATCACGCGGCGCCCGAAGGGCGTGAGACCTCCCTTCGCGAGGCCGGCGGAGGAGCCGCCCAGCGCGTTGTCGAAGAAGTGCGTGGGCGCCATCATGCGGAAGCCCGCCTGGAACAGCGCGTCCACCGCCTCGAGCTCGCCGTCCAGGGCGTGCAGGCCCTCCACGGCGAGCAGCCCCGCCACCCGCTCCGGCTGCGAGGCCCGCTCGGCGAGGAAGCCCGCCAGCTCGGCCGCGTCGCGCACCACCACCAGCCGCCCCTCCGAACGCGCCGCCGCGGCGTGGAGCTTGGACGCCTGGTGCAGCGCGCGCGCACCCAGGCGGGTCCAGGTGGCGGGCGGCCAGCGCTGAAGCAGCACGAGCGGCGTGATGCGGTCCGAGTCGCCACGCGTGCGCTCGTAGTTCTGGCCCCAGGGCGACTTGGTGACGGCGGCGAAGACCTGGAGGGCGACGCGTCCCTCCAGGAGACGCGGCACGTCCACCTGGCCGCGCGCGTTGCGGCGCAGCAGGTCGCGCCGCCACAGGAGGGGATCCGCGTGGAGATCCGCCACACGCAACGTCTGGTGCAGGCGCCGCGCGGCGGGGGAGGGGGGCGCCTCGGGCGGCGGGTCTACGCGGTTCAGGCGCGCGTCCAGGAGGGGCGGGGCGACCAGGAAGAGCCCGGCGACGCCCAGCAGCAGCAGGCCGCCGAGGAGCAGCGCGACGCGGCGCACCGCGGCCGCCCTCAGAACGCCGGGATCTTGAGCGGCCAGTTGGAGGCCTCGGTGCCGCCGTCCACCTCGAAGACCTTGCCCGTGACCCAGCTGCCCGCAGGCGAGGCCAGATAGAGCGCTGCGGCGGCGATGTCCTCCACCGTGCCCAGCCGCGCCATGGGCGTGAGCCCCTCCATCTGCTCGCGCAGGTTCCCGTGGGCCAGGAAGGGGGCCAGAGCATCGGTCTCGGTGGCCCCCACGGCGAGCGCGTTCACGCGCACGCGGGGTGCCCACTCGGCGGCGAGGAGCCGCGTCATGTGCGAGAGCGCCGCCTTGGCGGTGCCATAGGCCACGAAGCCGGAGTCCACCAGGCGTCCC
>JBFGJV010000174.1:0-6691 GCA_041577015.1 Myxococcota bacterium
CCGCCCTCGCCCCGCCACCCCGGCCTCGTTTCGTCGCTCGAGCCCTCGCGCGTGGACTGCGCGTCCTGGCCGCATTCACCATTCCGTGGGCGCTGCCGGGGCCGAGCGTCGCCCGAGCCCAGCCCACCGTGGCCGTGGACCTGGCCGCCGCGTCCGCGGACGAGGGCGTGCTGCTGCGCGTGCACGGCTCGGCCGGTGTCGGCTCCTCCGGGGTCCCGGTGGCCGGCGGCTTCGACTGCGACGGCGACGGCTTGCGCGACTACGCCCTGGCCGCCATGCGGGCCAGCCCCCTCGGACGCAGCGGGGCGGGGGAGGTCCATCTGGTCTTCGGCAACGGCCGGGCCGGAGGCCGACTCGACACGGCGCAGGCGCAGCCGCGCATCCTCCGCATCCTGGGCGACGGAACCTCCGAGGCGACCGGGAGCGAGATCTGGATGGACGACGTCACCGGCGACGGGCTCGGTGACCTGCTGATCGCCCGCCAGAACTTCAGGCCGGATGCTGCCAGGCCCGGGGCGGGAGCGCTCACCATCCTGGTGGGCGGGGCGGCGCTGCGCGATCACGCGGCGACGCTCCAGCCCCTTGACCTGCGCGCCCCGCCGGCCAGCGTGACGCTGACGACCCTGGTCGGCGCCGCGGCGGTGGACCGGCTGGGGATCTGGATGCGGACGGGCGACGTCACCGGCGATGGGATCGCCGACCTGGTGGTGGGGGCCGATCAGGAGGACGGGGCAGGCGAGAACGACCGCGGCGCCGTCTACGTGATCCGCGGCGGTGCCCACCTCGCCGTGGACCAGACCATCGACCTGGCCGACCCCGGCAGCACGGCGCTCAAGAAGCATCTCGCCCGCATCGCCCCGCCCCCCGGATCGGAGGAGTTCCACTTCGGCGCGACGCTCCAGGTCGCCGACCTGGACGGGACCGGACGGGGCGAGGTGCTGATCGCGGCGGCCCTCAACCGCGCGGGGGCGGGGATCCCCGCCGACGGCGCGCCGCCCGGCTCGGCCCACGGCGGCGGGGGCTCGCTCGACGGCACGCTCTACATCGCCTGGGACGACAACTTTCCCTCCGGCCTCTGGAACCCGAACTTCGCCTTCGACATCGACTCGCCTCCCGGAAGCCGCACCATCATCGACGGCGGGGCGCTCAATCGCAGCTTCGGCGAGGAGATCCTCGGCGGGCTCGACTACGACGACGACGGGCTGGCGGACCTCTTCGTGGGCGACCTGGTCGGCGACGGCACGCCGGGCCAGACCCGGCCGGCGTCGGGCATCGGGCACGTCCTCTACGCGGCGGCCAGCCTGAAGGGACTCGTCTTCGATCTCGACGTGCCGCCTCCGGGCCTGGTCCAGTCCACCTTTCTCGGTGGCGCGGCGGGTGACATCGCCGCGGATACGGCGGCCCACGGCGACTTCGACGCCGACGGCCTGGACGACCTGTCGTTCAGCTCCCCGCACGGTAGCCCGCTCGGGCGCGACGACGCCGGGACGATCCACGTCTTCTACGGCCAGAGCGGCCCGTGGCCGGCGCTCATCGACCTCGAGCCGGGCTCGCTGCCGCCACCCGCCGCGGTGCGCATCAGCGAGGTGTACGGCGCCAACGGAACGGTGGGCTCCGATGCCGGCGACACGCTGTGCTACAGCGCCGCGGCCGGGGACCTCGATGGCGACGGCCGGACCGACCTCATCACCAACGAGATGCTCGGCAACGGCCTGGCGCCGGGGACGGAAGACGTCGGGAACCTGCTCGTCCTGAGCGGCGCGCTCGTCTCCGGCGTGCCCGGGTGCAGCGACGGGCTCGACAACGACGGCGACGGGCGGACGGACGCGCCGGGCGGGGATCCCTCGCTGGTCGACCCTGGCTGCGACTCGGCGGCGGATCCCTCGGAGAAGTCACCCGGTCTCCGCTGCGACGATGGGGTGGACAACGATGCGGACGGCTCGGCGGATTTCCTCGCGGGTGGGGGCGGGGACCTGGTGTGCCTGAGCCCAGTGTCGCCCGACGAGACGGCCCCATGCCAGGACGGCTTCGACAACGAGGGCGACGGCCGGATCGACTTCGACGGCGGCGCGTCCCTGGACCTGGACGGGGACGGCTTCGTCGACGAACCATTCAATCCTGCGCAGCCAGCCCTTACGGCGCCGGACCCCCAGTGCGCGGGGCACCCCTGGAAGAACAAGGAAGGGAGTGGCTGCGGCCTAGGCCTCGAGCTCGTCTTGCTGCTGCCGCCGCTGATGCGGCGACAGAGGAGGCGCCGGCCGCGGGGACGTTGACAGGACGCGCCCGAGCCGAGCGCCGGGTTTTCTCAATTTTATTCAAGGGTTACAGGCTCATCTCGCGAAAGAGGTCGAGCCCGTGGCGCCTGGCTCGCGCAAATCCTCCACCGCCGCCGCCGTTCGTGGCAGTCTAGGTAACCGGGGCGGGCCAGGAGGGACGACGGCAGCGTGAGCTTCGTCGCGACCGTCCGCCAGGCGAAGGAGCTCCTCCGCGCGGAAGGGCGGGTCTCGCTGGGCCTCCTGAAGCGCGAGTTCGGGCTGGACGACGCCGCGCTCGAAGCGCTCGTCGTCGAGCTCGTGGACGTGCAGCAGCTCGCGGCGCGCGAGGGCAAGGTCCTCTCGTGGTTCGGGCCGCCGGGTGTCCACCCCGCTCGCGTCTCGGCCGTCGACGGCGAGCGCCGCCAGCTCACCGTGCTCTTCTGTGACCTCGTGGATTCGACCCGGCTCGCGGCGGGCCTGGACCCCGAGGACTGGAGCGAGGTGGTCCGCGCCTACCAGGAGAGTGCGGGCCAGGTGATCGCGCGCTTCGAAGGACACGTGGCCCAGTATCTCGGCGACGGGCTGCTGGTCTACTTCGGCTACCCGCACGCCCACGAGGACGACGCCGAACGCGCCGTGCGAGCGGGGCTCGGGATCGTCGATGCACTCGGCGCCCTGAATGCGCGCCTCGAGAGGGAAGGCTGGCCGCGGCTCTCGCTTCGCGTCGGGATCCACACCGGACCGGTGGTCCTGGGCGAGATGGGCGGTGGCGAGCGGAGGCAGACGCTCGCCCTGGGCGATACGACCAACGTGGCGGCGCGTCTCCAGGCCGTGGCGCAGCCCGATACGCTCGTCCTGAGCGACGCCACGCTGCGTCTCGTGCCGGGGGCCTTCGTCACGGAGGACCTGGGCGCACGCGACCTCAAGGGCCTGGGCGAGTCTCGCGCCCATCGGGTGTTGCGGCCGAGCGGCCTGCGGAGCCGACTCGAGGCCGCTGCGGCCGTCGGCCTGACGCCACTCGTGGGGCGCGAGCAGGAGCAGGGGCTCCTGGTGGATCGCTGGGAGCAGATTCGTGACGGGGCGGGGCAGGCCGTTCTGGTCACCGGCGAGGCCGGCGTCGGGAAGTCGCGACTCGTCCACGCGCTCGGCGAGCGGCTCGCGGACGTCCCGCACACCTGGCTCGAGTGTCGTTGCTCCGCCTGGTTCGAGCGCACCGCCTTCCATCCGGTCACCGAGCTTCTGAAGCACGAGCTCCGGTTGGACGCGGCGCCCGACGCCGAGGCGCGCTGGCGCCTGCTGGAGGAGGCGCTGGAGGCCGCCGGTCTGGACGTGCCCGCGGTGGCTCCGGGCATCGCCGAGCTGCTCTTCCTGCCCGTTCCGGATGCCCTTGCGGCGGCGAGCGTGCCCCCCGAGGTCAGGAGGAGGCGCACGCTGGATGCGCTCGCGGCCTGGACCATCGCCCTGGCACACTCCGAGCCCGTCGTCCTGGACTTCGAGGACCTCCAGTGGTGTGATCCCTCGAGCCTGGAGCTGCTGGGCCTGCTCCTCGAACGGCTCGCGACAGCTCGCATACTCCTCGTTCTCACCGCCCGGCCCGGATTCCAGCCCCCGTGGCCGTCGGCCGGCCCCGTCTCGAGCATCGTCCTCAATCCGCTGACCCGGCGGCAGAGCCGCGCCATGGTGCTCTCCCTGACCCGGGAACACCCACTGCCCGAGAACGCCGTGGAGGAGATCGTCACACGTTCGGACGGGAACCCCCTCTACGTCGAGGAGCTGACTCGCCTGGTGTCCGAGTTGGCAAAGGGCGCGGGAGGCACGCCCGATGCCGTCTTCGTCGCGCCGCTTCCGATCCCGGCGACGCTCCAGGATTCGCTCATGGCCCGGCTCGATCGACTGGGCCCCGCCAAGGAGGTGGCGCAGCTCTGCGCCACGCTGGGACGGGACTTCCCCCACGACCTGCTGGCCGCGGTCTCCCACCTGGACGAGGCGGTCCTCGAGGCGGGGCTCGTGAAGCTTGCGCGGGCCGACCTGCTCCACGCACGAGGTACGGGATCGCAGCGACGCTTCGTGTTCAAACATGCCCTGATTCGGGACGCAGCCCATGCCTCCCTGCTCAAGAGTCGCCGGCAGGAGATCCACGGGCGCATCGCGCGGAAGCTGGAGGAACGCTTCTCCGCACGCATCGAGGAGAAACCCGAGCTGGCTGCCCTCCACTGCGAGGAGGCCGGACTCGTGGCCCGGGCGATCCACTATCTGGAGCGCGCCGGAGCGCGCGCGACCGCGCGACTGGCGCACCACGAGGCGATCCTCCACCTGCGTCGGGCGCTCGAGCTGCTGGGCACGTTGCCGGAGGGTTCCGACCGGGATGGCCGGGAGCTTCGCCTCCAGGTGGCGCTCGGCGTGCCGCTGATGGGTGTCCGCGGGTATGGCGATGCCGAGGTCGGTCGCACCTACCAGCGGGCACTCGATCTCGCACCGGGGGGAGACGATGCGCCCCAGCGCTTCGATGCGCTCTGGGGACTCGGCACCTTCCATCTGGCCCGCGGCGAGCTGGAGGCCTCGATGGCTCGCATCCAGGAGCTGCGGGAGCTGGCGGAACGTCGGGACGAAGGCCCCCGTCTGCTGCGTGCCCACCTCACGCTGGGCCAGCTCGACTTCTGGATGGGCCGGTTCGAGGCGGCCGTCCGCCACCTCGAGCGCACGCGGCGACTCTACGAGCGCAGCGGGCATCCCGCGATGGCGCACGTCTACGCGGGCGATCCGGTCGCGATCGCCTGCTTCTGGCAGGCGCTGGCGCTCTGGGAGCAGGGCCACCCGGGCCGGGCCCTGGAGCGCGCCCGTGAGGGAATCGCCCACGCCCGCACGCTCAATCATCCCTACAGCCTGTCGAACTCGCTGGCGATGGCGGGAGTCGTTCACCATTGGCGAGGCGAGCCTGGCGAGACGCTGCGGCTCGCGGAAGAGGGCACCACGATCGCGCGCGAGTCGGGCTTTCCCTTTCTGGTTGCCCTGGCCACGGCCGTGCGCGGCTGCGCGCTCGTGGATCTCCGCGGCGGCGAGGCCGGCATCCAGGCGCTCCGACACGGCCTGGGGCTTCTGGCGGGGACCGGAACGGGCGTCGGGGGACAGTACTTCCTGTCCGTGCTCGCCCGGGCCCAGGCGAGCGTGGGCCGCGAGACCGACGCCCTGGCCACCATCGACGCAGCGCTCGCCCTGTCGGAGCGCCAGAAGAGCCGCTTCTGGGACGCAGAGCTGCTCCGCATCCGCGCCGAGCTCCTGCTCCAGGCCGGCCGCGTGCCGACCGCGTCCGAGGCCGAGGCGTTCCTTCAGCGTGCGCTGGCCACCGCCCGCCAGCAGGGCGGGCGCTCGCTCGAGCTCCGTGCCGCCACGAGCCTGGCGCGCCTGTGGCAGCGCCAGGGGAAGCGCGCCGAGGCCCGGGATCTCCTCCAGCCCGTGTACGCGGGGTTCATCGAGGGGTTCGAGACCCAGGACCTGAAGGACGCGAAAGCGCTGCTGGAGCAGGTGGCGTAGCGCGACCGCTTCAGCAACCCCATGCCACGAGGAGAATCGCATGCGAAACGCAACCCTTTTGCTCTTCGTCACCTTCCTCACCGCCGGGACCGCCTCCGCCAAGCCCTACGAGTTCTACGGCTGCAGCTTCAACGAGGGGTTCGGGATGGCCGACTTCGAGCAGTGGATCGAGAAGTGGAAGAAGGTGCAGGGGAACCTCGAGGGTCCCTACACGGCCGTCATCCTGACGCCGCAGTACGACACCACCCCGGACCTCCCGGACTTCTTCTGGATGGGGAGCTGGCCCGACGCGGCCTCCATGGGCTCCGGGCTCAAGCAGTACTTCGAGGACGGGGCCGGCGCGGTCGTCGATGCCGACGCCCAGAAGATCGTGACCTGCCGCGCCTCGCTCTGGTGGGGCCGCACGATCTTCGAGCGCTAGCGGAGCTGCTAGCGTAGAACTCGCATGGGACGGTTCGATCCGCGGCTCTGGGCGGGATGGGTCCCGAACGGCCTCGGCCAGGTCAAGCCGAACCACTACGGCGAGATCGTCTCCACCCTCTGGGAGAACCGGGACCAGCTCCCGTTCGCCTGGCGCATCCTGCGCGACGGGGTGTGCGACGGCTGCGCCCTCGGGACCACGGGCCTGCGCGACTGGACCATGGATGGCGTGCACCTGTGCACGGTGCGCCTCAAGCTGCTGCGCCTGAACACGATGCCCGCCCTCGACCCGGGCCGGCTGCGGGATGTGGCGGCGCTCCAGAGCCTGGGCAACCGCGAGCTGCGCGCGTTCGGACGCCTGCCCGTGCCGCTGCTCCGGCGGCGCGGCGAGGCCGGCTTCGCCCCGGTCTCCTGGGACGACGCGCTCGAGCTCGTGGCGGCGCGCATCCGGGCCAGTGACCCGCGCCGCATCGCCTTCTATCTGA
>JBFGJV010000175.1:0-6645 GCA_041577015.1 Myxococcota bacterium
TATCGCCAGCGGGGCAGCCTGTGCTGCATCCTCCGCGTGATCTCCGGGGTGATCCCGACCCTCGAGCATCTGGGCATCCCGGAGGCAGTGAGGAAGCTCGCGGAAGAGGAGCGTGGCCTGGTCCTCGTCACGGGCGCCACGGGCTCGGGCAAGAGCTCGACCCTGGCGGCCATGATCGACCACATCAACCAGACGCGCTCCGCCCACATCCTCACCATCGAGGACCCGATCGAGTTCCTGCACCGCAACGCCAAGGCGTCGATCAGCCAGCGCGAGATCGGCCCCGACACGGCGAGCTTCAAGACCGCCTTGCGGGCGGCGCTGCGCCAGGACCCGGACGTGATCCTGGTGGGCGAGATGCGGGACGCGGAGACCATCGACATCGCGCTCAAGGCCGCCGAGACCGGTCACGTGGTGTTCTCCACCGTCCACACCACCGACGCCTCGAAGACGGTGGGGCGCCTGATCGGGGTGTTTCCCGCGGACGAGCAGCACCAGGTGCGGCTGCGTCTGGCAGACAACCTGAAGGGCGTCGTAAGCCAGCGGCTGCTGCAGCGCACCGACGGCAAGGGCCGCGTCGTCGCCGCGGAGATCCTGTGCGCCACCAAGACCGTGCAGGAGTACATCAAGGACCCCGAGAAGACCGGGGCGCTCAAGGACGTGATCGAGAGCGGTCGTGACACCTACGGCATGCAGTCCTTCGACCAGCACCTGACCGAGCTCTACCGGTCTGGCGCGATCACGCTGGACGTGGCCAAGGCCGCCGCCACGAATGCCTCGGACTTCGAGCGCGCCCTGAACTTCTCCGAGAGCTCGGCGAGCACCTTCGACGAGGCGGGGTCGGACGAGGCGCTCGAGCTCTCCCAGCTGGTGGAGTGATCCCGGCTGTCGGCGAGCCGCCGGCCTAGGCGGCCTCCTCGCCCTTGACCCACATCCCCAGGAAGCGCTCCTCCGCCTCGGCGGTGCCGATCAGCACGATGTCGGCGCCGGCCGGGAGCTTCTCGCCGGGGTTCGGGACCACCTCCATGCCCCGATCGGTGCGAATCGCCACCACGCTGCAGCCGGTGCGCTCGCGAATCGAGGAATCGGCGATGGTCCGACCCGCTAGGGATTCCGGCACCTTCACCTCGAATAGGTCGAGCCCCTCCGCCAGGGTCAAGATGCGACCGCGCCTGAGCAGGTTCATCACCGCGCCGGCCCCCATGGAGGCGTAGGACATCACGATGTCGGCGCCTGCCCGGTGCAGGGTGGCCACGTTCCGCTCCAGCGTCGCGCGAGCCAGGATCTGCACGTCCGGCCGCAGCCGGCGGCAGTAGATGGTGAGGTACACGTTCAGGTCGTCGTCGTGCGGCGTGATGATGGCCGTCGAGGTCTCCTCGATGCCCGCCTTCTTCAAGACCTCCAGGTCCGCCGCGGATCCGAGCACGTACTTGTCGGGGTCACGGATGCGCTCGGGTAGCACCTCGACGATGCGATAGTCCACGTCGCGGGCCGCCAGGGCGCGGGCGGTGGCACGTCCCACGCGCCCGCCGCCCAGGATCACGACCGGGGCGATCGACATGTTGTAGATGCAGAAGAGCTCGTCGTAGCGGAAGAGGTGCTCCTTGCGGCCCGCCAGGACCAGCACCGTGTTGTCCTGGATCTTGGTCTCCGGGCGTGCGGGCTCGAAGGTGCCGCGCTCCCAGACGCCCACGACGGTCACGCCCACCTTCTCGCGCAGGCGGCTCTCCTGAAGCGTCTGACCCACCAGCGGCGTGCGATGCGTGGTGGCCTCGGCGATCAGGAGCTCGTCGAAGCGGCCGACGACGTGCGCCATGGCGTCCCCGATCGTTCGGCGCGCGAAGGACTGGCCGATCATCTCCTCCAGCCGCAGCACGTGGTTGCTGCCCGCGAGCTGGAGAATGTCCAGCGACGCCTCGTCGCTGGCGCTGGTAATGATGGGCACCGCCTTCGAGACGCCCCGCACCGTGAAGGCCACGTTGGTGTTGGTGAAGTCGTTGGCCGTGCTGGCCACGAGGGCGGCCTCCCCCACCCGCACCCGGCTCCAGGCCTCGGGGTCGTCGAGCGCCCCCACCGCGACCTTTCGCCCCAGGTCGTGCAGGCGCAGCGCCTCGTCCAGCTCGGGCACCATCAGCACGTAGGGCACCTTGTACTGCTCCAGCCGTCGGATCAAGGCCGTCGTGACGGCGTCGTCGTGGGTCAACACCACGTGCCCCCTCGTCTCGGCCGGGATCTGGCGGGGGGCGCGCGCCGCGGCCTGCGCCTTCATCCAGGGCTCGTAGAAGAACTCGATGAAGGTGAAGGGCAGCAGCACGAGCAGGAAGATCATCCCGGACAGCAGCACCACGAGGGAGAAGGCGCGACCGAGGTCGGTGTGGAACGTGATGTCCCCGAAGCCGAGCGTGGACATCACGGTGAGCGTCCAATAGAAGCCCGTGATCCAGCTGAAGCGCTGCCCCTCCCGCTCCATCAGGAAGTGGAAGACCATGGAGTAGAGCGTGATCATCAGCGCCAGGACGACGAAGAAGCGCAGCAGGACGCGGAGGTTGCGGCGTCCGCCCCGGCTCCGGACGACCGAAAAAATCTGGGCGGGAAACGACTTGACCATGGGCCGCAGCGGGGAGTCTAACGCCACCCCCCTGCCCTCGAAACGCTCTTCCCTCCGGGTCGGGGACCGGCCGCGAGGCTCGAGGCGTGGTAGGGTCGAAGGGTTCGCGGATGGCCAGACGAGCATGCAGGGCGCCGAAGCACCCCACCCCCCTTCGCCGGAGACCGGGAACGCGAGCGAAGCCCCGCCGTCCGCGACGGAGTTCCGCCAGGCCTGCGACGTGGCGGTGGCCCGGATCCTGCCGCTGGTGGTGGGCCTGCTGGCCGCCTTCTACGTCGTCGTCGCCCTCTCCCATCCCTTCGTGGTCCCCGCGCCCGCCGCGCTGCCGCTCGCCGTGGGAGCCGGCCTCTCGGCGCTCGCCCTGGGCGTCGTCTGGCTGGCCCTGCGGCGCCGTGAGGTCCCGCTGCGCCTGGCCCAGCCCGTCATGGCGCTGCTCGTCTTGCTGGCGCTCGCCAATAGCGCCCTCCACCTGGGGCTCGTCCCCGAGCCACGCCAGACCACCAACTTCCTGATCCTGATGGCGGGCGCCGGGTTCGTGCTGCTGTCGCGGCCATGGCTGCTCGCGCTGCTGGGCCTGTCGCTCGCCTCCTGGGGCGTGCTGGCGACGACGGCGCCGCCGGATCCGGACTGGATCCACCTCGCCTATGCGATGGCAAGCGTGGCCGCACTCTCCGTGGCCGTCCACGAGATGCGCTTGCGCAACACCTGGCGCCTGCTGGAGCTGGTTCACGTGGCGAAGCGGCGCGCCGCGGAGCTGGGCGTGCGCCGCCAGGTGGAGGCCGAGCTGCGTGGACGTGAGCTTCGGCTGGCGCGCTTCAACGCCATCCTGCTGAAGCTGGCCAAGAGCGAAGCGATCGCCCAGGGCGACCTCGAGGCGGCGCTGCGCGCCATCACCGAGGCGGCGGCCGAGGCGCTCCAGGTGGCCCGGGTGGGCGTCTTCTTCTACGAGGCGAGCCGCACGCGGCTGGTGAGTGCCGACGTCTACGACGCGGCCACCGGACAGCACCAGCGCGGCCTCGAGCTCGCCACCCAGGATACCCCGCGCTACTTCGCCGCCCTGGAGGAGAGCCGCTCCCTGGTGGCCCACGACGTGCTGGCCGATTCCCGCACCAACGAGTTCCGCGACGGCTACCTGGTGCCCCTCGGCATCACCTCGATGATCGACGCGGCGATCCACCTCCGCGGCCGGACCGTGGGCGTCGTCTGCCACGAGCACGTGGGCGTCCAGCGGCGCTGGACGCCCGAGGAGGCCGCCTTCGCGGGCTCGGTGGCCGATTTCATCGCGGTCGCCCTCGAGGCTCGGGAGCGTTCCCGCCAGGAGGACGAGCGACGCCAGCTCGAGCGGCGCATGCAGGAGGCCCAGCGTCTCGAGAGCCTGGGCGTGCTCGCGGGAGGCATCGCTCACGACTTCAACAACCTGCTGACGGCGATCCTCGGCAGCACGGAGCTGGCGCTGCTCGAGCTTCCGGCCGAGTCCGGAGCACGCCCCGCGGTGGAACGCATCCGGCGCGCCGGTCAACGCGCCGCCGAGCTCACCGACCAGATGCTGGCCTACTCCGGCCGCTCCCACGTGGACGTGAAGCCGATCGATCTGTCGCGAATCGTGGAGGACATGAGCAACCTGCTCGAGAGCGCGATCCGCAAGAACGCCCGGCTCCGCTGCGAGCTCGATCCCGAGCTCCCGGCCGTGCAGGGCGACGCCACCCAGCTGGGCCAGATCGTGATGAACCTGATCACGAACGCGTCGGACGCCCTGGGAGACGCCGGCGGCGAGATCCGGCTTCGAACGGGCACCCAGCGCCTCACCGCGGCGGATCTCCAGGTCTGCGAGCTGCGCGACGCCGAGCCCGGGAACTACGTCTTCGTGGAGGTCTCGGACACCGGTGCCGGCATGGACGCACAGACGCGCTCCCGCATCTTCGATCCCTTCTTCACCACCAAGACGTCCGGACGAGGCCTGGGTCTGGCCGCCGCCCTGGGCATCGTGGCGGCCCACGGGGGCACGATCCGCCTGGACACGGCCCCCGGCCGCGGCACCAGCTTCCGGGTACTCATCCCCTGCTCGCTGGAGGACAGGCCGCACGAGGCGCCCGCCGAGGACGCGACCCCCACCTGGCGCGGCCGAGGCACGGTGCTGGTGGTGGACGACGAGGAGGACGTGGTCCAGGTGGCGGCGGAGATCCTGCGCCGGGCCGGCCTCGAGGTGCTCGAGGCGCACGGCGGACGCCAGGCGCTCGAGCTCTTCCGCGCCCACGCGGACCGGGTGCGTGCCGCCCTGCTGGATCTCACCATGCCGGATCTGGACGGGGCGGAGGTGGCGCGACGGCTGCGAGAGGCGGCACCGGACCTCCGGATCATCCTGTCCAGCGGCTACGACCGGAACGGTGCGCGGCCGGGTGTCGCGGTCGGCGAGCCAGCCGGCTTCGTGCACAAGCCCTACACGGCGGCGGAGCTGCTCGGGGCGGTGCGTGTGGCGCTGGAGTCCGGCGGGACCGAGTGAAGCCGCCGCCCCTCGAGGCGACGACCCGCTTCTGGTACGGGTTCGGCCAGCTCGCCGAGGGCGTCAAGAACCACGCCTTCGCCGCCTTCCTGCTGTTCTACTACACGCAGGTGCTGGGCCTCTCCGGCCGCATGGCCGGGATGGCGCTGGCGCTCGCGCTGGTGTTCGACGCCGTCAGCGACCCGCTGGCGGGGGTGGTGTCGGACCGCTGGCGGTCGAGCTGGGGTCGACGTCACCCCTTCATGTACGCCTCGGCGCTGCCTCTGGGCGTCGCCTTCTATGCGGTCTTCGCGCCGCCGGCGGGCCTGGACGAGTGGGGCCTCTTCCTATGGCTGCTGGTCACGGCGGTGGCGACGCGGGCGGCCATGACCCTCTACCACGTGCCGCACATGGCGCTGGGCGCCGAACTCTCCACGGACTACGCCGAGCGCACCCGCATCGTCTTCGCACGTGCCTTCTTCGGCGCCGTGGGTGCCCTCACGGCCGGAGCCGCAGCACTGCTCGGCTTCATGCGCCCCACGCCCGCGTACCAGAACGGGCAGCTCAATCCCGAGGCCTATCCGGCCTTCGCGGCCACGTTCGCAGTGGTGATGACGCTCACGATCCTCGCCTCGGCGCTGGGAACCCGCGGCCGCGTGCCGTGGCTGCCTCGGCCCGCGTCGAGGCCGGACGACGGCGGCACGCTCCGAAGCCTGCGCCGCGACGTGCGTGAGGCCCTGAGCATTCCCTCCTTTCGGGCGCTCTTCCTCGGGGTCACCGCGGTGTTCGTGGCCTTCGGGCTCGGCAACAGCCTGGGCCTGCACCTGGCCACCTACTTCTGGCACGTGACCACGCGGGAGCTGTTCGTGTGGGGAGTGGGGGCGGGTGTGGGCACGCTGGGGGGCATGGTCTTCTGGACACGCGTGGCCGTGCGCCAGGACAAGCAGCCCACCTTCAAGCGCGGGCTCGTGATCTTCATCGGCTTCGCGGCGGTCCCGCTCTTCGCGAAGGCGGTGGGGCTCTGGCCCGCCGAAGCGAGCGCACTATACCTCCCGCTCTACGTGGGCTGCGGCACGATCTACTCCTTCGGGCTGGCCGCGGCGACCGTGACCGGGGGGTCGATGATGGCGGACGTCACCGACCAGGACGAGCTGCTGCATGGCCGGCGTCGGGAAGGGATCTTCTTCGGTGCCATTGCCTTCGCGGCCAAGACGTCGGTGGGGCTGGGCAGCTTCCTGGCCGGCCAGCTGGTGGATGGCGTCGGGCTGGCTCCGGGGGCGCGGCCGGACGAGGTGGCGCCCGCCGTGGGGATCCAGCTGGGCCTGGCGACCGGCGTGGCCCTGCTGGCTCTCGTCGGCCTGGCCCTGGTCTTCTTCTCCGGCTACCGCATCACGCGCGAGCAACACGCCGCGATCCGCGCCCGTCTGGACGGGCGGCAGGCGGGCGCGGCCTCCGCATGAAGGGAGGTCCCCGATGGACGAGATCCGCCTGACGGCGCTCGTTCCCGGCGGCGGTTGAGCCCGCAAGCTGGGTGCCCGGGACCTGGTGCAGGTCCTGA
>JBFGJV010000176.1:0-6557 GCA_041577015.1 Myxococcota bacterium
CCATCACCCCGCCGCCCGGGTGCGTGCCCGCCCCGCACCGCCAGAGCCCGCGGATGGGCGTGCGGTAGCGCGACGCGCCCGGGAACGGCCGCAGGAAGAGCAGCCGCTCCGGCGTCATCGCGCCGTGGAAGATGTTGCCCCCGGTCAGCCCGAAGATGCGCGCGAGATCCGGGGGCGCGAGAACCTCCCGCTCGAGGACGCTCGCCGAGAAGCCCGGCGCCACCTCGTCCACCAGAGCCAGGACCCGGTCCGCGAAGACGTCGCGACGCTCGCGCCAGTCCTCCTCGTCCCAGTGCGGCGGAACGTGCTGCACGAAGAGCGAGGCCACGTGGCGGCCCGGAGGCGCGAGACTCCCGTCCAGCGCCGAGGCGAGCGTCAGCTCCACCAGCGGCCGCTCGGGAAGCGCGCCGCTCACGGCCGCGGCGAAGGAGCGCGCCTGGCTCTCGAGGTCGATGGCGCCCACGTGGATGGTGCCCGCGTGCTCGGGACCCGGCGAGGCGCCCGACATGCCGCGAAAGTCGGGCAGGCGATCCAGGGCCAGGTTGATCTTCACCACCGGGCTGCGGAAGTCGAGGGCCCGGAGCTCGGCCAGGGTGTCGTCGGAGAGGTGCTCCGCACCGACCAGGCCGAGCAGCGTGGCGGCGGGATCCGCGTTCGAGACCACGAGGGGCGTGTCCAGCTCGGAGCCGTCGGCCAGACGCACCCCGCGGACGGCCCCCTGGGCGACGCGGATCGCCGCCACCGGCGCCTCGAGACGGATCGTCGCCCCGGCCGCCCGCGCGGCGTCCGCGAGCGTCTCCGAGAGCCGGCCCATGCCACCGGCCACGTACGCCCACGTGCCCCGCGCGCCGTTCGTCTCGCCCATCACGTGGTGGAAGAGCACGTAGCCGGTGCCCGGCGTCCCGGGCTCGGCCCAGGCACCGATCAGCGCATCCGTGGCCAGCGTGCCGCGCAGGGGCTCGCTCTCGAACCAGCGCTCCAGCGTGGCGCGGGCGGAGCCGAGCAGGAGCCGGGCGGTCTCGGGAAGCTCGCGACGCAGGGCCATCAGGCGACGGCCCACCCGCGCGAGCGTCGCCACGTCGCCCGCCCGCGGGCGGCGCGGGTCCGGCGGCGGCGCGTCGAGGAGCGGCTCCACGGCGCGGGCCACCCGGTCGAGCCAGCGCTCGTAGGCCGGATGGCGGGCTGCATCCCGCGCCGAGAAGCGCCGGATCGAGGCCATGTTGGCGTGCTCGTCCGCGCCGAGCAGCAGGCCTCCTCCGTCGGGGAGCGGCGTGAAGGAGGCGGGCTCGCGGGGCAGCAGCCGCAGCCCGCGCGCGTGCAGGCCGAGCTCGCGCACCACGGCCGGGCGCAGCAGGCCCGCCACGTAGGCGGCGCGCGAGATGCGGAAGCCGGGCCAGAGCTCCTCCGTCACCGCGGACCCGCCCACCAGCGCGCGTCGCTCCACGACGAGCGGGCGCAGACCCGCGCGCGCCAGGTACGCCGCCGCCACCAGGCCGTTGTGGCCCGCCCCGATCACCACGCAGTCGGCACGCTCGGGCGGCATTCGATCGCGGATTCTATCCATTAGACTGCCCGTGGGGAGGCGCGATGGTCGTCGCGGATCTCGTGGCGTCGGTGCTGATCGGGCTCGGCGCCCTGCGCGGGCTCGCCATCGGGCTGGTGCGGGAGGTCTTCTCCGTGGCGGCGCTGGGTGGCGCCGTGGTGGTGGTGGCGCTGTTCGCGGGGCCGGCGGCCGAGTGGCTGGAGCCGCACAGCGGGCTCACGGGGACGACCGGGCGCGTGGCCGCGGGCCTGGCCCTGGTGGCCGTGACCGTGACGCTCGTGGCCCTCTCGGGCCGCATGGTGCGCCGCGGCCTGCGCGCGGCCGGGCTCGGAATGTTCGACCGCCTGGCGGGCGGGCTGCTGGGCGCCGCCGAGGGCGCGCTCGCGGCGGCGGTCCTGATCTTCCTGGCGGTGGGGGTGGCGGGGCGGGAGCACCCGGTCGTAGCCGACTCGCGCAGCCTCGCCGCCTTCGAGCTCCTGGAGGACGCGGTGCGCGAGGGCGTCTCCGCCCGTGCCGGCCGCGACGAGACGCCGCCGGTGGGGACGGGGCCCTAGGCCGGATCCACCCAGCGACCGTGCTTGCGGATCAGCTCCACCAGGCGGTCGTCCGCCTGGTCGGCGGGGACGTGCCGCTCGACGCACGCGTGGCCCACGTAGAGGTTCACCACGCCCGGCCCCGAGCCCACGTAGCCGAAGTCGGCGTCGGCCATCTCGCCGGGTCCGTTCACGATGCAGCCCATGATGGCGATCTTCACGCCCTTCAGGTGCTCGGTGCGGGCCTTGATGCGCGCCGTGGTCTCCTCCAGGTCGAACTGCGTGCGTCCGCAGGAGGGGCAGGAGATGAACTCGGTCCAGGTGGTGCGCAGGCGCGCCCCCTGGAGGATGCGGTAGGCGAGCGTCAGCGCCCGCGCCGGATCGCCTTCGGCGGGCATCACCACCGCGTCGCCGATCCCGTCGCAGAGCGGCGCGCCGAGATCGGTAGCCAGCGCGACGAGCTCGCTCTCCCCGGGTGCGGGCAGCAGAACCAGCGGCGTCTCGGGACGCCCCGCCGCACGCAGCCGCGCGGCGAGCGTGCGCGCCGCGTGCACGGGACGGGCGCTTCGGGCCGAGACGAGGAGCGCGCCGAGACGGGTCTCCTCCGAGGCGGCCAGCACGCGATCGAGGCCATCGACGAGGGCGCCCGCTTCGCCCGCGAGGCACCACTCCACCGCAACCCCGGCCCCGCGCGCGGCTCGCGCCGCCTCCCGCGCCTGTCGGCCGTCGGCGTCCGCCTCGAGGCCCAGGATCCAACGCGCGAAGCCCTTGGCCGCGGGACCGGCGCGGTCCGCCAGCGCGGCCGGGAGGGCGAGGGCCAGGGGAACCCGCACGCCCGCCGGCGCCAGGGCCTCGGCCAGGCGCCGCGCGGCGGCCAGGCCGGCGGCGTCGTGCACCTCGACGCGAAGGCCCTCGCAGGCCAGCTCGGGCCGACGGCCGAGCGCGCTCGCCAGGGTGCGGACGGTGCGCTCCGCATCCGAAGGCGGCGCGCCGAGGGCCAGCTCCACGCGCACCGGGCGCTCGCCGCCCAGCTCGACCGAACCGCTGGCCACGACCCGAGTCGGGCGCCGCTCGTGCGCAAAGGGATCGTCCACGAAGGGGGCGCCCGGATCGAGGCGCTTCGTCGTCGCGCCCTGCGCCCAGAGCGCCTCGGCGCGGCGCGCCAGCGCGCGCGCCACCGGGAGCTCCTTCACCGGGTCCTCGGTGAGGGAGACGCGGATCGTGTCGCCCAGGCCGTCGGCCAGCAGCGTCCCGATCCCGATCGCACTCTTGATGCGACCGTCCTCGCCGTCGCCCGCCTCGGTGACGCCCAGGTGGAGCGGGTAGGAGGGCGAGCCCGCCTCGCGCGCGTTCAGTTGGGCGGCCAGCAGCCGGTAGGCCTGGATCGCCACCTGGGGGTTGCTCGCCTTCATGCTGAACACGACGTCGCGGAAGCCCTCGTCCTCGCAGACGTCCAGGAACTCGAGGGCGCTCTCCACCATGCCCCGGGGCGTGTCGCCGTAGCGGTTGAGCACGCGGTCCGAGAGCGAGCCGTGATTGGTGCCGATGCGCAGCGCGCGGCCGAACGTCTTGCAGCGACGCACCAGCGGGCGGAAGCGTTCGGCCACGCGCGCGAGCTCGGCCTCCCACTCCGCATCCGAGTACTCGCGCACCTCGAACTTCTTCTTGTCGGCGTAGTTGCCGGGATTGATGCGCACCTTCTCCACCAGCTCCGCGGCACGCAGCGCCGCCTTGGGCGTGAAGTGGATGTCGGCCACGAGCGGAACGCGAACGCGGCGTCCGGCCAGCTTCCGGCGGATGGCAGCGAGGGCGTCGGCATCGCGGATCGAGGGCGCGGTCACACGGACGATCTCGCAGCCGGCGTCCGCCAGGCGCTCGATCTGGTCGGCGGTGGCGCGGACGTCCTGCGTCTCGGTCGTGGTCATGGACTGGACGCGGATCGGGTTGGCACCACCCACGCCCACGTCGCCGACGCGCACCTCGCGCGTCGGCCGACGGCGCGGCGCGAAGGGATCGCCCGGAAAGGGAAGCGTCATGTCCGCGCCGACTGCTCCACGAGCTCGCGCAGACGGGCGAAGGCGGCGTCGAGCTTGGCGGGATCCTTGCCGCCGGCCTGGGCGAAGTCCGGGCGTCCGCCACCCTTGCCCCCCACCACCGACGCCACCTCGCGCACCAGATCGCCGGCCCGGAAGCGCTCGCGCAGGTCCGGCGTCACGCCCAGAGCGAGCGCGACCTTGTCGCCCTCCACCGCGGCCAGCAGCACGATGGCGCTGCCCAGCTTGTCGCGCAGACCGTCCACCAGGGAGCGCAGCTCCTTGCCCGCGACGCCCTCCACGCGGGCAGCGAGCACGCGCACCCCTGCGATCTCCTCGGCCCGACCGGCCAGATCCCCCGCCGCCTCGCCACGCTTCGCGGAGCGGAGCTTCTCCAGCTCGCGCTCCAGGGCGCGGCGCTCCTCCAGGAGCTTCTCCACGCGGTCGGTGAGATCGCCCACGGGCGTGCGCAGCAGGTCGGCCGCACGCTGGAGCGTGCGTTCCTGGCGCCGCAGGCGCAGCAGCGCGTCGCGGCCGGTGAGGGCCTCCACGCGGCGTACGCCCGACGCGACGCCCCCCTCGCCCACCACCTTGAGCAGGCCGATCTCGCCCGTGGCCGCCGCGTGCGTGCCGCCGCACAGCTCGCGCGAGAAGTCCCCGTACGAGATCACGCGCACCTCGTCGCCGTACTTCTCGCCGAACATGGCGATGGCGCCCGAGGACACCGCGTCCGCGTAGGGCATGTGCTCCTCGCGGCGCGGGGCGTTCTCCTCGATCCAGTCGTTGACGAGATCCTCGATCCGCTCCAGCTCCTCGGGCGTCACCGGGGCGTCGTGGGTGAAGTCGAAGCGCAGCCGGTCCGGTGCCACCAGCGAGCCGCGCTGCACGGCCTGGGGGCCCAGGATCTCGCGCAGGGCGGCGTGCAGCAGGTGCGTCCCGGTGTGATGCCGGACCGCGCCCGCGCGGGTCTCCGGGTCCACCCGCAGGTCGGCGGGCTGGTCCAGCTCCACCTCGCCCTCGATCACCCGACCGCGATGCACGACGACGCCCTCGACGGGCTTCTGGGTGTCCTCCACGCGGATCCGGCCGCTCGGCGTCGTGATCGTGCCCTGGTCGCCCACCTGGCCGCCCGACTCCGCGTAGAAGGGCGTCTCCTCCACGACCACCTCGACGGCGTCGCCCTGGCGCGCCGTCTCGGCCGGGCGTCCGTCCACCAGGAGGCCACGAACGGCCGAACGCGTGGCCAGCGCCTCGTAGCCACGGAAGCAGGTCTCCAGCTCGCGGGCCAGGCGCTGGTAGACCTCGTCCACGCTCTCGGCGCCACTTCCCTTCCAGGCCGCGCGGGCGCGGGCGCGCTGGGCGCCCATGGCCGCGTCGAAGCCGGCCTGGTCCACGGCGAGCCCCTCGCCGCGCAGGATGTCCTCGGTCAGGTCCAGGGGGAAGCCGTAGGTGTCGTAGAGCCGGAAGGCCACCTCGCCGGGCAGCGCGCTTGCCTTCTCCGCCCGCACCTTGCGCATCTCCTCCTCGAGGAGCGCGAGCCCCTTGGCGAGCGTCTCCAGGAAGCGCTCCTCCTCGCGCTGGATGCGCTCGCGCAGGTAGCCGCGACGCTCGCGCAGCTCCGGGTAGGCGTCGCCCATCTCGTCCACGACGGTCTCCGCCACCTCGTGCAGGAAGGGGCGCTCGAGACCGAGCAGCACGCCGTGACGGGCGGCGCGGCGCAGGATGCGTCGCAGCACGTAGCCGCGACCCTCGTTCGAGGGCAGCACGCCGTCCGCGATCAGGAAGGCGACGGCGCGGGCGTGATCCGCCACCACGCGCATGGAGACGTCCCGCTCGGGATCGTCGCCCAGGCTCGCACCGGCGAGCTCCTGCACGCGGGCCAGGATCGGCGCGAAGAGGTCCGTCTCGTAGTTGGACGTGACGCCCTGGAGGACGGCCGCCAGTCGCTCCAGGCCGGCTCCCGTGTCCACGCAGGGCTTCGGGAGCGGCGACAGCTTCCCGTCCGCGCCCCGATCGTACTGCATGAAGACCAGGTTCCAGATCTCCAGGAAGCGCCCGCACTCGCAGGAGGGATCGCACGCCGTGCGAGGGCAGCGCGGATTCGGCCCGAAGTCGAAGTGGATCTCCGAGCACGGGCCGCAGGGGCCCGTGTCGCCCATGGACCAGAAGTTGTCGGTCTCGTCCAGGCGGAAGAGCCGCGCCTCGGGCAGGCCCACGTCGCCCTGCCAGATGGCGTGGGCCTCGTCGTCCTCCCGGAAGACCGTGGCCACCAGCCGCTCCGGTGCGACGCCGAGCCGCACCGTCACGAGCTCCCAGGCGTAGGCGATGGCCTCCTTCTTGAAGTAGTCGCCGAAGGAGAAGTTGCCGAGCATCTCGAAGAAGGTGTGGTGGCGCGGCGTGCGGCCGACGTTCTCGAGATCGTTGTGCTTGCCGGACACGCGCAGGCAC
>JBFGJV010000177.1:0-6555 GCA_041577015.1 Myxococcota bacterium
AGCAGAGCGACGCGCAGCGGCACGCCCACCAGCGCCAGGTGCCGCGCCGCCACCAGGCCGTCGCCCCCGTTGTTCCCCCCGCCGCACACCACCAGCACCGGGCCGCCACGACCCCCCGGCTCGCGGAGCACCACCTCGGCGACCGCGCGCCCGGCGCTCTCCATGAGGAGCTCTCCGGGCACGCCCAGGGTCTCGATGGTGTGCCGGTCCAGGGCCCGCATGGTGTCGGCCCCCACGAGCGGCCAGATCCGGGCGCTCACGGCTTCCCCTCCAGCACGACGTGCGCCAGGCAGGCGGCGCCGTCGTGGCTGAGGGAGAGGCAGGCACGCTGCACCCCCCGCGCCCGGGCCGCGCGCGCGGCCCGTCCGTGGAAGCGCAGGGTCGGCGCCCGTCCCGGCTCGCCCACCACCTCGATCTCCCGCCAGCCCACGCCCGGCTCGCCCAGGGCCCGCCGGGCGGCGCTCTTGGCCGCGAAGCGTACCGCGAGCCTCTCGTCCCCGCGCCTGCGGCGGGCGGCGTAGCGGCGCTCGCCCGGTGTGAAGAGGCGCGCCTCCAGGCGCGGTCCGAAGCGTCGCGCCGCGGCTCGGAAGCGCTCGGGATCGACCAGCTCGATGCCGAGGCCGAGGATCACGCCAGCGCGGCGGCGTACTCGTGCACGGCGCGCTCGATTCCGACGAGCATGGCGCGCGCCACCAGCCCGCGGCCCACCGTGACGGCCTCGCTCGCGGGCGCGGCACGCAGCACGTCGTCGAGCGACCGGCGCTCGAGCCCGCCCCCCACGCTCACCGGCAGCCGGAGCTTGGCGGCCAGCGAGGCGGCATCGCGCAGGCCGTCCAGGGCCCGGGCGCGCTCGGCATCGGGCAGGTCCACCATGCGCCCGGTGAAGAACTCGATCTGCGTGACGCCCGCGCCGTGGGCGAGCTTCACCGCCTCGAGCTCGGGGGCGAGGCTGACCGCCGCCTCGATGCCCGCCTCGCGCAGGGTGCGCACGGCGGGGTTGAGCTGATCGCGCGCGGTCTCCAGGTCGAGGGGCGCCGGCACGAGCATGCCCGCCGGCACCGACCCGGCCAGCACCACGCGGTCGGGCCGGGCATCGAGGGCGATCCCGAGCAGGCCGGGCTTGGGGGCGAGCCGTAGCTCGAAGCGGCGCGTCACCCGGCGCAGGTCGCGCAGGTCGGTGTCGTTCACCGGACGCAGCGCCTCCCGCACGCTGGCGCGGATGCCATCGGCGCCCGCCACCTCGGCCAGCACGGCGGCCGGCGCGATGCGCGGCTCTCCCAGCTCCGAGGCCTCCGCCAGCGCGGCCACGGCGTCCAGGGCGACGACCAGCCGGCGCACGCTAGAGGTCCTCGCCGCCCACGGACCGGCGCAGGGTCTCGGCGAGGTCGCGCGCGTACGCGCTTACACGGCTCTCGTCCTCCCCCTCCACCATGACGCGGGCCTTGGGCTCGGTGCCGCTGTAGCGGATCAGGACGCGTCCGCGCCCGTCCAGCTCCTTCTCGATGCGGCGCACCGCCTCGCAGACGACCGGCAGCTCGTCGAGCGGGCGCTTCTCGGCCACCCGTACGTTCACGAGCACCTGCGGGAAGCGCTCCATGCCGGCTACCAGCTCCGACAGCGGACGCTGCTTGCGGCACAGGATCGCGAGGGCCTGGAGCGCGGTGATGAGCCCGTCGCCCGTGGTGTTGTGATCCAGGTAGACCACGTGGCCCGACTGCTCGCCGCCCAGGTTGTAGCCCCCGGCGCGCATCTCCTCGACCACGTAGCGGTCGCCCACCGGCGTGCGGATCAGTCGCAGCCCCAGCTCCTGGACCGCCTTCTCCAGACCCAGGTTGCTCATCACCGTGGCCACCACGGCGCCGCCCCGGAGCTGGTCGCGCTCCGCCAGGTCGCGGGCGCCGAGCGCCAGCAGCGCGTCACCGTCCACCAGATTGCCCTTCTCGCAGGCGAGCATGCAGCGGTCGCCGTCGCCGTCCACCGCGATCCCGACGTCCGCGCGCACCTCCTTCACCTTGGCGATCATCTTGTCCGGGCTCACGCAGCCGCAGTTCTCGTTGATGTTGCGCCCGTTCGGCGCGACGCCCAGCGTGAAGACCTCCGCGCCCAGCTCCTCCAGGACCGTGGGGCCGACCTTGTAGGCGGCTCCGTTGGCGCAGTCGAGCACCACGCGGAGACCGTCCAGACGCAGGTCCAGCGGAAACGTCTTCTTCAGGAACACCACGTAGCGGCCCTCGGCGTCGTCGATGCGGCGGGCGCGGCCCACCTCCTCGGCCGGGGCGCGCAGCTCGTCCAGGCGGCCCGAGGTGATCAGCTCCTCGATGCGGCGCTCGATCTCGTCCGGGAGCTTGAAGCCGTCGTGGGAGAAGAACTTGATGCCGTTGTCCTGGTAGGGATTGTGGCTGGCGGAGATCATGACGCCGGCGTCGCAGCGCATGTCCGCGGTGAGGAACGCCATGCCCGGCGTCGGCATCGGGCCCACCTGGAGCACGTCCACGCCCATGGAGCAGATCCCGGCCACCAGCGCGTTCTCGAACATGTAGCCGGAGAGGCGGGTGTCCTTGCCGATGATGATGCGGTGGCGCTCGCCGCCGCGGCGGCGGAACACCCGCGCGGCCGCCTGCCCCAGGGCCAGTGCGGTCTCGGCGGTCATGGGCGCCACGTTGGCGCGCCCGCGCACTCCATCGGTCCCGAACAGCTCCACGCGCGCGCTCACCCGATCCTCCCGCTCAGCTCGCCTCCGGGGCGCCCGGGGGCGCCGGCCGCGGCTCGATCCGGACCCGTACCTTGACGGGTCCGGGCTTCTCCAGCCAGACCCGCCCGCCCCCCAGGGACAGGCGCACCTCGCGCTCCAGGGGAGCCGAGGCGTCGGTCAGATCGATCGTTTCGGTCACCACCTCCGAGATCCGTAGCACCTCGGAGCGGGCCCCCGTGATCTGCACCCGGCGGGGCTCCACGTCCACCCCGGCCACCTGGAAGCCCTGGGCCGGCTCGCCGGCGATGTCCGGGCGCACCCGCACGGCGCGGCTGGCGCGCTTCTCGAAGCGGACCTCGATGTCGGAGGGCGAGCGGCTCACGATGCGCGCGCCCCGGGGCAGCTCGATGCGCGACGGGTCCACCTCGTAGTCGGCGGGGCCCGGCTTCGCGCCCGCGGCCGAGACGCGATACTCAAGCTCCCCGGGCGAGAGGTTGCGGAGCGCGGCCCGGGTCCCCATCACGCGCACGTTCACCACGTCGGCGCTCTGCCCCACCGCCACCAGCTCCCCGGGCACGTCCCGCAGCACCACGGGGATGTCGAAGCCGCGCTCGATGGGCGACTCGCCGTGGGCGACGGCCCACAGGAAGGCCGCGATGGCCAGGGCCAGCAGCTTGTAGCTCCAGTTGGCGAACAGGCGCCGCAACCGCTCTGCCCCCGCTAGCCCGAGGACCCGGCGCCTGCGGGGCCCGGCTCCCGGGCGGGCGCGGCCTCGGCCGGGAGGGGCTCGGCGCCGACCTCGCCCTCGCCCTCCCCCGCGCGCCGCGGCTCGGCCACGTCCCGTCGTCCCCCGGCCAGGATGTCGCGCAGCACCACCCGCAGCCGCGGCGGATCCAGGCGCTGGAGCATCTGGCCGCCCACCACCACCGAGATGGTCCCCTGCTCCTCGGACACCACCACGACCACCGCATCGGTCTCCTCGGTGATGCCCACCGCCGCCCGGTGGCGCGTCCCCACCCCGTCCGGCAGGTCGTCGCGAAGCGTGAGGGGCAGGATCGAGCCGGCGTAGGACACCCGGCCGTTCTGCACCACCACGGCGCCGTCGTGGAGCGGCGAGTAGGGCAGGAAGATGGAGGTGAGGAGGTCCTTGGTGACGGCGGCGTCCAGGGGAACGCCCGCCTCGATCAGGTCGTTGAGGCTCGTCTCCCGCTCCAGCACGAAGAGCGCGCCCACGCGGCGCTGGGCGAGCGTCTGCGCCGCCCGCACCACCTCTTCCACGATCTGCGACTCCTCGCGCCGCGACACGTTCCGGAAGAAGCCCCGGCCCACGCGGGCCAGCGCGCGACGGATGTCGTGCTGGAAGAGCACGATGATGATCAGCACGAAGGAGGAGAGGAAGTGGTCCAGGATCCAGCGCAGCGTGGAGAGCTCGAAGACCTGGGCGGCCAGGAACGCGCCGAGCAGGATCAGCAGACCCACCAGGATCTGCACCGCCCGCGTGCCGCGGATCAGCAGCAGCAGCCAGTAGACGCAGAAGGCGACGATCAGGATGTCGATCGTGTCGAAGACCGGATCGTAGTTGGCCGCCAGGAAGCTCCAGGCGTCGTCGCGCAGCCAGCGCCAGAGCACCTCGATCACGGCTGCGTCCCCGGCCGCCGGGCCGCGCGCAGGGCGGCCGCCACCGCCACCGCCCGGCGTGCGGCACCGGCGTCGTGGACGCGCACGGCGTCCGCGCCGGCGAAGACCGCCACGGCGCACGCCGCCACGGTGGCCGTCTCGCGCGCCTCGACCGGATCCCCGGTGAGGCGCCCGAGGAAGGACTTGCGCGAGGGGCCCACCAGCACCGGACGTCCGAGCCGCGCGCGCAGCCAGCCCAGGTTCGCGAGCAGCGCCAGGTTGTCCTCCAGGCGCTTGCCGAAGCCGAGGCCCGGGTCCACCACCACGCGCTCTTCGGCCACGCCCGCCGCCCGCGCCCGGGCCAGCGAGCGCGCCAGCTCCTCGGCCACCTCGGCCAGGACGTCGTGGTAGTGCGGATCGTCCTGCATGGTCTCGGGCGTGCCCCGCAGGTGGCCGAGGATCAACGTCGCCTCCGCCTCCGCGGCCACCTTGAGCAGCTCCGGGTCGTGGGCGCCTCCGGAGACGTCGTTCACGATGCAGGCGCCTGCGGTGAGGGCGGCCCGGGCCACCTCGGCCTTGCGGGTGTCGATGGAGATCGGCACGGCCAGCTCGCGCGCGAGCGCGCTCACCACCGGCGCGGTGCGCGCGATCTCGTCCGCGGCGGACACCTCGCGGGCGCCGGGCCGGGTGGACTCGCCGCCCACGTCGAGCACGTGCGCGCCCTGGCCAAGCAGCGTGCGCCCCGCCTCCAGCGCGGCCTCCACGTCGGGCGCGCCGCGTCCGTCCAGCAGGCGGCCCGCGTCCGAGAACGAGTCCGGCGTCACGTTGACGACGCCCACGATCGTGATGCGGTCGGGGGGGAAGCGAGCCGGCGCGACCACGAACGCGCCTCCTAGCTGGGGATGGGCTCGGGCTCGGGGAGCTTCTTGCCCGGCAGCTTGTCGGGCGCCTTGGGGGCCGGCTCCCGCTCGGCGCGGGGCGTCTCCGCGGGCGGGGCCGCGGGCGTGGGCAGCGGCGGCAGCGGCTCCCCGGACTGCAGCAGCTTCAGATCCTCGGTGTCGAGCGTCTCCCGCTCGAGCAGCGCCGCGGCGATCCGGTCCAGCGTCTCGCGGTGGTCCACCAGCAGCTGGCGCGCCTCGTCGTACAGCTCGCGGAGGATCCGCGTCACCTCCTCGTCGATCTCCTGGGCCTTCTGCTCGCTGTAGTCCTTGCGCATCACGAAGTCGCGGCCCAGGAACACGTCGTGGTCGTCGTCGCCGAAGGAGACCGGCCCGAGCCGCTCGCTCATGCCGTACTTGCAGACCATGCGGCGCGCCAGGTCCGTGGCCTGTTTGAGGTCGTTCGAGGCGCCGGTGGAGAAGTGCTGGAAGATGATGTCCTCGGCCGCGCGCCCGCCCATGGCGTGCTTGATCATGGCCAGGATCTGCTTGCGGGTCAGGTTGTAGCGGTCCTCGGGCGGAAGCGTCTGGGTGAGCCCGAGCGCCATGCCGCGCGGAATGATCGTGACCTTGTGCACCGGGTCCGAGCCGGGCGTGAGCAGCGCCACCAGGGCGTGGCCGCCTTCGTGGTAGGCGGTGATGCGCTTGTCCTCGTCGCTCATCACCATGCTCTTGCGCTCGGCGCCCAGCAGCACCTTGTCCTTGGCGTGCTCGAAGTCGGTCATGCCCACGCGCTGGGCGTCGCGGCGGGCGGCGAGCAGCGCCGCCTCGTTCACCAGGTTCTGGAGGTCGGCGCCCACGAAGCCGGGCGTCCCGCGGGCCACGATCTCCAGGTCCACGTCGTCGGAGAGCGGCACGCGTCGGGTGTGGATCTTCAGGACCTCGAGCCGACCCCGGAAGTCCGGACGCGGCACCACGACGCGCCGGTCGAAGCGGCCCGGGCGCAGCAGGGCGGGGTCGAGCACGTCGGGGCGGTTGGTGGCGGCCACCAGGATCACGCCCTCGTTGCTCTCGAAGCCGTCCATCTCCACCAGCAGCTGGTTCAGCGTCTGCTCGCGCTCGTCGTGGCCCCCGCCGAGACCGGCGCCGCGGTGGCGGCCCACCGCGTCGATCTCGTCGATGAAGATGATGCAGGGAGCGTTCTTCTTGCCCTGGAGGAACAGGTCGCGCACGCGCGAGGCGCCCACCCCCACGAACATCTCGACGAAGTCGGAGCCGGAGATCGAGAAGAACGGCACGCCGGCCACGCCGGCCACGGCCCGGGCCAGCAGGGTCTTGCCGGTGCCGGGCGGGCCGTAGAGCAGCACC
>JBFGJV010000178.1:0-6549 GCA_041577015.1 Myxococcota bacterium
CGCCGTCCCCGGGCAGGCGCCCGGGGACGGCGAGCCGTCTCAGCGAAGTCGCCGCCGCTCGATCAGTTGCCTTCGAACTTGAAGGAGATCTTCACCTTGGCGCGGTACGCGAGCACCTTGCCGCCGTCCAGCTGCATGTCCAGCTGGGAGATCTCGGCGATGCGGAGATCACGCAAGGACTTGGACGCCTGCTGCACCGCCGCCGCCGCCGCCTTCTCCCAGGAGTCGGTACTGGTTCCCACCAGCTCGATGACCTTGTAGACGCTCTCTGCCATTGCGCTCCTCCCGCCCGCGAGGTTCCAGGCCCCACGCGCCGCGGGATCCGCGCGGGGCCGGGTCGGATCCTACTCCGGGCCCCTCCGCCGACCAAGAAAAATCCGGGCTGGGGAGATCACGATTCGGAACGCCCCGGAACCCTCCGCTCCGCCCCTCGTGCCGCGCACGCGGCCTCCACCAGGGAGCGGGTGCGGTCCACGAGTTCCGGCCAGGCGTGGTCGCTCTCCAGCACCCGGTGGGCCGCCCGGCCCAGCGCCCGCGCAAGCTCGGGCCGGTCCAGGAGAGCGCGGATCGCCGCGGCCAGGTCCTCGGGGCCGGCGTTCGCGTCCAGCAGCCAGACCGAGCGGCCGTCCGCGAGCCCGTCCACCACGCCCGCCCGGGCCACGATGGGACGTCCGGCCTCCATGTAGAGCAGGAGCTTCACGGGAAAGCCGCCGGGCTGACGACGCGGCAGGACGCACACCGAGGCCGCGAAGCAGAGCGCCCGCACCTCGTCCAGGTCCGCCACGTGCACGGTCAGCAGCGGCTGGGGAGCCTCGTGCGGCGCATGCGTGGCCACCGCCACCAGCACGTCCAGGTGCTCGGCGGCCGCGGCCAGCTCGTCGAGGTTCTGGTACTCGTCGAGATTGCCGGCGTAGAGCACGAAGCGGCCGGGGGTCAGGCCGTGCTCGCGGCAGACGGCGGCCGTGGCGCGCGCGGTGGGGGGCGGGCTCGGCTCGTGGCCCGGCGGAATGAAGGCAACCCGGCCGCGGGCCACCGTGCGGAGCACGCGCTCCGCTTCGCGCGAGACCACCATCACCGCGTCGGCGCGCCGGGCGATCCCGGTGTCGAGTCGTGCGCCGAGGCCGCGCAGCGCGCCGCCCAGGCCGGGAGGGCCGTAGCTCGGCAGCTCGTGGCGCCACAGCGCATGCGCCACGTACACCACGGGGATGCCGGTCACGACGCGTGCCGCCAGGGCCACGAGGGCGGCCTCGGCGTTGTGGGCCAGGATCGCGTCGAAGCGCCGCCGCCGCGACTCCCGGATCAGCGTGCCGAGCAGCGCCAGGTCCGCCAGCGGCTTCTTCACGCTCATCCCGGAAGCGAAACGCCGCGGCGAGACGCGTGGCGACGTGCGCACGAGATCCAGGTCGCCCGGCAGCGGCTCGCTGCCCCGCCCGTAGGTCAGGAGCGTGACCTGGTCCCCCGACTTGGCGAGGGCCCGGGCCTGGGCCTCGAAGAACGCCTGCGAGCCCTGGGAGAGCGGAAACGGAAAGGCGCCGACCAGCGCCAGGCGGAGCGGGGACCCGGAGGCGGTTTCCGGCCCGGGCGGGGCTGCCGGGGCCTTCGCCGTCACCGCCATGGCCTACTCGCCCCGCCCTGCACCGGGCTGCGCCAGCGGCCCGGGAGCGCGGGCCGCGCCCGCTGCCTCCTCCGGGCGCGGCGGACGGCGTAGCTCCCGGTAGAGCATGCCGAGCTCCACCAGGGCGCGAAGGATCACCCGCGGCTGCGCGCCCTTGGCGCGGCCCGCCCGGCGCGGTCGGTGACTCACGGGAATCTGATGGATCGTGAAGCCGGCGCGCCGCGCACGCACCAGGATCTCCGTGTTCACGAAGGCTCCAATCGAGTCGATGGGCAGCGCCTCCAGCACCGAGGCGTGGAACAGCTTGAAGGCGCAGTCGATGTCCCGCACGCGCAGCCCGAAGAGCGCGCGCACCGTCACGCCCCAGATCGCGGCGATCGCCCGGCGGCGGCGGGGATCGCGGCGGGGTGCCCGGTAGCCGGCCACCACGTCGTAGCGATCCGCCAGCTCGAGCAGCCGGGCCAGCTCGCCCAGGTGGAACTGGCGATCGGCGTCGGTGAAGAAGACCAGCTCTCCGCGCGCGGCGCGCAGGCCCGAGCGCAGCGCCGCGCCGTAGCCCACGTTCGTGGGATGCCGGAGCAGGCGCAGGCGCGACTCCCCACGCTGGCGCCTCCGCACCAGCTCGGCGCTGCGGTCGCGGCTGCCGTCGTCCACCACGATGATCTCGAAGTGGCGCACCATGCGCGGCAGGAGCTCCAGGGCCGCGTCGAGGAGCGGACCGAGGTTCGGCTCCTCGTCGAAGACGGGCAGGACCAGGGAGAGCTCGGGGCGCGCGGTCATTCCAGGTATCCCAGGGCGCGGAGCCGCGCCGCCACGCGCGCCTCCTGCTCCGCGGTGTAGCCGATCTCGGCGCCGTCGTGGGGGCCGGGTCGCTCGCGGACGCCCAGCGTCGCCAGGACCGTGGGAGCCACCGCCCCGATCCAGGTGGGCGGGGCCCCCTCCCCGGCGCCAGGGCCGCACTCGATCCAGATGCCGTCGGGCCGGTGGGTCCCGTTCATGCCGCGCCCGCGGCCGCCGGCCAGCTCGTCGTCGGCGAGCGTGTGCACCGCGAAGCGTCCCGGCTCCTGCCAGGGCGTGGGCACCAGCGAGTGCGCCCCACCGCGCTCGAGCGCCAGCTCGAAGACGACGTCCGGCGCCTCCTCCACGCAGAGGCCGCGGTATACCTCCTCGCGCGCCCGGGCGCTCGCCACCACCGGCTCGCCGTCCGGGAGCTTCCAGTCGAGCAGCGCGTCGATGACCTCGCGTCGTACGCGCTCGTAGTCCGTCGGTGCCACGCATCCGGCGGCCTCGCGACCGCGTAGGTTGATCCACACGCCGGGCTGGGTGTTGGCCTCCTCGGAGAAGGCTGCGGTACGCCGCCAGTCGAGACCGCCGAAGCGAGCCACGCTCTCCAGGCGCGCGGCCGGGCTCGGCAGACGCCGGAACAGCGTCTGGGCCGCGCGCCGCGGCACCGCGCGCAGCGCCCCGTCGCGCGCGCGGCGTGCCGCGGCGTCGAGCCGCCGGGCGGGGCCGGCGCGCCGCGCCAGGAGTCCGCAGTCGGCCAGGCGCCGGTTCGCGTGCACCACGCGCCGGGATGCGCGGCCCGCGCCGTGGTCGGAGAGCACGAAGCACGGGTGCTCGGCGCCGAAGGCGTGTCGGATCGCGCCCACGGCCGCATCCAGGCGCTCGTAGACCGACGCCACGGCGCCGCGTCGCAGAGCGCCGGCGCGCGGATCGTGACGCGGGGAGCCCGGGTCGTGATCACGCCAGAAGTGATGCGCGACCGTGTCGCTCTCGGAGAAGACCACGACGGCCAGGTCCGGGCGACGCCCGGCGGCCGCCAGCCGCCGCAGGGCCTCCAGCGTGAAGGCGGTCTTGCGCTCGATGCGCGCGTGCAGCGCGGCGAGGGCGCGTTCGTGCCAGCCCTCGTCGTGACGCGTCTCGTCCAGATCCGGGCGCATCCACGGCCCCGTGCGCGCGGCGATCTCGCGGTAGAGCCGGGGATCGCTGGCGGAGCCGGCGTCGCCCGCCACGGAGACGGGCGCGTCGAACCCCGGCACCAGCAGCCCGTCCACGGGCTCGGGCGGGAAGGTGGCCGGGACGCCCAGGCAGAGCACCCGCCGCCCCGCCCGCGAGGCCACGCCGAGAAAGGAGTCGCCGCGCCGGTGGGAGGCGTTCACGAAGCGGATCCGGTAGGCGCCCCGCACCTTCTGGGTGAAGTCGAAGATGCCGTGGCGTCCGGGGCCCTCCCCGGTCAGGAAGGACGACCAGGCCGGGAAGCTCATGGGGGGCGTCGTGCTCGGGAGCGGCGCCGCCCGCCCCCCGGCCATCGCCCGCGCCAGGTTCGGCAGCCTGCCGGCGGCCGCCAGGGGGCGGATCACGTCGAAGGTGGCTCCGTCCAGGCCGAGCACGAGCAGCGGGGGAGAGGCGGGCACGGTCTAGCCGAGCTGCTCCACGATGGCGTCCGTGATGCGGTCGAGGGTGGCCTCGCCGCCCAGGTCGCGCGTGCGGTTGCGGGGCTCTGCGAGAGCCGCGTACACGGCGGCCTCCACGCGGCTCGCAGCGTCGTCCTCGTCCAGGTGGCGCAGCATCTCGGCCGTGGAGAGGATCACCGCGCTGGGGTTGGCCAGCCGCTTGCCCGCGATGTCCGGCGCGCTGCCGTGCACGGCCTCGAAGACCGCGGTGTCGTCGCCCACGTTCATGCCGGGCACGATGCCGAGCCCGCCCACCAGGCCGGCGCAGAGGTCGGAGAGGATGTCGCCGTAGAGATTCTCCAGGAGCAGCACGTCGAAGCGGGAGGGATCGCGCACCAGCTGCATGGCGCAGTTGTCGATGATGAGCTCCTCGTATGCGATCTCGGGATGGTCGCGCGCCACCTTGCGGGCGCACTCCAGGAACAGGCCGTCCGAGAGCTTCATGATGTTGGCCTTGTGGACGGCCGTCACCCGCTTGCGTCCCTGGTCCTCCGCGTAGGAGAAGGCGTACTTGGAGATGCGCAGGCAGGCCCGCTCGGTCACGACCTTGAGGCTCTCCACGATGCCCGGCGCCACGCGGTGCTCGAGCCCCGAGTAGAGCCCCTCGGTGTTCTCGCGCACGACGACCAGATCCACGTCCTCGAAGCGCGCCGGGATCGCTGGGATCGAGCGCACGGGCCGCACGCAGGCGTAGAGGTCGAGCCCCTGGCGGAGCTGGACGTTGGCGCTGCGGAAGCCGGTGCCGATGGGCGTGGTGACCGGGCCCTTGAGCGCCACCCCGGTGCGCCGGATGGAGCGGAACACCTCGTCCGGGACGGGTGTCCCGTGCTTGGCGATCACCTCGGCGCCCGCCTCCACCCGCTCCCAGTGGACGGGGACGCCCGTGGCCTCCACGACCCGGACGGCGGCCTCGGTGACCTCGGGCCCGATGCCGTCGCCGGGGATCAACGTGACGGTGTGGGAACGGCTCGACACTGGCTTCGTATCCTCCTATATTCCAGCGCCTTACGGGCCCCCGGCCCGCGGAGACCCCGCCGTGCCCCTCGAGCTCCTGTGCCGCAAGCTCGGCATGACCCGCATCTTCGACGACCAGGGCCGCTCGGTCGCCGTGACCGTGCTCGAGGCCGGCCCGAATGCGGTCGTCCAGAAGAAGACGCTCGAGAACGACGGCTACAGCGCCCTCCAACTCGGCTTCGGCGAGCGCAAGGCCAGCCGCACCCCGAAGCCCCTCGCCGGCCACCACCGCAAGGCCGGGGTCGAGCCCCGACGCTTCCTCGGCGAGTGCCGCACGTCCCCCGAGGATGCCGAATCCTACGAGGTCGGCCAGGAAATCCGCTGCGACCTGTTCCAGAAGGGCCAGCGCGTGGACGTGATCGGCACCAGCAAGGGCCGCGGCACCACGGGCGTGGTGAAGCGCCACAACTTCGCCGTGCACGGGCGCACCCACGGCACCCACGAGTACTTCCGCCACGGCGGCGCCATCGGCGCCGGCGCCTTCCCGGCGCGGGTCATCAAGGGGCTCGGCATGCCCGGTCGCTACGGCAACGGGCGCGTCACCACCCGCAACCTCGAGGTGGTGGCGGTGGATGCCGAGAACAATCGCCTCCTGCTGCGGGGCGCCGTCCCCGGCCACGACGACGGCCTGGTGCGCGTGCGGCCCGCGGTCGCGGCCCGCGACTAGGGGCCGTCTCCACGGCCTACCGGCGCAAGGACGCCCTCCACCAGCGCGCCAAGCGCGAGGGCCTGCGCTCCCGCGCCGCCTACAAGCTGGAGGAGCTCCAGCGCGCCCACCGGCTGCTGCGTCGCGGGCAGCGGGTGGTGGATCTGGGTTGCTGGCCCGGGGGCTGGCTCCAGGTGGCGGCGCGCCTGGTGGGTCCCGAGGGCCGCGTCGTGGGCGTGGACGTGGCGGAGCTGGAGCCCCTGGGTCTTGCGAACGTGTTCGCAATCCGGGCCGATCTCACGCAACCAGGCGTGGAAAAAGAGATTCTCGAGGCGTTGGGAGGGCCGGCGGCCGTCCTGCTGTGCGACGCGGCCCCGAAGCTGACGGGCGTGCGCGCCACGGATCGCGCCCGGGAGGAGGCGCTGCTCGAGGCCGTGGAGCGGCTGGTTCCCGAGCTCCTGGCGCCCGGCGGCGACCTGGTGCTGAAGCTGCTCGACGGCCCGGAGGCCCAGGCCGTCGCCGCCCGCCTCCGCACCCGCTTCGCCCGCGCCCGCATCACCGGCCTCGCCGCCACCCGCCGCCACTCCAGCGAGCGCTATCTGGTGGGGCGGGGACGTTCCTTGCCTTGATTGCCTTCCGGGTCGCGCGGGGACGTTCCTTGCCTTGGTTGCCTTCCGGGGGACCCGTTGGGGAGACGTCTGGTCCCCCGGAAGGCAACCAAGGCAAGGAACGTCCCCGCGCGACCCGGAAGGCAATCAAGGCAAGGAACGTCCCCGCCCCACCAGATAGCGCTCGCTGGAGTGGCGACGGGTGGCGGCGAG
>JBFGJV010000179.1:0-6483 GCA_041577015.1 Myxococcota bacterium
GAAGGGCTGCGTCGGCGCGCTGCGCTCGCCCGCAACGTCGCTCAGGGGCACCGGCCGCTCCTCCACCGGGAAGAGCGGCTCGCCGGTCTCCCGATCCAGCAGGAACACGTGCCCCATCTTCGTGGCCTGGGCCAGCGCGGGTACGCGACGGCCGGCGATCCGGGCCTCGAACAGCACCGGTTGGGACCCCACGTCGTAGTCCCAGAGGTCGTGGTGCACGGTCTGGAAGCGCCAGGCGATGCGCCCGGTCGCGGCGTCCAGGGCGACCACCGAGCTCGAGAAGTGATCGAGCCCGCGCCGATTCCCTCCGAAGTAGTCCGGCGCGGCGTTCCCGGTGGGCACGAAGACGAGGCCGCGCTCGGGGTCGGCCGACATGATCGACCACACGTTGGCGGTCCCCAGGGTCCAGCCCTCACCTGCCGCGCGCTGGTGCTTCCAGCCGGGAGGCACCGGATCCCACGCCCAGCGCAGCCTCCCGGTGCGCGCGTCGAAGCCCCGCACCACGCCGCTCGGCGCATCGACGCGCAGGTTGTCCGCCACCAGGGCGCCGACCACCACCACGTCGTCGACCACGACCGGGGGCGAGGTGGGATAGTACTCCCAGGGCTCGGCGTCTCCGACGCCCTCGCTCAGGGCCACGCGTCCGTTCGCGCCGAAGTCGGGACAGGGGCGACCGGTCACGGCGTCGAGGGCGAGCAGCTCCGCGTCGAGGGTTCCGGTGAAGATGCGCCCCGCGCAGACCGCATCCCTCGGGTCCGGATCGGCCCACCAGGCCACGCCGCGGCAGGTGCGCGGGTACGGCCCCTTCAGGAGGACGTTGCGGAGCTGCGGATCGAAGCTCCAGCGTTTCTCGCCCGTCTCGGGGTCGAGAGCCACCACCCGATTGCCACCGGTGCAGAAGTAGAGCGTGCCGTCGGCGACGATCGGGGTGGCGTTGAAGGAGGTGCGCGTGGTGCCGTCGCTTCCGTCCGAGACGTCCCCGTGACGGTACTCCCAGGCCACCTCGAGGCGGTGCACGTTGTCCCGGTCGATCTGGGTGAGCGGCGACCAGCGCAGGCCGCCGGCGTCGCCGCCGTAGGCGCGCCACTCGTCGGTGGGACCGGAGAGGTCGGGCGGGGTCGCGCCGTCGCAGGCCAGCAGGAGCGCGCCCGCCGCGAGCAAGACCCGGGGTCCGCGTCGTTTCACTTCGGGTGCACGAGCTGGAGGCCCGGTGCCTCCTTGCGGGACTGGATCTCCTCGAAGGTGCGCTCGTAGCCCGTGTGACGGATCTTCCAGGCGCCGTCCACCTTCACGTACTCGTCGCGGTAGAAGCCGGCGCCGCGCAGGGTGATGCCGTGGTCCAGGTCGAGGATGGTGTCCTCCAGCGCCCAGACGCCGCTGGCCTCGGTGGCACTGGTGAACTCGATCTCCGGCTGGTGCACCCGGTGGCTCGAGAGGAAGCCGGGGCGGTCCATGGCGTCCACCAGGAACTTCATGATGGCGTCTCGGCCCCGATAGGCGTACTTCCCTCCCGCGTACGACGAGGTGGCGTCCGCGGTGAAGCAATCCGCGAGCTCCTCCCAACGCTTCTGATCCAGGCAGCGGAGATAGCGGTACTTGAGGCGCTTCACGGCCTCGAGCTCGTGCAGGTCGTTCATGGGGCTCCCCTTGGCGCCGCCGGCCTCAGGGTGCCGCGGACACGATCTCGAACACGTCGCCGTCGAGATCGACGATGAAGAGCTCGCCGTCACCGCTGGTGCCAAAGCCGCTCACCAGGTCGATCGTCCCGACGTCCGGCGTGAGCTCGACGGTGCGATTCCGGAGCGCAGCGACCGTCCCGTCCACACGGATCACCGCGCTCCACACCTCACCGGTGCAGAAATCAGCGAAGAAGTGGCGTGCAAAGATGTCGGGGTTGGAGCCGTAGTACGTCGCGCCATCCACGATCGCGCAGCGGCCGCCGCTGTGCGTGTACTCGTACACCGGATCGACGAGCGTCCCGTCGTCGCAGTTCTGGGGCGGATCGAAGCACAGGGTGCCTTCCTTGAGCTGCCAGCCGTAGTTGTTCCCTCCGCCATCGGGCAGGAAGTCGGCGTCCAGCTCTTCGAGCCGCCCCTGTCCGACATCGCCGATCAGGAGCAGCGCCGCGTAGGGATCGATGGAGAAGCGATAGGGGTTGCGCAGGCCGAGCGCCCAGATCTCGTCGCGGACACCGTCGCTGGGGCTCGCGAAGGGGTTGTTCGGCGGGATGCCGTAGCCGCTACCGAAGCCGCCGCTCACGTCGATGCGCAGCATCTTGCCGAGGAGGGTGGTGGGATCCTGGGCGCGGTTTCCCGGGTTGCCACCACCGTCCCCCATCCCCACGAACAGCATCCCGTCGGGCCCGAAGGCCAGGTGGCCGCCGTTGTGGTTGGACGCGGGCTGATCGATCAGGAGCAGGATCTCGCCGTTCGGGTCCGCCGCGTCGGGGTTTGCGCTCACCCTGTAGCGTGCGATCACCGTGTCCCCCGAGAGGTCGGTGTAGTTGACGTAGAGGAGCCCGCTGGCTGCGTAGTCCGGCGCGAACGCGAGGCCGAGCAGACCGCTTTCGCCGCCGGCGTTGGTGAGGGCGGAGACGTCCAGGAACGGCTGCGAGAGAAGCGCTCCGTTCGCGGCGAGGATGCGGATGCGGCCGTCCCGCTCCACGATGAAGAGCCGGGGATCACCGACGGGCGCGGTGGCAAAGACCGGCGCCGAGAGACCCGTGGCGACGCGCACCGCGCGGATGTCGGCGTCGGGTCGACACTGGACGAGGAGCAGGGCGCCGGCGGCGAGCAGGGGCAGTCCGAAGCGCATGGCGAGCACGGTAGCCGAGGCTAGAGGCCGCCGCCGCCGCCAGCGCCGGCTCAAGGCTACGAAAGCTGGCCTCGCAGCTCCTGCTTCAGGACCTTCCCGGTTGCGTTGCGGGGCAGATGCGGCAGGCACTCGAGCTGCTCGGGAAGCTTCTGCACGGCGAGCCTCTGCTGCTTCAGGAAGGCCTGCATCTCCTCGAAGCCAAGCGGCTCCCCGGGTCGGCAGGCGACCACCGCGCACACCCGCTCGCCACGCTCTGGATCCGGCAGGCCCACGACGGCGGCCTCGGCCACCTTGGGATGCCGATGCAGCAGGTCCTCGATCTCCTTGGCGCTGATATTCTCTCCCTTGCGGATGATCACGTCCTTGAGACGCCCCGTGACCACGAGGTGGCCGTCCGGGTCGAGGCGTCCCAGGTCGCCGGTGCGGAACCAGCCATCGGCGCTGAAGGACTCCCGCGTGCGACGCGCGTCCAGGTAGCCGCGGCAGAGCTGCGGGCCGCGCAGCAGGATCTCGCCCGTCCCCGAGTCGATGCGGACCTCCATGCCCGAAGTGGGGCGGCCCTCGGTGTGCGCGAGCTTCCCGTCCAAATCGCGCACGGAGCTCATCGTCGCGATCGGGCACTCCGTCAGCCCGTAGCCGGAGACGATGCCGACGCCGCCGAGCTCGCGCTTGAGAGCGAGGTGCAGGTCGGGTGGCTTCGGGGCTCCGCCGCCCGGGAAGGCGCGCACGTCCGGGAGCAGCGGCTCCGCCCCGCGCTCGCGCTGGGCCGCCAGATAGGCCTGGTGGAAGACCGTCCCCGCCGTGCCGAGGGTGACGCCGCGACGCGCCAGGACGTCGACGCTCCGCTTCGGGTCGAAGCTCTCCACGAGGACGTGCGTGCAGCCCGCCGCCAGCCCCGCGAAGAGCCAGACGATGCCGCCCACGTGGGTGAACGGGAAGACGAAGGCCACGCGGTCCCGGGCCTCGAGCTCCAGGGCGTGCTCCAGCGCCGAGGCCGCGGAGCCCAGGCTCGCATCCGTGTGCAGTGCGCCCTTGGGCTCCGCCGTGGTGCCCGAGCTGTAGAAGATCCAACGCACGGGATCGGCCTCGCCCGGCGCGGGCGCGGCCGGGAGCCGCGAGGGCTCCGCCTCGGGCAGAGCGTCCTCCAGCACGAGCAGCTCGATCCCCGGGTGCCCGGCGACGATCTGCTGGGCCATGGCCGCGTAGTCGAAGCCGCGCCAGACCCCCGGCACGATCAGCAGCCGGGGACGCACCTGCTCCATGATGAAGCGCGTCTCGCGCTCCCGGTACATCGGTAGGATCGGATTCTGCACCGCACCCAGGCGCGCGAGCGCGCCCACCAGCACCATCGCCTCCAGGGTGGTGGGGAGCATCCACGACACCCGGTCCTCCGCCCCGATCCCCCGCTCGAAGAGCGCCGCCGCCGTGCGCAGCGCCGCCTCCCGGTAGCCGGCGAAGGAGAGCCGGCGCTCGCGCTCGTCCACGGCCAGCGGCGCCCCGGGCGTCGCGCCGGCCCGCTCCTCGACCCGGCTCCAGAGCGAGGCGCTCATGCGCGGGCGCGTTCCCGGAGGACGTACTTCATCACCTTGCCCGACGCGTTCAGGGGGAGCGCGTCCACGATCTCCACGCGACGCGGCACCTTGTAGTTGGCCATGTGCTTACGGCACCAGGCCACCAGGTCCTCGGGCGTCAGCGCCGCGCCCGGCGCTGGCACGACGAATGCCATCCCCACCTCTCCGAGCCGCTCGTCCGGAATGCCGACCACCGCGGTCTGGGCGATGCCCGGGTGCCCGTACATCAGGTTCTCGATCTCGGCGGGATAGCAGTTGAAGCCACCCACGATGAACATGTCCTTGATGCGGTCCGTGATGCGGAGATAGCCACGCTCGTCCATCACGCCCACGTCGCCGGTGTGCAGCCAGCCCTGGGCGTCGATCGCCTTCGCCGTCTCCTCGGCGTCCTCGAAGTAGCCGCGCATCACGTTGTAGCCGCGCACCACCACCTCGCCGGGGTCGCCGCGCGGCACCTCCTTCCCCTCGCCGTCCACGCACCGAACCTCCACGCCGGGGATGGCGCGCCCGGAGGTGGTGGCGATCGTCTCGGGATCGTCGTCGTGGCGACACATGGTCACGATTCCACAGCACTCGGTGAGCCCGTAGCCGGTCACGATGGTCTCGAAGCCGAGGTCGGAGCCCATGCGGCGGATCAGCTCCACCGGGATCGCCGCCGCGCCCGTCACGGCCAGGCGCAGGTTCGAGAGGTCGTACTGCGGGCGATCGGGGTGGGCGAGCAGGGACTGGTACAGGGTCGGCGGGCCCGGCAGCACCGAGATGCGTTCCCGGCCCACGCGCTCGAGCACCGCCGGCACGTCGAACACCGCGTGCGGGAGCACGGTGGCGCCCCGCATGAAGGCGGCGACCCAGCCGGCCTTGTAGCCGAAGGCGTGGAAGAACGGGTTCACGATCAGGTAGCGATCGCCCTCCTGTAGCCCCACCACGTCGCTCCAGACCGCGAAGGCGCGCAGGTTCTGGGCGTGGGTCGTCATCACGCCCTTGGGCCTTCCGGTGGTGCCCGACGTGAAGAGGAGGTCCGAGAGATCGTCGGGCGAGACGGCGAGCGCCTGCTCCCGCGCGCGCTGCTCCGGCACCGCGTCGCCCCGAGCCAGGAACGACTGCCACGGCTCCGCCCCCCGCGCCTCGCCCCGCAGGCTCACGATGCGCTCCAGATCCGGCAGCTCCTCTCCCTCGAGCATGCCCACGAAGTCCGTGCCCAGGAAGTCGCCCACGGTGCAGAGCGCGCGAGCACGGCTCTTGCGCAGCACGTAGCCCGCTTCGGCGCCCTTGAAGCGGGTGTTGATGGTGACCAGCGTGGCGCCGGCCGACTGGAGTCCCACCGCCGCCAGGATCCACTCGACCAGGTTCGGGGCCCAGATCGCGACGCGGTCACCCGGCTCCACGCCCGCGGCGAGGAACGCGCGCGCGGCGCGGAGTCCCGCCCGTCCCAGCTCCGCGTAGCCGAGACGGCTCTCACCGTCCTCCACCGCGGAGCGGTCGCCGAAGCGCTCCCCCGCCGCCAGCACCAGGCGCGGGATCGTGCGTTCCTCGACCAGGGGAGCGGCTCCTTGCATACGAGTCGCACCGTATCGTAATATCGGTCGCGATTTCAACGAGTCTCCAGTCCATGCACCTGCGTCTCAGCGAGGCCGACGAGGCCTTCCGCCGCCAAGTCGCCGACTGGCTCGAGGCAGAGCTCTCGGGCGAGTTCGCGCCGGTGCGCGGCCGGGGCGGTCCCGGCGACGAGAACGCGTGTCTCGACGAGCGGCGCGCCTGGGAGCGGCGCCTGGGCGAGGCGGGCTGGATCGGCCTGGGCTGGCCACGGGCATACGGCGGCCAGCAGGCGTCCCTGGCGCGGCAGGTGATCTTCCACGAGGAGTACGCGCGCGCGGGAGGCCCGGGTCGCCTCGGCCACATCGGCGAGACGCTGCTTGCGCCCACGCTGCTCGCCTTCGGCAGCGAGGAGCAGAAGCAGCGCTTCCTGCCGCCCATCCGACGCGGCGAGGCGGTCTGGTGCCAGGGCTACTCGGAGCCCAACGCGGGCTCGGACCTGGCGAACGTGCAGACCCGGGCGAGCCTGGAGGGGGACGAGTGGGTCCTGCACGGCCAGAAGGTC
>JBFGJV010000180.1:0-6410 GCA_041577015.1 Myxococcota bacterium
CAGGGTGAAGACCGGGTCGCGCCGGTGGACGGCGTAGACGAGCAGGATCACCGAGCCCACCACCGAGAGGTACCAGAACGCGATCGGGATGTAGCTGCGGCCGGCCCGCTCGGAGGCGATCCACTGCACCAGGAAGCGCGAGAAGAAGCACAGGTTTCCCAGCAGCCCGAAGGCGATCCAGGCGGGAGCGTCGGTCCAGTTCATCGCGCGAAGACCTCCGGGATGGAAAGCCGTCAGTTTCCCGCCTTCGCTATGCTCTCGCCATGGCCCTGAGCGAGCACGACGTCCTGGAGGCGCTGCGGCCCATCGTGGACCCGGACTTCGGGCGCAGCATCGTCGACCTGGGCTTCGTCAAGAACGTACGCATCGACGGCCCGCAGGTCTCCTTCAGCATCGAGCTCACCACGCCCGCCTGTCCCGTGAAGGAGCAGTTCGAGCGCGCCGCCCGGGAGCGCGTGTCGGCGCTCCCCGGCGTCGAGCGTGTCGAGGTCCGCATGACCTCGAACACGCGCGGGCGCGCGTCGGTGGCCGGGGTCGCGGGCCCGCATCCGGAGATCCTGCCCGGGGTCAAGAACGTGCTGGCCGTGGCGTCGGGCAAGGGCGGCGTGGGCAAGAGCACCGTCGCCCTGAACCTGGCCCTGGCGCTGCAGGGCCGTGGCGCTCGCGTCGGTCTGATGGACGCGGACGTCTACGGCCCGTCGCTGCCGCTCTTGACGGGCGTGCACGGCCGGCCCGGCGTGCGCGAGAAGCGCATCCTGCCCCACGAGGCCTGGGGACTGCGGCTGATGTCCATGGGCTTCTTCCTGACCGACGATTCGCCGGTGATCTGGCGCGGCCCCATGGTGCACGGCCTGGTGCGGCAGTTCCTCTCCGACGTGGAGTGGGGCGAGCTGGACTACCTGGTGGTGGACCTCCCGCCGGGAACCGGGGACGCCGCGCTGACGCTGACGCAGCAGGCCCCGCTCTCGGGCGCGGTGATCGTGACGACCGCGAACGACCTCTCCCTGGTGGACGCACGCAAGGGCCTGAAGATGTTCGAGAAGGTGAGCGTCCCCGTGCTCGGGATCGTCGAGAACATGTCGTACTTCGAGCCGCCGGACCTGCCGGAGGAGCTGACCCGCAGGTACTACCTGTTCGGCGAGGGCGGCGGCCGGCGCGTGGCGGAGGAGCTCGGCGTGGCGTTCCTGGGCGAGATCCCCATCGACCCGCGCGTGGTGGAGGGCGGCGACCGAGGTCAGCCGGTGGTGGCGACCGCCCCCGACTCGCCTGCGGCGCAGGCGATCCAGGAGATCGCGGGACGCGTGGCCCAGAAGCTGGCGGTGCTCGCCAGCGGCGCGCCCCCGCTGGCGGACGCGAACATCACCTGGGTGTCGGACCCGACCTAGCGTCCGTGCAGCAGCGGTGCGTAGAGCACCGGGGCCGGGCCGATCGGCTCGCGCCCGGCGCGGTTCACATAGTCCTGGTACTCGATCCTCTCCAGCTGGACGCGGGGATCGGGCGCGAAGAAGCCCTCGGCGATGCGGAGCTCGCGGGTCCAGTCCACGTAGTCCACCCGCGCGTTGCGGCTCGTGGCCCGATCGAAGGTGTCGATGCGGATCGGAAGCGCCAGGCCGTCGGCGGTCACCCAGACCTCCCGGCGGCCGGCCTGGTTCGTGACCCGGTAGACGTCGCACAGGCGCCCCATCACCCGCTCCTGCCGCACCTTCTCGCCGCCCTCGGCGACCAGCTGCTCGGCCTCGTGACCGAAGGGGCGCCGCGCCTTGCGGTCGGCGGCCAGCGCCGCCGGTGCCCGGGCAATGGCGACCCCGGTCTGGGAGAGCTGGTCGATCACGTAGTAGAGCTCCCCGTGCACCAGGGTCAGGATCGGGCGTCCGGCGACCACGACCTCGGCCCGGAACCTCGGGCCGTCGGACCACAGGTACTCGACGCGCAGCGGCACGTCGCCGCGCGTCACGCGCTGGGCGAACCAGCTCTCGGCGGCGGATGGGGTGGCTGCGGCGAGGGCGACGAGAGCCACGGTGAGCGCGGCGGCGGGTCGGATCATGGACGGGTTCGACGCGTCTCCAGCACGAGAGCTTCGAGGATACGGCCCTCCATCGTCCCGGGCACGGGGAGGCCGAGCAGCGCGAGGACGCTCGGGGCCACGTCCAGGGCGCAGGCCCTTCCGAGCGGGCTCCCGGGCGGGACGCCCCGGCCGCGCGCCAGGAAGAGGGCCTCCAGACCGGGTCGGTCCGGGCCCGGGGGCTGGCCATGGACGCCGCCCGGGCGGCGGAAGCGCGTCTTCAGGATCGCCGTGCCGGGCGGGGCCACCACGACCACGTCGCCGAAGCGCGGGTGATCGACCGCCAGCTCGGGCGGCGCCTTCGTGCGGGGCCATGCCTCGAGCCCGAGCGCGCGCGCGGTGGCGGCCAGGCCCTCGAGCTGCTCGGGCGTCGCGCCCGGGGCCTCCACGATCGCGAAGCCGCCGCCCCCGAGGACGCGCGCGCCCTCGAGCGCGCCCCGCAGGTCCACCGTGCGCTCCACGGGCAGCATGCCGTGGTCGGACACCACGAGGAGCGTCGTCTCGTGCCAGAGCTTGCGCGCGGCGATGCCGGCGACGAGGCGTCCCAGGGCCTGGTCCTGCGCGACGAGGGCCTTCGCGGCCCGACGCGCGTCCGGGCCGTGACGGTGGCCGGCGTGGTCGGCGCCGCGGAACCAGGCGGTGACCAGGCGCGGCCGCTCGCTCGGGTCGCTGAGATCGAGCCAGGCCAGGATCTGCTCCACCTTGCGGCTCTCCGGCACGGACTCGTCGAAGGGGTGCCAGTGGCGTGGGCCCAGGCCCGAGCGCCAGGGCCCCTCCGAGCCCACCCAGTGGTACGCGGCGGAGGGGAGGCCATGGCGGGCGAGGATGGACCAGAGCGGCTCGGCCTCGCTCCAGGTGGGATCGTCCTCGTAGCGGTGCAGGCCGCGCTCGGGATCCCGGAACACGTTGGCGACGACGCCGTGCCGCTCGGGACCGACGCCCGTCACCAGCGTCACGGGGTTCGGAAACGTGTTGGACGGGAAGACCGGGACCAGCCGGCCCCGGCCCCCGGCCTCCGCCAGCGCGTGCAGCGCGGGCAGCCGGTCCGGGCCGAGCCGCTCGAGGAGGTCGGCGCGGGTCCCGTCCAGGGAGATCAGGATCACGCTCGGCGCCGCGGCGGCCGCGGAGGCGAGCGCCAGCCCGAGCAGGAGCCCGAGCGTGCGGAGCGCGCGGCGGCTCAAGCCGCGGCGAACTCCGCCAGGCGGACCGGTGCGCGCCGCGCGCCCCAGTGGCCCGGCTCCGCCTCGAAGACGCCCGCGCAGGCGGTCCCGCAGTCCCCGCAGCGTCCGTCGGCGGTCAGGTTCCAGCCGGTGAGGGTGTACCAGTCGCGGCCGATGAGACGCGCGCCGCAGGCATGGCAGCGGGTGCTCTGGCCGGCCTCGTCGTGGACGTTCCCCGTGTAGACGTACCGGATGCCGTGCTCGCGGGCGATCCGACGCGCGCGGGAGAGCGTGGCGGCCGGCGTGCTCGGCTTGTCGAGCATCTTGTAGTCCGGGTGGAAGGCGGTGAAGTGCCAGGGGACGTCCACGCCCAGGTGCTCCACGATCCAGCGGCTCGCGGCCTCGATCTCGGCCGACGCATCGTTCTCGCCCGGGATCAGCAGCGTCGTGATCTCGAGCCAGACCTCGGTCTCGTGCTTCAGATACTCGAGCGTCTCCAGCACCGGCTGGAGGTGGCCGGTGCAGATCTTGCGGTAGAAGTCCTCGGTGAAGGCCTTCAGGTCCACGTTGGCAGCATCCATGTGGGCGAAGAGCTCGCGGCGCGCCTCCGTGCAGACGTAGCCGGCCGTGACCGCCACCGTCTTGATGTCGGCTGCCCGACAGGCGCGGGCCACGTCCACGGCATACTCCAGGAAGATCACGGGATCGTTGTAGGTGAAGGCCACGCTGCGGCAGCCGAGCTCGCGCGCGGCCCGGGCGATGGTCTCGGGGGTGGCGGCGTCGGCCAGCGTGTCGATCTCGCGGGACTTCGAGATGTCCCAGTTCTGGCAGAAGCGGCAGGTGAGATTGCAGCCGGCGGTGCCGAAGGAGAGCACCGGTGTCCCCGGGAGGAAGTGGTTCAGGGGCTTCTTCTCGATGGGATCCACGCAGAAGCCACTTGACCGGCCCCAGGTGGTGAGCACGATCTGGTCGTGCTCCCGGGCGCGTACGAAGCAGAGCCCGCGCTGGCCCTCGGAGAGGCGGCATCGGCGCGGACACACGTCGCACTGCACCCTCCCGTCGGGGAGCGTCTGCCAGTAGCGGCCGGGAACGGTCTGGTTCACGCTCCCAAGATGGGTCCGGGCAGGGGGGACGTCAATTGCGCGTGAGGCGGCCGGCCGTGGCCGGGCTCTTCTATCCGGCGGATGCGAGGGAGCTGCGCGCCACGGTCCAGCAGTGCCTGGAGGAGGGGCGCTCGCGCGCCTCGGGCGTCGAGGCCCCGAAGGCGCTGATCGCACCCCACGCGGGCTTCGTCTACTCGGGCCCGATCGCGGGCACGGCCTACGCGACGCTCGCAGCCGCTGGCGACGCGATCCGCCGGGTGGTGCTGCTGGGCCCCTCGCACCGCCTGCCGCTGCGGGGGCTCGCGCTCTCCGGCGCGGACGCCTTTCGCACGCCGCTCGGGGACGTGGCGCTCGATGCGGAGGCCGCCGAGCGGGCGCGGGGCCTGGCGCAGGTGGACGTCCTGGACGCGGCCCACGAGCAGGAGCACAGCCTGGAGGTGCAGCTCCCGTTCCTCCAGGAGGTGCTGGGTGCGTCGTTCGGTCTGGTCCCGTTCTCGGTGGGGAGCGCCACGCCCGACGAGGTGGCGGAGGTGATCGACGCGCTCTGGGACGGTGCGGAGACGCTGATCCTGGTGAGCTCGGACCTGAGCCACTACTACGACTACGAGACGGCGCGGCGCCTGGATGCGGCCACGACCGCGGCCATCGAGGCGCTCCGGCCCGAGGGGCTCGACGAGGAGAGCGCCTGCGGACGCGTCCCGGTGCGCGGGCTGCTGGTCTCGGCGCGGCGACACGGGCTGGCGGCGCGCACGCTCGATCTCCGGAACTCCGGCGACACCGCGGGGCCCCGGGACCAGGTGGTGGGATACGGCGCCTATGCCTTTGCTTGAGCCGGAACGAGGCGCCCTGCTCGAGGTGGCGGGCGCCTCGCTCGACCACGGCCTCGCCCACGGCAGGCCGCTCCCGGTGGAGGTGACACGCTTCGGACCGACGCTGCGCCAGCTCGGCGCGAGCTTCGTGACGCTGCGGCTGGACGGCACGCTGCGCGGCTGCACCGGCTCGCTGGAGCCGGCGCGGCCCCTGGTGACGGACGTGGCACTGCACGCCTACTCCTCGGCCTTCGAGGATCCGCGCTTCGCGCCGCTGCGGCCCGAGGAACGCCACGCGCTACACGTGCATGTCTCGGTGCTGGGCCCGCAGGAGCCGCTCGCGTTCGCGGACGACGTGGAGCTACTGGCCCGGCTCGAGCCGGGCGTCGACGGGCTGGTGATCGAGGCGGCGGGGCGCCGCGCCACCTTCCTGCCCGCGGTCTGGTCCTCGCTCCCGGAGCCCGAGGCGTTCCTGCGCGCCCTCAAGGAGAAGGCGGGGCTTCCGGGCGAGCCGGATGCGGTGCCGCTACGCGCCTGGCGCTACCGGGTCGAGGAGTTCGACTGACCGCTACTCGATCGAGAGCACCTTCACGTCGAAGTGCAGCGTCTCGCCGGCGAGGGGGTGGTTCAGGTCGAGGGTGACCTCCTCCTCCCCAACGTCGGCGACGCGCACCAGCTGCTGGCTGCCGTCCTGGCCCTGCGCCACCAGCTGCGCGCCCACCTCGCGCGCGCCCTCGGGAATCAGCTTCTTGGGCACCTTCTGCACCGCATCGGGGTTGCGCACGCCGTAGCCCTGCTCGGGCGTCAGCTCCACCTTCTTGCTGTCGTTCACCTTGAGGCCGAGCAGCTGCTTCTCCAACGCGGGCAGGATCTGGCTCGACCCCTGCTCGTAGACGAGCGGCTCGCCACCAACGTTCGTGTCGGCGGTCTTGCCATCGCCCAGCTTGAGCGTGTACTCGATCGAGACCTTGTTTCCGTTCTCCACCACGTTGGGTTCTTCCTCCTCCCCGCGTACCGCAGGGCTGGCGAGCAGGGCGAGGCCGACGAACATCGGAATCGCGCGACGTCCCGTCATGGCGAGGGAGGATATCGCATCGAGGCGTACGGCGCCCTACACTTCGACCCCGATGACGAGGATGAGGACCATCCTGGCGGCCGCGCCCGTGGCGCTCCTCCCGCTCGGAGCGCCCCACGCCGCCAACGGCCCCTGCGTCATCTTCTTCGAGGGCAACACCTGCTCCCAGGGGCGCTCCTCGTGCTGCACCATCGCCGGTCA
>JBFGJV010000181.1:0-6367 GCA_041577015.1 Myxococcota bacterium
ACCGCGCCCGGCAGGCCGCCATCACCCGGGAGCTGGTGGAGATCATCAGCGGCGCCGAGGCGCTCTAGCTTCAAGCGAGGAGAACCAGAGCATGGCCGAAGCACAGGGTCACATCGTTCAGGTGCTCGGGCCGGTGGTGGACGTGGAGTTCCCGCCGGGCGAGCTGCCGGAGATCTACACCGCGCTGGCTCTCACGAACCCGTCCATCGACGACCACCAGGACAACCTCGTGGTGGAGGTGGCGCAGCACCTGGGCGAGAACACGGTGCGCTGCATCGCCATGGACACCACCGAGGGGCTGGTCCGCGGCCAGCCGGCCAAGAACACCGGGGACGTGATCCGGGTCCCGGTCGGTCCCAAGACGCTCGGTCGCATCATGAACGTGATCGGCAAGCCCGTGGACGAGCGCGGCCCCATCGAGACCGAGCAGACCGCCCCGATCCACCGTCCGCCCCCGGAGTTCGTGGAGCAGTCCACCAGCGTGGACATGCTCGAGACGGGCATCAAGGTGGTGGACCTGCTGGCGCCCTATCCCAAGGGCGGGAAGATCGGGCTCTTCGGCGGCGCCGGCGTGGGCAAGACCGTCGTGATCATGGAGCTGATCAACAACATCGCCAAGGAGCACGCCGGCTACTCGGTCTTCGGGGGCGTCGGCGAGCGAACCCGGGAGGGCAACGACCTCTGGCTGGAGATGCAGGAGTCGAAGCTCGCCGACGGTACCACCGTGCTGGACAAGGCGGCGCTGGTCTACGGCCAGATGAACGAGCCCCCGGGCGCCCGCGCGCGAGTGGGGCTCACCGCGCTCACCGTGTCCGAGTACTTCCGCGACCAGGAAGGCCGCGACGTGCTGCTCTTCATCGACAACATCTTCCGTTTCACCCAGGCGGGCTCCGAGGTGTCGGCGCTGCTCGGTCGCATCCCCTCGGCGGTGGGCTACCAGCCCACGCTCGGCACCGACATGGGCGAGCTCCAGGAGCGCATCACCTCCACCAAGAAGGGCTCGATCACCTCGGTGCAGGCCATCTACGTGCCCGCGGACGATCTCACCGACCCCGCGCCGGCCACGGCCTTCACCCACCTGGACGCCACCACGGTGCTCTCGCGCCAGGTCGCCGAGCAGGGGCTCTACCCCGCCGTGGATCCGCTGGACTCGACGAGCCGCATCCTCGATCCCCAGGTGGTGGGCGAGCAGCACTACCGCGTGGCGCGCGGCGTGCAGCAGGTGCTCCAGAAGTACAAGGACCTCCAGGACATCATCGCGATCCTCGGCATGGACGAGCTCTCCGAGGACGACAAGATCGCGGTGGCCCGGGCGCGCAAGCTCCAGCGCTTCCTCTCGCAGCCCTTCCACGTGGCCGAGCAGTTCACGGGCCTCGAGGGTAAGTACGTGCGACTGGACGACACGATCCGCGGCTTCCAGGAGATCCTGGACGGCAAGCACGACGAGCTGCCGGAGCAGGCCTTCTACATGGTGGGCGGGATCGAGGAGGCCGTGGAGAAGGCCCGGAGCATGAGCTAGCCGCCGATGGCCCTGGATCTGCACATCGTGACGCCCGAGGGCGAGGCCTTCGCCGGAGCGGCGGAGAGCGTCGTGCTGCCGGGAAGCGAGGGCGAGTTCGGCGTCCTGCCGGGGCACGAGCGCTTCCTCTCTCCCGTGCGCATCGGGGAGGTGGAGATCCGGGGCCGCGACGACGCCCAGTGGGCGGCGGTCTCGGACGGCTTCGTGGAGGTCACCGGCAAGCGGGTCGTCGTCATGGTGGAGACCTGCGAGCTGGCGGGCGACATCGACGTGGCTCGCGCGGAGCGCGCCCGGGCGCGGGCCGAGCGCGAGCTCGCACGGCTCACCCGGAGCGAGAGCGAGGAGCACGGCTTCCGGCTGGAGCAGGCCGCGCTCTCCCGGGCGGTGACCCGGATCGTGGTGGCCGGGCACCTCGGCGGGCGGACGTAGGCGGCTCGCTAGCCGGCCTTGGTGTCCTTGCTCGCGCTCGCCTTGAGCTTGGCGCGGCCGCCCTCCACCACGACCCGGAAGCTCACGTCCTTGCAGCCGTAGCGGGCGCGGATCGCCTCGCCCTGGCGCTCGAGGACCTGCGCGAGCCGCTCGCGGGTGAGCCCGGCGGTGTCCTCCCCGCACTCCTTGCGAGCGGCGACGTAGGCGGCGAAGACGTCGTCCCCGCCCTGCGCGGCGGCGGGCGCGTCCTCCTGCTTGCCTCCCGGCCCGGGTCGGCGGCCGCCGTGGATGCCCGCCTTGAAGAGGTGCCGCTCGTAGGTGCCCTCCTCGATCTGCCGCACGACCCGCTCCCACTGACGCTTGTGGGCGAAGAAGCGCGCCACCAGGTTGTTGAAGCGGAAGCGCAGGGCGGTGTTCTTGATCGAGACGTTGGAGTAGTAGGAGACGATCTTCTGGACCTCTCCGCGCAGCAGCTGAGGCTCCCGGGGGCGCGAGCCGAGGAAGTACTGGTCGTACTCGGTCTTGAGCTGCTTCAACTTGCGGTCGAGCAGGTCGAGATCGTCGCTGATCTCCTGGCGGCCGACTTTGCCTGACACGGAGTGGAGGATCGGTGCCCCCGGGAGGAGCCTTGAGCAGGCCCGAGGAGGATCGCCCTGAGCGCCCGGATCTCGTTCGAGAACGCCACCCTGCTGGACCCGGAGGCCACGCAGCCCGCCCCGGGCGGGATCCTGGTGCGAGGGGAGCGGATCCAGGCCCGCCTCGGGGCTGGGGAGGCGGGGCCCGAGGGCACCCGGGTGGTGGACCTGGGGGGAAGCCTCCTGGCTCCGGGCCTCCTGGACCTCCACGTCCACGGGAGCTTCGTCTTCGCCGAGCCCGAGCGCATGGCCGAGGCCCTGGAGCGCGACGCGCGGACGGCGGCTCGTCACGGCGTGACCGGCTTCCTGCCCACCACGGTGGCCTGGGGCCATGACGCGCTGGCCTTCGCCATGACGCGGCTGACCCCGGTCATGACGCGCTCGACCCCGGCCGGGGCCCGAATCCTGGGCATCCACCTGGAGGGGCCCTGGATCCGTCCGGAGGCCTCCGGTGCGCAGCCAGCCCGGGACATCCGTCCCTACGACCGGGCCGAGGGCCGGGACATCCTCGATCGCGGGGAGGGCTGGGTGCGGCTGGTGACCCTGGCTCCGGAGGTACCCGGCGCGCCCGAGCTCCTGGAAGAGCTGACACGGCGGGGCATCGTGGCCTCGCTGGGTCACACGCTGGCGACGCCGGAGCAGATTGACGCGGCCGTGACGCAGGGGGCGCGTCATGCCACCCACCTCTTCAACGCCATGGGGCCCCTCCACCAGCGAGGTCCGGGGACCGCCGCCGCCATCCTGGCCCACGACGGGCTCGGCTGCGACCTGATCTGCGACGGGGCCCATGTGCACCGGGACTGGGTGCGCGTCACGGCGCGCGTCAAGGGCACCGGCCTGGTGCTGATCAGCGATCGGGTGGAGCCCGGGGGCTCGCCCCATGACGCAGATGACGCGCGCGTCGGCTTCGGATCGGGGAAGCTGCTCGGCGATGGCGAGGCCTGGCGCCTCCCGGACGGCCGCCTGGCGGGCAGCCGTCTCACCATGGATCGGGCCATGGCGAACGTGACCCGCTGGGGGGCGATGACGCGCTGCGAGGCCGTGGCGGCCTGCACGCTCCGGCCCGCGCGTCTCCTGGGGCTCGAAACCGAGATCGGCACCTTGCGCCCCGGCGCCCGAGCGGATTTCGTGGTGCTCGCGCCGGACGGATCGGTGCTGGAGACCTGGGTCGGGGGGCGCCGGGCTCACCCGAGCGTCTGACCCGGGCCGGTAGGGGCGGCCTCCCGGCGGGGAAGTGCCGGGAAGATGGCGTCGAGATCGAGCGCCCCACCCTGGGGTCGCTGCCCCGGCTCGAGCGGCGGGATCTCCCCCACCAGACGACCCCCGAGCTCGCGCCGAAGCGCGTCCAGGTTCGCGGCGTCGGCCTGGGAGAGAGGCCCGCCGGCGTGGGAGATCACCGCGCCCGCCAGGCCGAGCCCGCGCGCGGCGATGGCCTCGAGCGTGAGGAGGGTGTGATTGATGGTCCCGAGCGCGGCGCGAGCCACTACCAGCACGGGAAGGCGGAAGCGGGCGGCCAGGTCCGACATGCGAACACGTTCGCAGAGCGGAACCAGCAGGCCCCCAGCCCCCTCCACTACCAGGCAGGAATGGGAGGCCGCCAGCTCGGCGAAGGCCCTCTCGATCGGCTCGAGCTCCACACGGCGCCCCTCCGCCGCCGCGGCCACGTTCGGCGCCGCCGGCAGGGCGAAGCGCTGGGGACAGATCCGCTCGATCGGATCCGAGACGCCGGCCGCCTCCCGCAGCGCCAGGGCATCCAGGGGACCGTCGTCGCCCACCCCGGTCTCCACCGGCTTCATGACGCCCACGTCCACGCCCCGGGCCTTGAGCGCCCGGGCCACGGCACAGGCCACGACCGTCTTGCCCACGCCGGTGTCCGTGCCGGTGACGAAGACGCCCGCCGCCGTCACGGCGTGGCCGCCAGCTCCTGGGCCACGGCCTCGGCCAGCCCGTCGATCTCGTCGCTCCGGTGGGTCGCCATGGGCGTGATGCGCAGACGCGCGGTGCCCACCGGTACGGAGGGGTGCCGGATCCCCTGGGCGTAGTAGCCCCGTGCGAGCAGTCGCTCGCACACGGCCATGGTGCGCTCGTTCGAGCCCACCACCACCGGAACGATGTGCGTCGTGCTCGGGGCCGTGGAGATCCCGTTCCGCGCCAGCTGCGCTCGGAGACGTGCGGCGTGGGCCTGGAGCCGCTCGCGACGCTCGGGCTCGCGTGCCACCAGGCGCAGCGCTGCCCGGGCGGCCTCCACCTGGGGCGGCGGCAGGGCGCAGCTGAAGATGAAGCTTCGCGCCACGTTCACGAGGAGATCGCGCAGCCCGGCGCTCCCCGCCACGAAGGCGCCGAAGGAGCCGAGCGCCTTGCCGAGGGTGCCCGTCAGGACGTCCACGCCGTCCTCGGCCCCGAGCAGCTCGGCGGTGCCGCGGCCGCAGGCCCCGAGCGTCCCGGTGCCGTGGGCGTCGTCCAGCAGCACCATGGCGCCCCAGCGGCGCGACGCCGCGACGATCTCGCCGAGCGGCGCCAGATCCCCGTCCATGCTGTAGACCCCGTCCACCGCCACCATCAGGCGCCGGCCCGGGCGCGCCGCCCGCCGCAGGGCGTCGTCGAGTGCGCCGACGTCACCGTGCGGGAACACGCGCACCTCGGCCCGGGAGAGCCGGCAGCCGTCGATCAGGGAGGCGTGGTTCAGGGCGTCCGAGAGCACCACGTCACCCGGCCCCACCAGCGCCGGGATCACGCCCACGTTCGCCATGTAGCCGGTGTTGAAGGCCAGGGCGCGCTCGGTGCCCAGGAAGGCGGCCAGCTCGGCTTCGAGCGCCTCGTGGATGGCGAGGTTCCCGGTGATGAGACGCGAGCCCCCCGCCGCGCAGCCCCACTCGCGGGCGGCGCGTGCGGCAGCCTCCACGACCTCAAGATGGTGGGCCAGATCCAGGTAGTTGCTGCCCGCGAAGAGCAGCACGTCGCGCCCGTCCACGCGCATGCGCGCGGCCTGGGCGCCCTCGAGCACGCGCATGCGCCGGTAGGTGCCGCGTGCGCGGATGCCCGCCAGCGCCTCGCCGGCGACGGCGGCGACGCTCATCGCTCCGGGGCCGCCCGGTTGGGCCCGCGCCGCGCGGCGGCGATGTCGGGCCTCATGATCTCCCCCTCGCCGCCCACGAGGCGGAACGCCCCGGGCGCCTCGGCCTCCTGCGCCCAGAGCGGGTTGCCCTCCACCTGGAAGCCCGCGTCCTGGATCAGGCGGTAGGTCTCCTGCACCGCGTCGCCACGGGTGGTGAGGTAGCCCTCCACGAAGAGCGAGTTGGCGGGCCAGAGCGCCAGCGCCTGGAGCCCGCGCAGGTGCCCCTCGCGCCCGCCTGCGGCGCGAATCTCCGCGCGCGGATTGACGAGACGCATCAGGCACAGCGCCCGCAGGCAGCGCTCCGGCGTGAGGGACCCGTCCGAGGTGACCGGGTTGCCTTCGATCGGGATCAGGAAGTTCACGGGGATCGAGGGCACCTCGAGCTCGCGAAGCGCGAAGGCCACCTCGACCACGTCATCCGAGCCCTCGCCCATGCCCAGGATGAAGCCACTGCAAGGCTCGATGCCGCACTTCTTGGCAGCGGTGAGCGTGCGCACGCGATCCGCGTACGCGTGCGTGGTGCAGATCTCCGGGTAGTGCGACTCACTCGTGTTCAGGTTGTGATTCAGCCGGTCGAGTCCGGCGTCGGCCAGCACGCGGGCGTGCTCCTCCCCGAGCAGGCCCACGGAGAGGCAGACCTCGATGGGGAAGCGGGCCTTCACCCGTCGG
>JBFGJV010000182.1:0-6338 GCA_041577015.1 Myxococcota bacterium
AGACCTCGAGGACGCCGTCGACGAGGGGCTCGAGGTGCTGCGCCGGCATCCCGCCCACGAGGAGACCGAGCGTGCGGTGGCGGCGGCGCGCGCGGCCCGGGATGCGGGGCCCGCCTCGGCCGAGCGCGTCGCCCGCTGCGGGGAGGGATGGGTTGCGGAGGAGGCGCTGGCCATTGCACTCTACGCCGCCCTGGCCGCGCCGGACCTGCCGGAGGGGATCCTCCTCGCCGTGAACCACGACGGCGACAGCGACAGCACCGGGGCAATCGCGGGCAACCTGCTCGGCGCCCGTGCGGGTGCGGAGGCGATTCCCGAGGCCTGGCTTCGGCGCTTGGAGCTGCGCGACGCCATCGAAGCGCTTGCCGTGGCCCTGTGCGTGGAGGCCGGCGGACCCTCACGCCGGGCCTGCTAGCATCCGGCCGCCTCGCTGCGGGAGCCGCCATGCGACGCATTCTCGTCACCGGCGCGCTGGGTCAGATCGGCTCCGAGCTGCTTCCGGCCCTGCGCGACGCGTACGGCACCGAGCGCGTGGTCGCCTCGGACGTTCGCATGCCGCCGCCCCACGCGCCGGCCAGCGAAGGCCCCTTCGAGTACCTGGACTGTACGCACATCCGCCAGGTGGACGACGTGGTGCGACGCCGCGACGTGGGCACGATCTTCCACCTGGCGGCGCTGCTCTCCGCCGTGGCCGAGGAGAAGCCACGGGTGGCCTGGGACGTCAACATGGGTGGCCTCTACCGGGTGCTGGAGGTGGCCCGCCAGCACCGCTGCGCCGTCTTCTTCCCCAGCTCGATCGGCGCCTTCGGACCCTCGACGCCCCGGGAGCGCACGCCCCAGGACACGATCCAGCGGCCCACCACCATGTACGGCATCACCAAGGTCTCCGGCGAGCTGCTGTGCGACTACTACGCCACGCGCTTCCACCTGGACACGCGGGGCCTGCGGCTGCCGGGGCTCGTCTCGCACGTGGCTCCCCCCGGCGGCGGCACCACCGACTATGCCGTGGAGATCTTCCATCAGGCGGTCCGCTACCGGCACTACACCTGTCCGCTGCGCGCGGACACGCGGCTCGACCTCATGTACATGCCCGACGCGATCCGCGCGATGATCGAGCTGATGGAGGCCGACGCCGGTCGCCTCGAGCACCGCAACGCCTTCAACGTCACGGCTCTGAGCGCGACGCCCGAGGAGGTCGGGGCCGAGATCCGCACCCGGCTGCCCGACTTCGTGATGGACTACGAGGTGGATCCCGGCCTGCAGGCGATCGCGGACTCCTGGCCCGACTCCCTGGACGACGGCGCCGCGCGCCGGGAGTGGGGCTGGAAGCCCCGCTACGACCTGGCGGCCATGAGCCAGGACATGCTGGACACGCTTGCGGCGAAGCTCTCCTCGCCGAGCTGACCGGGGTACCCGCCGATGCCCGTCGACCGCGTGACGCGGATTCTCTCCCGGGAGCTGGAGCGCCTCGAGCGGACCGGCGCCCGCAAGGGTGCCGAGACGGTGTTCGTCGGGGTGGCGCCCCCCGAGTCGGGACGCGGGCCCCGCTATCGGCTGGCCGGGGAGGGGGAGCGGCCCTTCCTGCGCATGAACTCCAATGGCTACCTCGGCATGGCGCTGCGCAGGGAGGTGATCGCGGCCGAGGAGGAGGCGGCGCGCCGCTTCGGGACCGGACCTCAGGCGGTGCGCTTCATCAGCGGCACCTTCGCCCCGCACGTGGCGCTCGAGCGCCGGCTGGCCCGCTTCCACGGTCGCGAGGCGGCCATGGCGTTCAGCTCCGCCTACGCCACGGTGATGGGGATCCTGCCGCCGCTGCTCTCGCCCGAGACGGCGGTGCTGAGCGACGAGCTGAACCACAACTGCATCATCAACGCGATCCGGCTGGCGCGTCCGGCCCAGAAGCACGTGTTCCGCCACCTGGATCTCGCGGAGCTGGAGGCGGGGCTCGCCCGGGCGGCCGGCGCCTGCCGTCGGGCGGTGGTCGTGACGGACGGGGTCTTCAGCATGCGCGGTGATCACGCCGCGCTGGCCGAGATCGAGCGCCTGGCCCGGCGCTGGGACGAGCGCTTCCCGGAGAACGTGATCGTCGTGGTGGACGACTCGCACGGGGTCGGCGCCCTCGGCCAGACGGGCCGCGGCACCGAGGAGGTGACCGGCGCGCGGGCCGACCTGCTGGTGGCGACGCTCGGCAAGGCGCTGGGGGTGAACGGGGGCTATCTGGTGGGCGACGCGGTGCTGATCGACTGGCTGCGCGAGACGGCGCCCTTCTACGTCTACTCGAACCCCATCACGCCTGCCGAGGCCGCGGCCGCCGAGCGCGCCCTCGAGCTGCTGGAGAGCGAGGCCGGGCGCGGCTGGCTCGCCCACCTGCGCGCCATGACGCGGCGCTTCCAGACGGGACTCGAGAAGCTCGGCTACGACACCATCCCGGGCGAGCATCCCGTCGTCCCGCTCCTGGTGCGGGACACCGCGAAGACCGCCGCGCTGGTGGAGCACCTGCGTCGCCACGGCGTCCTCGCCACCGGCCTCGCCCATCCGGTGGTGCCCCGCGGCGACGAGGAGATCCGCTTCCAGCTCTCGGCGGAGCACACCGAGGCCGACGTGGACGAGGCGCTCGCGGCGCTGGCCTCCTTCCCCGGACGGCCCTGACCGGATGGCTTTCGAGCTGGGTCACGTCGGCGTGGAGCGACTCGAGCTGGGCCGTCGCACCGAGCTCGTCGCGAGCACCCTCCAGGTGGAGGCCGACGCCCTGCGCGCCCACCTGAGCCACGAGGTCGAGGGCATCCGCTCCTTGCAGGTGCACGTGGCGCGGCCCGGGGAGTCCACGCGCATCGCGTGCGTGAAGGACGTGATCGAGCCGCGCCTCAAGATGCGGGGGGGTCGAATCGGGGAGGGACGCACGCATGCGCTGGCGAACGTGGCGGTCGTCAGCTGCGGACAGATCGTGGGCTTCCAGGAAGGGCTCATCGACATGAGCGGGCCCGGCGCCGCGCACACCCCCTTCTCGCGCCTGTCGCTCCTGGTCCTGGAGGTGGACGCCGCACCGGAGCTCGACGCCCACCGCCGTGAGCGGGTGGTGCGCGAGGCTGGCCTCGCGGCCGCCGCGTTCCTCGGGCGCGTCGGCGCCGGCGTCGAGCCCGATCGGATCGAACGCGTGGCGCCCGAGGAGACCGCGTGCGGCGGCGACCTGCCGCGGGTGGTCTACGTGGCCATGCTGCTCTCCCAGGGCCTGCTCCACGACAACTGGGTGGAGGGGCGCAACGCCCGCGAAGGTTTGCCCCGAAGCGTGAACCCGGCCTTCCTGCTGGACGGCGGCGTGGTCTCCGGCAACTGCGTCTCCGCCTGCGACAAGAACACCACCTGGCATCACCAGAACGACGCGGTGGTGCGCGCGCTCCTGGCGCGTCACGGCTCGGAGCTGGACTTCGAGGGCGTCGTGCTCACCAACGCGCCCACGCGCCTGGCCGAGAAGGAGGCCTCGGCGCACGCCGCCGCGGCCCTGGTGAGCGAGCTCGGCGCTCACGGCGCGGTGCTCGCCAAGGAGGGCTTTGGGAACCCGGATGCCGACCTGATGCTGCTGATCCGGGGGCTGGAGGGCGCTGGCATCCGCGCCGTGGCCCTTACGGACGAGTTCGCCGGCGCAGACGGAGCGTCGCAGTCGCTGGCCGACGCCACACCCGAGGCCGACGCCCTGGTCTCGGTAGGGAACGCCAACGCACGCGTGGTGCTGCCGCCCGTACAGCGCACGCTCGGGCCCATGGAGAGCGTGCCGCGCCTGGCGGGCGCCTTCGCCGAGAGCCTGCGGCCGGACGGTGGCGTGGAGGTGGAGCTCCAGACGCTCCTGGGCTCCACCAACCAGATCGGCTTCGAGCGCCTCACCTGCCGCGAGGTCTGAGCATGGCTCGCAAGCTGCGTCTCGTGCACTACGTGAACCAGTTCTTCGGCGGCTTCGGGGGCGAGGAGGAGGCGGACCTGCCGCCGCGTCTGGAGGAGGGCGCGCGGGGCCCGGGGCGCCTGCTCGAGACGCTCGCTCCCGACGTGGAGGTGTGGGTGACGGTGGTGTGCGGCGACAACTACGCCGCCCAGCAGCCCGAGCGCGCCGCGGAGGAGATCTGCGCCGCGCTCGCGGCGCGCGAGAAGAGCCGCGGAGAGCGACCGGACCTGCTGCTGGCGGGGCCGGCCTTCGGGGCGGGGCGCTACGGGCTCGCCTGCGGCGCCGTATGCCGCGGCGTCCGGGAGCGGCTCGGCATCCCGGCGCTCGCCGGCATGCACCCGGACAACCCCGGCGCGGACGCCCACCGGCGCGAGGTCGTCGTGGTCGGGACCGCCGCCGACGTGATGGGCATGCGCGACGCCCTCGAGGCCATGCTGCGCGCGGGACGCAAGCTCCTGCAGGGCGAGGCTCTGGACCCGCAGCGCGACGGCACGTTGCCCCAGGGCCGGCGCCGCAACGTCGAGGCCGAGAAGACGGGAGCCGAGCGGGCCGTCGCCATGCTCCTGGCCAAGCTGCGCGGGGAGCCCTTCGTCACCGAGTACCGTCTGCCGGTCTTCGATCGCGTCGCACCCGCGCCGCCCCTGGACGATCCGGCCTCGGCCACCATCGCGCTGGTCACCTCGGGCGGCATCGTGCCACGCGGCAACCCGGATCGCATCGAGGCGGCGAGCGCCTCGAAGTTCGCCGCCTACTCGCTCCAGGGGCTCGACGGCCTCACCGCGCAGACGCACCAGACGGCGCACGGCGGCTACGATCCCACCTTCGCCAACGCCGACCCGAACCGCGTGCTTCCGGTGGACGAGATGCGCGTCCTGGAACGCGCGGGACGCATCGGGCGCCTCCACGAGCGCTACTACGTCACCGTGGGCAACGGCACCTCCGTGGAGCAGGCGCGCCGCTTCGGACGGGAGATCGCGGCGCGCCTGGTGGCGGACGGCGTGCAGGCGGTGATCCTGACCTCCACCTGAGGGACGTGCACTCGTTGCGGCGCAACGATGAGCAAGGAGATCGAGCGCGCGGGGCTGCCGGTGGCCCACGTGTGCTCGATCGTGCCGATCTCGAAGACGGTGGGCGCCAACCGCATCGTCCCGAGCGTGGCGATCCCCCATCCCCTGGGCGATCCCGGCAAGCCGCCCGCCGAGGAGCGTGCGCTGCGCCGCCGGCTGCTGGAGACGGCGCTGCGCGCGCTGGCGACGGCCGTGGAGAAGCAGACGATCTTCGAGTGAGCTAGCCGCCGCGCAGCTCGCGCATCAGGTTGCAGAGCTCCGCCGCGCGTTCCTCACCGATCTCGAGCTCCTCCATGGCCATGTGCTCGCGCCACACCTCGGGCGGGATCTCGTCCCGGAGCTCGAGGATGTGGTAGCTGCGCAGGCCGAGCGCGACGCCGGCCAGCGCACCCGTGTAGCTGGGGTCGCCCTCCCGAAAGGTCGTCGCCATGATGCGCAGGTTGTGGGGCTGGTTCAGGCCGAAGACCACCACGAGAGCTTCGGTCCCGTAGCGCTCCGCCAGGCGCTTCACCTGCTCCTGCTCCGCCAGACCGGCGGCGCCGGCCGACGTTCAGACGAAGCAGGATGTGGTCTCGTAGACCACCTCGGCGCCCGCGGCCTCGAGGCAGCTGCGGATGGTCGGGGCCGGAATGTCGTCGCGCTCTCCGAACACGAGCGCCTTCTTGCCCTTCAGCATGCTGCGTGCCTCCCTCCGTTCAGGCTCGTGGGTTCGCCTCCAACAGGAACGAGACCCCGTCGTACAGATCCGTGATGCGGTTCAGGAACAGGCTCGCCTTGGCCAGGAAGAGGATCCGCCGCGCCTCGCCACGGCGCAACGCCCGGACCGCGTGGCCGAGGTAGGCCACCGCCGAGGGGATGTGGCCCTGGGTGGGCGCGAATCCGGGCATGGCGATGCGCGACACGAAGCGCTCCATCTCCGACCGCTCCACCTGGCCCGCCAGCACCGCCATCGCGGCGATGTTGCGGTAGTTCTTGTACGCCACGTCTCCGGAGCCCGCGAACTCCATGATCTCGGGGTTGTGGAGCTCGGGGGCGAAGCGGTCCACGTCCGTCACCCGGAGCCCGAGCGCCTGGAGCGGCTCGAGCAGCAGGCTACGGTACACCGCCTCGTCCGACGTGCTGGCGCCGATCGGGGCCATCCCGACGGCCCCGGGCTCGAGACGCAGCACCGGGCTCTCGCCGTCGTCCGGCGTGACCAGCACCGCCATCGAGGCCAGGCAGTCCTCGAGGATCGGCAGACCGTGCTCCAGGAAGGCCAGCAGCTTCATGCCGAGCTTGGCCAGCGAGCCTCCGCCCACCACCGCCACGTGCCGGTAGAGGCCTGCCTGCACCAGCGCCCC
>JBFGJV010000183.1:0-6299 GCA_041577015.1 Myxococcota bacterium
AGCTGGGGCTCGGGGCGGCCGAGCCGGTGTTGATCGTGACCGGCGAGGTCGAGCCGCACCTCGAGCGCGCGGCGCGGAATCTCCCCTGGGCGCTCGTGCTCCGGGCCGAGGGTCTCAACGTGTACGACGTGCTGCGCCACCCGCGGCTCCTGCTGACCCGGGCGGGGCTCGAGGCGGTGCAGCGGCGGCTGGGCACGCCGTCCCAGGAGACCTCCTCGTGAACGTGCACCAGATCATCCGCCGGCCGCTCGTCACGGAGAAGAGCAACATCGCGCGCGAGGAGCGCAACGAGGTGCAGTTCGCGGTGGATCCGCGCGCCACGAAGCACGAGATCCGGCGGGCCGTAGAGGAGCTGTTCCAGGTCAACGTCGTGGAGGTGCGTACCGCGCGCATGCCGCGGCGCAAGCGACGCCTGGGACGCTTCGAGGGCTACCGCCCGCAGTGGAAGAAGGCCATGGTGCGGCTGGCCCAGGGCCAGTCGATCGAGTTCTTCGAAGGGGTCTAGCCGAAGATGCCGGTCAAGAACTACAAGCCCACGTCTCCCGGACGCCGCGGCATGAGCGTGTCCGAGTTCGCCGCCGTGGAGAGCAAGCGTCCCGAGCGCGCCCTCGTCGAGGGGCGCGTCTCGAAGTCGGGCGGCCGCAACTCCCACGGGCACGTGACCGTGTGGCAGCGCGGGGGCGGGCACAAGCGCCTCTACCGCCGCGTGGACTTCCGGCGCAACAAGCCCGGGGTACCGGCCAAGGTGGCTTCGATCGAGTACGACCCGAACCGTTCCGCCCACCTGGCGCTCCTGCACTACCGCGACGGCGAGAAGCGTTACATCCTGGCGCCGCTCGGGCTCCGCGTGGGCGACGAGGTGAGCTCGGGCCCCGACGCCGAGATCCGTCCCGGCTGCGCGCTCCCCCTCGAGCGGATCCCGCTGGGCACGGTGGTCCACGCCATCGAGCTCAAGCCCGGCAAGGGCGCCCAGATGGTGCGGGCCGCGGGAGGCGGAGCGCAGCTGATGGCGCGCGAGGGCAGCTACGCCACACTGCGCATGCCCAGCGGCGAGAACCGGCTGGTCCACGTGCGCTGCTCCGCCACGGTGGGCCAGGTGGGCAACCTCGAGCACGAGAACTTGAGCCTCGGCAAGGCGGGTCGCGCGCGTTGGCAGGGTCGGAGGCCGAACGTGCGCGGGGTGGCCATGAACCCCGTCGACCATCCGATGGGCGGCGGCGAGGGGCGCTCGTCGGGCGGACGCCATCCCTGCACGCCCTGGGGCGTGCCTACCAAGGGCCACAAGACGCGCCGCAACGAACGCAGCAACCGCTACATCGTGAAGCGACGGGGGAGGAAGCGCTGATGGCGCGCTCGCTCAAGAAGGGCCCCTACGTGGAGGCGAGTCTCCAGCGCCGGATCGACCAGGTCACGCGCTCCGGGAGCAAGCAGGTGATCCGAACCTGGTCGCGGCGATCGATGATCACGCCCGAGATGATCGGGATGACCTTCCAGGTCCACAACGGAAAGCTGTTCGTTCCCGTGTACGTGACGGAGAACATGGTGGGACACCGCTTGGGCGAGTTTTCGCCGACGCGCAAGTTCACCGGTCACGCCTCCGACCGCAAGGCCAAGACCACGAGGTAGACATGGCGGAGATGCGCGTCCGTGCAAGATTGAGGGATTTTCGCGGCAGTCCGCGCAAGGCGCGACTGGTGGCGGACCAGATTCGCGGCCGCGGCGTGGAGGATGCCCTCGCGATCCTGTCGCTCTCGCCGCGCCGGGCGGCGCGACCACTCGCCAAGCTCGTGCGCTCCGCCGTGGCCAATGCGGAGCAGAAGAACGAGCGCGACAAGGCTGGCATCGACATCGACAACCTCGTGGTCCGTTGCATCGCCGTGGACGAGGGCTCGAGCGCGTGGCGCATTCGCCCTCGGGCCCAGGGCCGGGCCACGTGGATCCAGAAACGCTTCAGCCACGTCACCGTGGAGCTGGCCGAGCGCTAGCAGCGGAGGACTCAAGCTTGGGACAGAAGGTCCACCCCTACGGATTCCGACTCGGAACGCTCTACGGCTGGCAGTCGTCGTGGTTCTCGGAGCGACGCTATGCGGACCAGCTGCACGAAGACGTCCGGATCCGCGACTACATCAAGAAGAAGCTGTATCACGCCGGAATCTCCAAGGTGGTGGTGGAGCGAACCGGTGACAAGGTGGTGTTGAACATCCACACCGCACGCCCCGGGATCCTGATCGGAAAGCGCGGCGCGGAGGTGGAGACGCTGCGCAAGGACCTCGCGGGGTTCACGAGCGGCGAGATCTTCGTCAACATCAAGGAGATCCGTAAGGCCGAGCTGGACGCCAAGCTGGTGGCGGAGAACGTGGCGCTTCAGCTGGAGCGTCGCGTGGCGTTCCGGCGCGCCATGAAGAAGGCCGTCACGTCGACCATGAAGTTCGGCGCCCAGGGCGTGCGGATCCAGTGCGCCGGACGCCTGGGCGGCGCCGAGATGGGGCGCCGGGAGTGGTACCGCGAGGGCCGCGTTCCGCTGCACACGCTGCGCGCGGACATCGACTACGGGCTGGCGGAGGCCAAGACCACGTACGGGGTGATCGGCGTCAAGTGCTGGATCTTCAAGGGTGATATCGCGGACAAGGAGCTGCGCCGGGGTGGCCTCTCCCAGCGCCTCCAGGAGGAGGCCGGCAGGTAGAGCATGCTTCAGCCCAAGAAGGTCAAGCATCGGAAGCAGCAGAAAGGTCGCATGCGGGGCAAGGCCTACCGCGGCAGCGAGCTCGCGTTCGGCGACTTCGGGCTGCAGGCCGTGGGACGGGGCCGCGTGAGTGCGCGGCAGATCGAGGCCGCCCGCGTGGCCATGACCCGTCACGTGAAGCGCGGTGGAAAGATCTGGATCCGCATCTTTCCCGACAAGCCCATCAGCAAGAAGCCGGCCGAGACGCGGATGGGCAAGGGCAAGGGAAACGTCGAGGAGTGGGTCAGCGTCGTGAAGCCCGGACGCATGCTCTACGAGATGGAGGGCGTTCCGCGCACCGTCGCGGTCGAGGCCTTCCGCCTCGCCGCACACAAGCTTCCGCTGATCACGCGCGTCGTTGCCCGGGAGGAGTTGGTGTGAAGGCCAAGGAGCTTCGCGAGCTCTCTCCGGACGAGCTCGTCGCCAAGCGTCAGGAGCTGCGCCAGGAGCTGTTCAGCGCCCGGGTGCGCCACGCCACCGGCCAGCTGGAGGACACCGCGCGCCTGAACCTGCTGCGGCGTGACATCGCCAGGCTCGAAACCGTGCTGCACGACAAGCGGGGAGGCGCGGCATGAACGCGCGAGGCATGCGTCGAACGCTGGTCGGAACCGTGATCAGCGACAAGATGGAGAAGACCGTCGTCGTGCGCGTGGAGCGTCTGGTGCCGGATCAGACCTACGCCAAGTACGTGCGGCGCTACTCGCGCTTCATGGCTCACGACGAAGCCAACGGCTGCAAGGTGGGAGACCGGGTGCGCATCATCGAGCACCGACCGCTCTCGAAGCGCAAGCGCTGGAAGGTGCAGGCCACCCTGTCCAAGGCCACGGGGGTGTAGAGAGGCTGCGATGATCCAGCAGGAATCCACGCTGGAAGTCGCCGACAACTCGGGGGCGCGTAAGGTGGCTTGCATCCGCGTGCTCGGGGGGACGCGACGCCGCTATGCCTCCATCGGAGACATCATCGTCGTCTCCGTGAAGGACGCGATCCCCAACGGGCGGGTCAAGAAGGGTGACGTCCGCAAGGCCGTCGTCGTGCGCACGCGCAAGAGCGTGGCGCGGCCCGACGGGTCCTACATCCGCTTCGACGACAACGCCGCGGTGCTCATCGACAACCAGCGCGAGCCGATCGGCACCCGCATCTTCGGGCCGGTGGCACGGGAGCTGCGCGGTCGGCGCTTCATGAAGATCATCTCGCTCGCCCCGGAGGTGCTGTAGATGGCAGCGCGCCTGCTGGACCGCTACCGGAGCGAGATCGTGGCCAAGCTCTCCGAGGAGTTCGGGTACCGGAACGTAAACCAGGTTCCGCGGGTCCAGAAGATCATCGTGAACGTCGGTCTCGGGGAGGCCACCCAGAACGCCAAGCTGCTGGAGAAGGCGTCGGAGGAGCTTGGCGTCATCACCGGCCAGAAGGCCATCGTGCGCCGGGCCCGCAAGTCCATCGCGAACTTCAAGCTCCGGGCGGGCCAGCCCGTGGGCTGCATGGTCACGCTGCGTGGGGACCGCATGTGGGAGTTCCTGGATCGGCTGGTCAACGTGGCGCTCCCGCGCGTCCGGGACTTCAAGGGCGTCTCCTCGAAGGCCTTCGACGGGCGCGGGAACTACACGCTGGGCATCCGGGAACAGATCATCTTCCCCGAGGTGGATTACGACCAGGTGGAACGCATCACGGGAATGAACGTGACGGTTTGCACGACCGCAAGGAACGATGCCGAGGGCAAGGCGCTGCTGGCGCATCTCGGCGTCCCCTTCCGGGCGTGACACGGGAACGAGGAGCACGAGCGTGGCCAAGAAGTCACTGATCGCGAAGGCCGAGCGCAAACCCAAGTTTGCCGCCCGGGCGTACAACCGCTGTCGCCGCTGCGGGCGTGCCCGGGGCTACTACCGGCGCTTCGCGCTGTGCCGGATCTGTTTTCGAAACCTCGCGCTGGAGGGGAAGATCCCCGGCGTGACGAAGTCGAGCTGGTAACGGCCATGATGACCGATCCGATCTCCGACATGCTGGCCCGCGTGCGCAACGCCGCGCAGGCGCGTCATGCCCACGCCGCCTGCCCCTCGTCGCGGCTCAAGCTGGCCGTGGCGCGGGTTCTCGAGCAGGAGGGCTATCTGGAGAACGTGCAGGTGGAGGCGCGCGAGGGTCGCGCAACCCTGGTGCTCTCGGTCCGGTACGACGAATCCGGTGTCCCCGTCCTGGACGGCATGCGCCGCATCAGCCGACCGGGGCGGCGGGTCTACGTCGGGGCCAGGGAGATTCCGCGCGTGAGGCGCGGGCTGGGCGTGGCCATCCTGTCCACCTCCCGGGGCATCCTCTCGGACCGCGCGGCGCGCGAGGCGTCGGTCGGCGGCGAGCTCTTGTGCGAGGTCTGGTAGCCGTGTCGCGTATCGGACGCCGACCCATTCCGCTGCCCAAGGGTGTGACGCTCGAGCAGGGCGAGGGGGAGGTGCGCGTGAGTGGGCCCAAGGGAAGGCTCGCGGAGCGCGTTCCCGCCCTGATCGAGCTGGAGGTCACGGACGGAGAGATCCAGTGCAGGCGTCCCGACGACCGCAAGCCCACGCGCGCCCTGCATGGGCTGACGCGGGCGTTGGTGGCGAACATGGTGCGAGGCGTGAGCGAAGGCTTCCAGAAGGAGCTCGAGGTGGAAGGCGTCGGCTACCGCGCCGAGAGCAAGGGAGGCAAGCTCAACCTCAGCGTCGGGTACTCGCATCCCGTGGTGATGGAGGTCCCGAAGGGTCTCGAGGTTTCGGTGGACGGCAACCGCATCCGGATCGCCGGAGCCGACCGCGCCCAGGTGGGCCAGTTCGCGGCGGACGTCCGCAGCGTGCGTCCCCCGGAGCCGTACAAGGGCAAGGGAATCCGCTACGCCGGCGAGCGCATTCGTCGCAAGGTCGGCAAGGCCGGAGCGGCGTGAGGTCGAGATGAGGCGCAAGACGCGCGATCCGAAGAAGGCCAAGTGGCAGGCGCGCCGGGCACGCTCCCTGGGTCGGGTGACGGGGGACGATCCCGTGCGCCTGACTGTGTACCGCAGCGCCCGGCACATCTACGCCCAGCTGGTGGATCCCGCCAGCGGACGCACGCTGGGAGCGGCCTCCAGTCGCTTGACGGCGGTGTCGGAGGGGCTGAAGGCGACCGGAAACGTGGAGGCCGCGCGTCGCGTGGGCGAGGCCATCGCGGCGGTGGCCCGCGAGCGGAGCATCGAGCGCGTCGTCTTCAACCGCAACGGCTTTCTGTACCACGGGCGGGTCAAGGCGTTGGCCGATGCGGCCCGAGAGGCGGGGCTTCGATTCTGATGAAGGCGGGCGTGCGTCGGGAACGACTCAATCCGAACGACTACGAGCTCAGCGATCGGGTGGTGAACATCAATCGCGTCGCCAAGGTCGTGAAGGGCGGTCGGCGCTTCAGCTTCAGCGCCCTGGTGGTGGTGGGAGACGGGGCCGGGGTGGTCGGCGTGGGCCTGGGCAAGGCGAGCGAGGTGCCCGAGGCGATCCGCAAGGGCGTGGAGCGGGCCCGCAAGGGCCTGCTGCGCGTGCCCCTGGTGAAGGGCACGCTGCCCCACGAGATCGTGGGCCGCTTCGGGGCCGGG
>JBFGJV010000184.1:0-6143 GCA_041577015.1 Myxococcota bacterium
ATCGTCGTGGGCCCCGAGCTGCGGCTCCACCAGTGCGGCCTGCCCACGCGCATGGCCCTCGAGCTGTTCAAGCCCTTCATCTACTCGAAGCTGGAGCAGCGCGGCTACGTGACCACCATCAAGGCCGCCAAGAAGATGGTCGAGAAGGAGCGGCCGGAGGTGTGGGACATCCTGGCGGAGGTGGTTCAGGAGCACCCCGTCATGCTCAACCGCGCGCCGACCCTGCACCGCCTGGGCATCCAGGCCTTCGAGCCGCAGCTCATCGACGGCAAGGCGATCCAGCTCCACCCGCTGGTGTGCGCCGCCTACAACGCCGACTTCGACGGCGACCAGATGGCCGTGCACGTCCCGCTCAGCGTGGAGGCGCAGATCGAGGCGCGCGTGCTCATGATGTCCACCAACAACATCCTGAGCCCGGCGACCGGCCGGCCCGTGATCGGTCCCACGCAGGACATCGTGCTGGGCGGCTACTACATGACGCGGGAGCGCGCCGGCGCTCGCGGGGAGGGCATGCGCTTCTCCAGCCCGGAGGAGGTGCGCTGCGCCTTCGACGCCGAGGAGGTCGATCTCCACGCGCAGATCCACGTGCGCATGGACGGGTCCCCGGTGGAGACGACGGTTGGACGCGTGCTGCTGCGCGAGATCGTCCCCGACGAGATCCCGTTCGACATCATGAACAAGGTGCTGGACAAGAAGGCGCTCGGCGAGCTGATCGACCAGGCCTACCGCCGTCTCGGCAACAAGGCCACCGTGCTCCTGGCCGACCAGCTCCGGACGCTCGGCTACCAGTACGCCACCAAGGCCGGCATCTCCTTCTGCGTGGACGACATGGTCGTTCCGCAGGACAAGGAGAACGTGATCACCCAGGCGAACGCCCAGGTACGCAACATCGAGCAGCAGTACCAGGAGGGCCTGATCACCGACGGAGAACGCTACAACAAGGTGATCGACATCTGGGCCGAGGCCACCGATCGCGTGGCCGGCCAGATGATGGAGAACATCGGGACCGACGTGGTGAAGGACGCCGAGGGCAAGACCGCGCGGGTGCCCAGCTTCAACTCGATCTACATGATGGCCGACTCCGGGGCCCGCGGCTCCGCTCAGCAGATGCGGCAGCTGGCCGGGATGCGGGGGCTCATGGCCAAGCCCTCCGGCGAGATCATCGAGACGCCCATCACCTCGAACTTCCGCGAGGGGCTCTCGGTGCTCCAGTACTTCATCTCGACGCACGGCGCGCGCAAGGGTCTGGCCGACACGGCGCTCAAGACCGCGAACTCCGGCTACCTGACCCGTCGTCTGGTGGACGTGGCGCAGGACATGATCATCCGCGAGGAGGATTGCGAGACGGAAGACGGTCTGGAGATGGGCTCGCTGGTGGAGGCGGGCGACGTGATCGAGCCGATCGGGGAGCGGATTCTCGGCCGCGTGGCGCTGCGCGACATCAAGGACCCGCGCGACGACAGGATGCTGGCGGCGGCCGGCGAGGAGATCGACGAGGAGAAGGTGCGTCAGATCGAGGATGCGGGCATCGAGCGCGTGATGATCCGATCGGTGCTCACCTGCGAGGCGGAGCGCGGCGTCTGCGTGCGCTGCTACGGGCGCGACCTGGCCCGGGGCGAGATGGTGAACCTGGGGGAGGCCGTGGGCGTGATCGCGGCCCAGTCGATCGGTGAGCCGGGGACCCAGCTCACCATGCGCACCTTCCACATCGGCGGCACGGCCACCCGGCGCGCGGAGCAGTCCAGCGCCGAGGCCCGCAACGAGGGCGAGGTCCGCTTCCTCGACCTGCGCACCGCGGCCGATCGGCAGGGGCGTCAGATCGCCATGAATCGCCACGGCGAGATCGCCGTCTACGACGCGAGCGGTCACGAGCGCGAGCGCCATCCGGTGGTCTACGGCGCCCGGGTGCGCGTGGCGGACGAGCAGGCCGTGAAGCCGGGCGACGTCCTCCTCGAGTGGGACCCGTTCGCGAACCCGATCCTGGCGGAGGTGGCCGGCACCGCGCGCTACGCGGACATCCTCGAGGGCGCCACCATGCGCGAGCAGGTGGACGAGTTCACGGGCATGTCCTCGAAGGTGATCACCGAGTCGAAGGACCCGGAGCTGAGGCCGCGTCTGGGGATCCTGGACGAGAGCGGGGAGGTGCGGCACCAGGCCCAGCTTCCGGTGGGCGCCTACGTGGCCGTGAAGGAAAGGGAGGCGGTTTCCGCGGGCGACGTGGTGGCCAAGATCCCGCGTGAGATCACGCGTACCAAGGACATCACGGGGGGTCTCCCGCGGGTGGCGGAGCTCTTCGAGGCCCGCAAGCCCAAGGAATTCGCCATCGTGAGCGAGATCGACGGGACCGTGGAGTTCGGCTCCGATGTGCGGGGACGCCGGCGCGTGTTCGTCCGGCCGGACGAGGAGGACGAGGAGCCGCGGGAGTACCTGATCCCGAAGGGCAAGCACGTAGCCGTGCGCGAGGGGGATCGCGTGCGCGCGGGCGAGGCGCTCATGGACGGCTCCTCGAACCCCCACGACGTCCTGCGCATCAAGGGCGTGAAGGAGCTGGCCAAGTACCTGGTGGACGAGGTGCAGGAGGTCTACCGCCTCCAGGGTGTGAAGATCAACGACAAGCACATCGAGATCATCGTGCGCCAGATGCTGCGGCGCGTGCGCATCAAGGAGGCCGGGGACACCGACTTCCTGGTGGGCGAGCAGGCGGACAAGGCGATCTTCGAGCGCACGAACCGGGAGATGCGCGAGCAGGGCAAGAAGCCCGCGGTGGCCGAGCCGCTGCTGCTCGGCATCACCAAGGCCTCGCTCTCGACGGAGTCCTTCATCTCCGCGGCCTCCTTCCAGGAGACCACCAAGGTGCTGACGGAGGCCGCCATCTGGGGCAAGACGGACTACCTGCACGGGCTCAAGGAGAACGTGATCATGGGCCGCCTCGTCCCGGCGGGGACGGGGATGGCGCGCTACCAGAACATCGGGATCCAGATCGACGCGCCCGAGGAGCTGCTGGCGCCGCCGGAGGAGGAGCTGCTCGCGCCTTCGGAGGAGGCCGCGGATCTGGGCGTCCCGCTGGCGCCCCAGGAATCCCCGGAGGGAGTCTAGGCAGCGCCGCCGCCCCCTGCTCGAGGCCCCGGAAGGGACCCTCAGCGACCCGTTGACAGGGGGCGGAAGGCCGCTAACCTGCGTCGGTTTTCGGATTTCAGTCGCCCTTGCTGAGGCCCGTCCCGGCGCGACGGAGAGTGCTCGACCCGAGGCCCGGTCCTCCGGTCTCTTCGTTGCCCGCGGGGGGGTCACGGGGGGCGAGTTCCGTTTGGAAACGCCTCGAAAGGAAGGCAATGCCCACCATCCAGCAGCTGGTGCGACGCGGGCGGGAGCGCCGACGCGGCCAGTCCAAGTCGCCCGACCTCGATCGCTCGCCGCAGCGGCGCGGCGTGTGCGTGCGCGTGTGCACGCAGACGCCCAAGAAGCCGAACTCGGCGCTGCGCAAGGTCGCGCGCGTGCGTCTCACCAACGGGCGCGAGGTGTGGGCGTACATCCCGGGCGTCGGACACAACCTGCAGGAGCACTCCGTGGTGCTCGTGCGCGGCGGACGCGTGAAGGATCTCCCGGGCGTCCGCTACCACATCGTGCGCGGCACGCTCGACACGACGGGCGTCGCGGACCGCAACCAGAGTCGCTCCAAGTACGGCGCGAAGCGGCCCAAGTAGGCCGAGGCCGACCATGCCCCGTCGACGAGAAGTCCGCAAACGCATTCCGCTGGCCGATCCCAAGTACAACGATCGGATGGTGAGCCGCTTCATGAACATCATGATGCGCAATGGCAAGAAGAACACCGCCGAGCGCATCGTGTATGGCGCCTTCGAGATGATCGAGAGCAAGACGCGCAACGATCCCCTGGCCATGTTTCGTCGCGCCCTGGAGAACGTGCGCCCTCGCATCGAGGTGAAGTCGCGTCGGGTGGGCGGCGCCACCTACCAGGTGCCCGTGGAGGTGCGTCCGGAGCGCGCCACCTCCCTGGCCATGCGTTGGATCGCGGACTATGCGCGCTCCCGCGACGGCAAGAGCATGCGCGAGAAGCTTGCCAACGAGCTGATCGACGCCGCCAACGAGCGAGGCGAGGCCGTCAAGAAACGCGAGGACACCCACCGGATGGCGGACGCGAACAAGGCCTTCGCGCACTACCGGTGGTAGCCGCGGCCGCGCCGGCGCTTCATGGCTCGAAGAGGCGAATCCAGATGCCCCGCACGGCGCCGCTCGAGAGAATCCGGAACATCGGCATCATGGCCCACATCGATGCCGGCAAGACCACCACCACCGAACGCATCCTCTACTACACCGGCGTCACCTACAAGATGGGGGAGGTCCACGAGGGCTCCGCGGCCATGGACTGGATGGAGCAGGAGCAGGAGCGCGGCATCACGATCACCTCGGCCGCCACCACCTGCTCGTGGAAGGACCACCGCATCAACATCATCGACACGCCCGGTCACGTGGACTTCACCATCGAGGTGGAGCGCTCGCTGCGCGTGCTGGACGGGGCCATCGCCGTCTTCTGCGGCGTCGGGGGCGTCGAGCCCCAGTCCGAGACCGTCTGGCGCCAGGCCGACCGCTACCGGGTGCCCCGCATCGCCTTCGTGAACAAGCTGGACCGCGTGGGCTCGGACTTCGAGCACGTGGTGCAGATGATGCGGGAGCGGCTCGGTGCCAACGCGATTCCCGTGCAGCTCCCCATCGGCAGCGAGGACGGGTTCCGCGGCGTGGTGGACCTGGTGGAGCCTCGCGCGATCCGCTGGGACGACGAGTCGCTCGGCGCGGCCTTCCGGTTGGACGAGGTTCCCGCGGAGATGGCGTCGGCGGTGCAGGCCGCGCGCGAGACGCTGATCGAGGCGGCCGCCGACTGCGACGACACCCTGATGGCGCGGTACTTGGAGGGCGAGCCGATCGCGCCCGACCTGCTGCGCAAGGCGCTGCGCGAGGCGACGCTCCAGCTCCGGGTGGTTCCGGTGTTGTGCGGCTCGTCGTTCAAGAACAAGGGCGTGCAGCCGCTTCTCGATGCCATCGTCGCGTACCTGCCCTCGCCGCTGGACGTGCCGGCCATCGAGGGCGTGCATCCCCACACGGGCGAGGTCCTCCACCGCAAGGCCGACGACCGGGAGCCCTTCGCGGCGCTGGCGTTCAAGCTCGCCAGCGACAAGCACGTGGGCCACCTCACCTACGTGCGCGTCTACTCGGGCCACGTGAAGACCGGCGACGCGGTGCTCAACGCGAACCGCGGGCGCAAGGGCCGTGTGGGACGACTGCTGCAGATGCACGCCAACAAGCGTCAGGAGCTCCCGGAGGCCTTCGCCGGCGACATCGTGGCCGTGGTCGGTCTCAAGATCGTGGCCACCGGGGACACGCTGTGCGATCCGAGCGCGCCCGTCGCCCTGGAGGCGATGACCTTTCCGGCGCCGGTGCTCTCCATCGCCATCGAGCCCAAGACCAAGGCGGACATGGATCGTCTGGGCCAATCGTTGGAGCGGCTGGCCCAGGAGGATCCGTCGTTTCGCGTAGCCACCGATCCGGAGACGGGCCAGACCATCATCTCCGGCATGGGAGAGCTGCACCTGGAGATCATCGTGGACCGCCTGCTGCGCGAGTTCCGCGTCGAGGCGAACGTCGGCCCGCCGCAGGTGGCCTACAAGGAGACCATCACCAGGCCGGTGCGGGTCGAGGGGCGTTACATCAAGCAGACCGGCGGCTCCGGCGACTTCGGCGTGGCGGTGATCGAGATGGAGCCCGGGGAGCCGGGCTCGGGCTTCCAGTTCGAGGACGCGGTGAAGGGCGGCGTCGTGCCCCGGGAGTTCATCCCGGCGGTCCGGCAGGGATCCGAGGAGGCGCTGCAGAGCGGCACGCTGGCCGGCTATCCGGTGGTGGACGTCAAGGTGCGTCTCGTGGATGGGCAGTACCACGACGTGGACTCCTCCGAGCGCTCGTTCAAGATCGCCGGCTCGCTGGCGGCGAAGGAGGCACTGGGCAAGGCCACGCCCGTCCTGCTGGAGCCGGTGATGGACGTGGAGGTCGTCACCCCGGAGGAGTTCGTGGGCGTCGTCCAGGGCGACCTCAACAGCCGGCGCGGCAAGCTCCGGGGCATCGAGGTGCGCGGCAAC
>JBFGJV010000185.1:0-6134 GCA_041577015.1 Myxococcota bacterium
ATGCGCGTCACCACCGACGCGGTGCAGGTCTTCGGCGGCAACGGGTACACGAAGGAGTATCCGGTGGAGAAGCTGATGCGGGACGCGAAGCTGATGCAGATCTACGAGGGCACGAACCAGATCCAGCGCCTGGTGATCGCGAGAGAGCTCCTGAAGGAGTAACCTCGCGGAAACGCGAGCGATTCGCGTTCGACACCCCCCGAAGGGATCTGATAGACTGCGTCGTTTCCCAACGCCCCGGGGGCGCTGCACCCGGCTGCCGAGGGACGCGAGGGCCCGTCCAGGTGATCACGAAAGAGCAGGCGCTCGCCTACCACGCCACGGGACGGCCGGGCAAGCTGAAGGTCGTCCCCACCAAGCCCACCGCCACCCAGGACGACCTGTCCATGGCGTACTCGCCCGGTGTGGCCGAGCCCTGCCGCGAGATCGCCAAGAACCCCGCCGACGTGTTCCGCTACACGGCCAAGGGCAACCTGGTCGCGGTGGTGAGCAACGGCACCGCGGTGCTCGGCCTCGGCAACATCGGCGCCCTGGCCGGCAAGCCCGTGATGGAGGGCAAGGGCGTCCTCTTCAAGCGCTTCGCGGACATCGACGTCTTCGACATCGAGATCGACAGCGAGGATCCCGACGAGGTGGTGCGGGTCTGCCAGCTGATCGCGCCCACCTTCGGGGGCATCAACCTCGAGGACATCCGCGCTCCGGAGTGCTTCGAGATCGAGCAGCGCCTGGTCGAGAGCATCGACATTCCCGTCTTTCACGACGATCAGCACGGGACGGCGATCATCTCCGGCGCGGCGCTGCTGAACGCCCTCGACCTGGTGGACAAGAAGATCGACCAGGTGCAGGTCGTGTTCTCCGGAGCCGGCGCCTCGGGCATCGCCTGCGCCAAGCTCTACAAGGACCTGGGCGTACAGCCCGAGCACATCCTCGTCGTGGACAGCCGCGGCGTCATCCACGAGGGCCGCGCGGAGGGCATGAATCCCTACAAGGCCGAGTTCGCCCGCAAGACCGAGGCGCGCACGCTGGAGCACGCCCTGCGCGGGGCCGACGTCTTCGTGGGGCTCTCCCAGGCCGGCCTCGTGACCGGGGACATGGTGCGTGGGATGGCGTCGAAGCCGATCATCTTCGCCATGGCGAACCCCGACCCGGAGATCACGCCCGACGAGGTGGAGCAGGTGCGCGACGACGCCATCATGGCTACCGGGCGCTCCGACTATCCCAATCAGGTGAATAACGTGCTGGGCTTCCCCTTCATCTTTCGCGGCGCGCTGGACGTGCGAGCGCGCAAGATCAACGAGGACATGAAGCAGGCGGCCGTCAGCGCCCTGGCCGAGCTGGCGCGCCGGGGCGAGGCGGTACCCGCCGTGGTGAGACGCGCCTATCCCCGGGACGATCTGGAATTCGGGCGCAAGTACATCATTCCCAAGCCCTTCGACCCGCGCGTGCTCACGTACGTCGCGCCGGCGGTGGCGCAGGCCGCCATGGAGTCCGGCGTGGCCCGCCAGACCGTCGATATCGTGGAGTACCAGAAGCGGCTCGTCGCCACGGTGGGCGACCTGGCCAAACTCTGAACCTCGGAGCCTCCGGCCCATGTCGCTGGAAGAGAAGATCAAGCGACTCGAAGAGCTGAACGCCCGCGCGGAGCTGGGCGGCGGCCAGGCCCGCATCGACCGCCAGCACGAGGCTGGGAAGCTCACGGCCCGCGAGCGCATCGAGCTGCTGCTGGACCCCGGGTCGTTCGTCGAAACCGACCGTTTCGTGGTGCACCGCTGCACCGACTTCGAGATGGAGAGGACGAAGATCCCGGGGGACGGCGTCGTCACGGGCCATGGCCGCATCGACGGCCGCCAGGTGTTCCTCTTCGCCCAGGACTTCACCGTCTTCGGCGGCAGCCTCTCGGGCGCCTTCGCGGAGAAGATCTGCAAGATCATGGACCTGGCCGCCAAGGTGGGCGCGCCGGTGATCGGACTGAACGACGGCGCCGGCGCGCGCATCCAGGAGGGCGTGGTCTCGCTGGGCGGCTACGGCGACGTGTTCCTGCGCAACGTGCTCTCCTCCGGGGTGATCCCGCAGATCTCGGCCATCCTGGGCCCCTGCGCCGGTGGGGCGGTCTACTCGCCGGCGATGACCGACTTCATCGTGATGGTGAAGAGCACGTCCAACATGTTCATCACGGGACCCGACGTGATCAAGACCGTGACCCACGAGGACGTGACGGCGGAGGAGCTGGGCGGCGCCGTCGCCCACGCCAGCCGCAGCGGCGTGGCGGACTTCGCCGCCAGCGACGAGGAGGAGTGCATCCGCATCATCCGCAAGCTCCTCTCCTTCATCCCCCAGAACAATCTGGAGGATCCCCCCTTCGTTTCCAGCGAGGACGACCCCAACCGTATGGACCCGGCGCTGCGCACGCTGGTCCCGGACAACCCGAACAAGCCCTACGACATCAAGGAGCTGATCCGCCTGGTGGTGGACGACGGGGACTTCTTCGAGGTGCACGCGCTCTGGGGCAAGAACCTGGTCGTGGGCTTCGCGCGCTTCGGCGGCCGCTCGGTGGGGATCGTCGCCAACCAGCCCGCCCACCTGGCCGGCGTGCTCGACATCGACGCCTCCAAGAAGGGCGGGCGCTTCGTGCGCTTCTGCGACTCCTTCAACATCCCCATCATCACGTTCGTGGACGTGCCGGGCTTCCTGCCGGGCGTCTCCCAGGAGCACGGCGGCATCATCACCCACGGCTCGAAGCTGCTCTACGCCTTCTGCGAGGCCACGGTGCCGCGCGTCACGGTGATCACGCGCAAGGCCTACGGCGGCGCCTACGTGGTCATGAGCAGCAAGCACACCCGCGCCGACATCAACCTCGCCTACCCCACCGCGGAGATCGCCGTGATGGGGCCGGAGGGCGCGGTCAACATCGTGTTCCGCAAGGAGCTCGAGGGCTCGGACGACGCCGCCGCCAAGAAGGAGGAGCTGGTGGCGGACTACCGCGAGACCTTCGCCAATCCCTTCAAGGCGGCGGAGCTCGGCTACATCGACGAGGTGATCAAGCCCGAGGAGACGCGGCCCAAGATCATCCGTGCGCTCGAGATGCTCGCGACCAAGCGCGACGCCAATCCGCCCAAGAAGCACGGGAACATTCCGCTCTGACCCCGGCGAGGCGCCCATGTTCCAGAAGATCCTGATCGCCAATCGCGGCGAGATCGCGGTCCGCGTGATCCGGGCCTGCCGGGAGATGGGGATCCGCACCGTCGCGATCTTCTCCGACGTGGACCGCAACGCCCTGCACGTGCGCTTCGCCGACGAGGCCTATCCCTGCGGTCCGCCGCCGGCTCGCGAGTCGTACCTGGTGATCGACCGCATCCTGGAGATCGCCAAGCGCGCGGGCGCGGACGCCGTCCATCCGGGCTACGGCTTCCTGGCCGAGAACGGCGACTTCGCCGACCGCTGCCAGAAGGAGGGCATCACCTTCGTCGGACCGAGCGGCGAGGTGATGCGCGCCATGGGCGACAAGGTGACGGCGCGCCAGGCCATGGAGAAGGCGGGCGTGCCGATCGTGCCCGGCACCACCGAGCGCCTCACCGACGAGGCCATCGGTCGCTGGATCCGCGACGTGGGGCCGCCGGTCATGGTGAAGGCCGCCGCCGGGGGCGGCGGCAAGGGCATGCGCCTGGTCCGGCACGAGAAGGAGATCGAGTCGGCCGTGGCGCGCGCGCGCAGCGAGGCGCGCTCCTCCTTCGGCGACGACAGCCTCTACGTGGAGAAGTTCGTCGAGCAGCCCCGCCACATCGAGATCCAGGTGCTGGCCGACCAGCACGGCAACGCCATCCACTGCTTCGAGCGCGAGTGCTCGATCCAGCGCCGCCACCAGAAGGTGATCGAGGAGGCGCCCGCCAACGGCATGACGCCCGAGCTGCGCGCCAAGATGGGCGAGGCGGCGGTGGCCGCCGCGCGCGCCGTGGACTACGTGGGCGCCGGAACCGTCGAGTTCCTGGTGGATCCCAAGGGCCACTTCTACTTCCTCGAGATGAACACGCGCGTCCAGGTGGAGCATCCCATCACGGAGGCGATCACGGGCGTGGACATCGTGAAGGAGATGATCCGCGCGGCCGCCGGGGAGCCGCTCAGCGTGCGGCAGGAGGAGCTCTCGATCCGCGGCCACGCCATCGAGGCGCGCATCTACGCCGAGGACCCGGACATGAACTTCGTGCCCTCGCCGGGGCAGGTGCTGGTCTACCGGCCCGCCGACGGGATCGGCGTGCGCGTGGACAGCGGCGTCTACCAGGGTGCGGAGGTGACGGTCTTCTACGACCCCATGGTGGCCAAGCTCGTGGTCTGGGGCCGCGACCGGCCCGAGGCCATCGAGCGGCTCAAGCGTGCCCTCGGCGAGTTCGTGGTGAAGGGCATCAAGACCTCGATCCCGTTCCACCAGAAGGTGGTGAACCACCCGGTGTTCCTGGCCGGCCGCTACGACACGGGCTTCATCGACGCGCACATGGACGGCGGCAAGGGTGGCCCCGAGGCGCTCGAGGGCGAGGAGGCGCGCGAGGCCGAGCAGGCCGCGTACGTGATGGCGGCGATCGCGGCCTACCGCCGCGAGAAGCGCCGCGCCGAGCGCGCCCAGGCGGGTGGCGCCGGCCCGGCCCGGGCGGAAAGCCCCTGGAAGCTCTTCGGGCGCCGCTTCCAGATGCGGAGCGGCCTGCGGTGAACTACGAGATCACGCGCAAGAAGGGGGGCGGCGAGCCGGTCCGGATCGGACTGCGCGAGCTCGAGGAGGGCGTCTACGAGGTCTCCCTGGGTGACGAGACCCTCCACGTGGACGCCGTGCAGAGCGGCCCCAACACCTACTCCCTGATCGAGGAGGGCCGCCAGTTCGAGGCGGTGGTGGACGAGCGCGGCCCGCACGGCTTCGACGTGCTGGTGGGCGGGCGGCTCTTCCACCTGGACGTCGCGGACGAGCGCACCAAGCTCCTCTCCGCCACGGCGAGGGCCGCTTCCTCTGGCCCCCAGACGGTGTTGGCGGAGATGCCCGGCAAGGTGGCGAAGATCTCGATCCCGGCGGGCCAGCCCGTCGCCGCGGGGCAGGGCGTGCTGGTCGTCGAGGCCATGAAGATGGAGAACGAGATTCCCTCCCCCATCGACGGCCTCGTGAAGGAGATCCAGGTCTCCGAGGGGCAGACCGTCGAGACGGGCGCCGTGCTCTTCGTGGTGGAGCCGTCCGCCGAAGACGCCTAGCCAGCGCGTGCCGCGCCCCCTCCTCCTCGACACCGACATCGGAAGCGACGTGGACGACGCCCTCGCCCTGGCACTCGTCCTGGCGGCGCCGGACGCCCTCGAGCTGGTGGCCGTCACCACCGTGGCCCGAGACACCGACGTGCGGGCCCGCATCGCGGCGCGGCTCCTGGGGATCGCCGGCCGCACCGACGTCGCCGTGCACGCGGGGGAGCGGGGCGCGCTCCTGCGTGGCGAGGAGCGCTTCGGCTGGTGGGGCCACGAGGAGAAGTGCTTCGCCGAGGGCCCCGACGCGCCGGTCTCGGACGAGCCCGCCCCCGAGCGCATCGTGCGCGCCGCACGCGAGAGCCCCGGCCTCGAGATTGCGGCCGTCGGTCCGATGACCAACCTGGCCCGAGCCCTGCCGCTCGATCCGGAGCTCCCCGGGCGCGTGGCCGGACTCACGATCATGGGCGGTCACATCCGGGAGGTGCGGGTTGGCGAGCACGTGTGCAGGCCGGGCATCGACTACAACCTCTGCTCGGATCCCGAGGCCACGATGGCCGTGCTCGGCGCGGGCTTCCGCACCACGCTCGTGACCGCGGACGTGACGCTGCGCGTCTGGATGCGCGAGGCGGAGCTCGAGGCGCTCGCACGCGGCGCCCCGCTCGGCGCCGCGCTGGCGCGGCAGGTGCGCCTCTGGACCCCCGTGCAGCACGACATCTTCCCCAAGCTCGGCGGCAACCTCGCCCCGGACAACGTGGCCTTTCTGCACGATCCCCTCACCATCCAGGCGCTGATCGACCCGGCCCCGCTTCGATTCGAGACGCTGCGCATCGTGCCGACGATGGAGCGGGGCGTCCTGCGCACCCTCGAGGTGGATCCTGGGCTCGGGATCGGCGCGGGGATGCGCGTCGCCACCGACGTCGACG
>JBFGJV010000186.1:0-6096 GCA_041577015.1 Myxococcota bacterium
GCATCCGCGCGCTGCGCATCCTCGCCAGCTTCTACTACGGGCGGGCCCGCTTCGAAGAGGCGGAGGCCACATTGCAACGGGCGCTCGAGGCGCGGCCCGAGGACCTGGAGCTGATCTACCTGCTGGCGCGCTTCTACCTGTCACGGGGTGAGAAGGAGAAGGCCGACGGGATGATCGAGCTGGCGACCCAGGCCCGACCGGACGAGGTGGAGCCCTATCTGATCCTCTCCCGCTACCGCTTCCAGACCGGCGAGAAGGAGCTGGCCCTCGAGGCGTTGGATCGTGCGCTGGAGGTGGATCCGGGCAACGACGCGGTGCGGCTGGAGCGCGCGGAGCGCGTGGTCGACCTCGGGGTCAAGAGAGGGCCGAGGGAGCGCATCCGGGAGGCGCGCGAAGTCGTGCAGCAGGTCCTCGAGCGCGACGCCGCCTCCAGCGAGGCGCTGGGCCTCCAGGGCAAGCTCGACCTGCTGGAGGGTCGGACCGAGGACGCCGTCCGGAGCCTGCGTCAGGCGATCCAACTCCGCCCGGACTGGCCGCCGTTGCGCGCGCTGCTCGGCTCCGCGCTCTTCTTCGAGGGCGACTTCCTGGCTGCGCGCGAGGAGCTGGAGCGTGCGCTCGGGCTCGACCCGGCGCTGCTGGAGGCGCGCATCGTCCTGACGCGCACGTACGCCGGGCTGGGGAAGCACAGCCTCGTCGTCGCCGAAGGCGAGAGCGTGCTGCTCCAGCGGCCCCGCGATCACGCCATGCGACTGCTGGTGGCCCAGAGTCTGCTGACCCAGCGCCAGATGGACGAGGCGATCGACCAGCTCGATCAGATCCCCGAGGCCGAACGAGACCTGCGGACGCTCTTCACGTACGGCCGTGTGTTCGCGACCAAGGGCGACCGCGTGCAGGCGCGGCGTTTCTATCTGCAAGCGGAGACGATGGCTCCCGGGAACCCCGAGATCCTCTACAAGCTGCTGGAGCTGGACCGGCGCGAGGGGCGGCTGGAGCAATCCATGGCACGCATCGAGAAGGCGCTCGCGAGCTCACCCAACAGCTCGGCGCTCGTGCACCTCCAGGGCATGGCCGAGCTCATGCTGGGGCGCTCCGAGGAAGCGGAGTCGCGCTTCCGACAGGCGATCGAGCTGAACCCGAGCAACCCGGGTCCCTACACGAGCCTGGCCCGGCTGATGCACGCCTCGGGGCGCGGCGACGAGGCGCTGGAGACCTACGAGAAGGCCGCCCGGGAGCGGCCCGATCTGGCGTCGCTGCACCTGATCGTGGCCACCCTGCACGAGTTCCGGGGGAACACCGAGCGCGCGATCGCCCACTACGAGGACGCCATCCGGCAGGATCCGCGTCTGGTCGCCGCCAAGAACGACCTGGCGAACCTGTTGGCCGAGAAGCGGCGCGACCTGGAGCGCGCGCTGCAGCTGGCCCAGGAGGCTCGCTCGGCCCTTCCCGATAACCCCCAGGTCGCGGACACCATGGGCTGGGTGCTGTACCGGATGGGGATGACGCCTGCGGCGATCGGCTACCTGGAGGAGGCCGTGGCCCTGGCCAGCGACGATCCGGACGGCGGACCGATCCGCTACCACCTGGCAAAGGCCTACGTGGCCGACGGACAACGGCGCAAGGCGCGCGACACCATCGAGCGCGCCCTCGCGCAGCTGGATCCGGAGGCGAGCGCCAACGGAGAGCCCGAGTGGGCCCGGGAGATGCGCAAGCTGAAGCGAAGCCTCGACGTCCGCCTGGTGGGACCCCGCGGCCAGCGCGGTCGCGGAAGGCCGAGGTGAGGCGGAGACCCGCGACGATGCAATGGCGAATCCTGCTGGTCCTCGCCCTGGCGAGCCTGGGCGTTCCCTCGCTGCCCTCGGGCGCTCAGTCGCCGGACGAGCCGCGCCCCTTCCAGGTGTGTCCGTGCTGGCTCGGCCCCGAGGAGCTCGTGGGGCAGGTCCGGGGCATCCACTCGGAGATCTCGTTCCAGTGCTATCTGACCACCGGCAGGTCGTCCGTCGAGATCTTCGCTCGCTCCGCGGGAGTGGGCGGCCCCTTCCGCTCCTACGTCTACTCCGCGCAGCCCCGGGCGGCCGTGGACGCCCGCTGCCGGCACTTCCAGAGCCAGCCTCGGGAGCGCTTCGCGACCGCGCAGCAGCTGAGGACGCCGGCGCAGAGCGCCGCCTGCGTCTCGATCGTCACCGCTGCAGCGAGCATGCTGCGCTGCGACTGAGTCTCTCCTCCCATCCATCCCAGGCCCCCCCAGGGAATCGGGCCGCAAAAAACCCGTTTGGCTCGCCACCTCGCTGTCGCTTCCGACCACTCCTCTCCCTGAGAAGCCCCGCACCGAAAGACCGGGGAGTGGGAGAAGCAGCACATGCAGATCGCAGGGACCTTCGCAGCGGCCGTCGCGCGGTTGCTCCGCCACCGCCGGGCCGTGGGCCTCGGTGCCGCGCTGGCGTGGGGCCTGGGCGGTGCTCTCGGAGCCTCCGCACAGCAGCAGAGCCTGACCGTCAAGGTCAGCGAGGACGATGGGTTCCTCGGGGTGTGCGCCGCCCCGTGCTACGAGATCGAGAAGCACGTCGACGTGTGGGCCCCGGGCACCGGGCCGAACGTCTGCCCCGCCACCGAGTACACCTACGTGTACACGCTCACCAACCTCACGAATCCGCCCAGCGACGCCACGCTGCCCTCGCCGGGCATTCCCCTCGACCGCTTCACGGTGACGGTGGACAGCAGCCTCGTCAGCAACGCCCACTTCATCCCCGGCGCCGGCATCGCGCCCGTCAGCACCACCATCAATCCGGCGACGGTGGTCTGGGAGTTCCCCACGAGCACCGCGTGCCCCGCCTGCCTCAACCAGGGCCAGACGAGCGATCCGCTCTACATCTGCTCCCCTGCGGCGCCCGGGCGGAGCCCCGACGTGGTCACGACGACTGCCATCGTGTTGGACGCACGCGGCGAGTGCATCGTCCCCACGCAGCCTCCGGTCGTAGGCGCGCCGACGCCCTGCACCATCGGCTTCTGGAAGAACCGGGTGAACGGCAAGCGGGGTCTGCTCAAGTTCTTCCCGGATCCGGACCTGGCCACCGTGGTGAACGCGGCGCTCGGTTTGTCCACCGTCTTCACCAGCGCCGACCTCGAGCAGACCGGCTGCCCGGACTTCGACGACCTGATCTGTGCCCTCACCAGCAAGGGCAACCGCACCACGGCGGAGCGCGGCCGCCAGCAGCTGGCAGCGACGCTGCTCAACCTGGCGGCGGGCGACGCCTTCCCGGACAACGGGAAGTGCGCGCTCTTCGAGGAGAACAACATCACGACCAACGCCTGCGGGAGCAACCTCACGGTGGGCACCGCGGTGGGCAGCGCGAAGGCCGGCGTCACGAGTGGTGAATCCCAGGCGGAACACGAGGCCCTCGAGTGCCTGGACGACATCAACAACGAGATCGGCGTGGTCCAGTAGCGGACCCGTCGCGACCGAGTCACGAGCCCGACGGCCGGCCCTCCAGAAGGGTCGGCCGTCTCCACGATCGGGGACGAAGGGGGGCGATCGCCATGCAGCTTCGGCCTCGAAGGCTCGTGGTCGCCGTGGTGTTGCTCCTCGCCCTCTACGGAGTCGGGCTCGCCAGGTTCGGAGGGGACGCGCTTCCCGCGCCGAGCCGGACGCCGGGGACCTCCCCAGCGCCCGCTCCGGAGGGCACCGAGGCGCACGGAGCGCCCTCGGCCGCCCACCGGCTGCGGCCGGGCGGGGAGCCCCCCGACGGGAGCTCCGAGCCTCGGACTTCGCCGTCCGCCAGGGAGGCGCCGCCCACCGCTCACCAGCCGGTGACGGACCTCGTGGCCTGGCTCAACCAGAACCCGCTCAGCCCGCACCCACACGAGATCGCCCGCGCCTGGGGAGGCTCGCCCGGAGCGACGCGTCCCGTGGATCTCTACGTCGTCGTGCGTCCGAACCTGCCGACCTCGCAGCTCGAGGCCCTGGCGCGAGATCTCCGGGCCGCGTATGCGGACGCTGGCGTCTTTGCCCTGCAGGTCTTCGACTCCGAGGAGGCGGCCACGTACGATCGCCATACAGACGGAGGGGCCCTGGCCGAGCTCCACCTCGTCGCACGGGTGGTGCGCGACGAGGCGCTCGGCACGGACACGCTGCAAATCCGCGGGAACGTGATCGAGCCCTGACGCGGGCGCCGCCTACGGCATGCTGTCCAGCGCCTGGCGCAGGGCGCGCTCCTCGGCCAGGTCGGCGGCCGGGGAGATCGCCGCGAGCTGCTCGAGCATGCGGTGGGCCGTGGGGCGGTCTCCCGCCTGGGCCGCGAGGAGCCCGGCGTTGGCCAGCGCCTCCGGGAAGAAGGGATCCCAGCGCAGCGCCTCCTCGAGGGCACGGCGGGCCGCGCTGGCGCGGCCGGCCGCGTAGAGCAGATCGGCCAGCTTGTTCCAGCCCTCGGCGTCGCGGGGATGGGCCGCCAGGAGCCGCTCGATGCCCTGTCCGGCCCCGACGGGGTCGCGCCGGGCGTGGGCCACCAGGGCCATGCCGAGGAGCGCCTCGCGGTGCCCCGGCCAGGCCTGGAGGGCGGCGCGGAACGCCGTCTCCGCCTCTGCAAGACGGCGCGCGGCGAGCTCCGCCCGGCCGCCGGCGGCCACGCGGTCCGCCCGGGCCCGGCGCGCCAGCGCGAAGCCGGCAGCCTCGGCGAGGCGCTCCAGCCGGTCGGCGCGAGCGTCGTCGCCCGCCCGCCGGGCGACGAGCGAGTCGAGCCAGAGACGCAGCCCACGCGGCACCTCGGCGCTGTCGGCCTCCGCCAGTCGCTCCACGAGGCCGATCTCGTCGCGGGCCAGGGGCGACGCCCGATGCCGGGAGAAACGGGCCTCGAGGCGCGGTACGTCGTCGCTCAGCAGCGGCTCGGGGCCGAGGGCCGTGCGGACCGTCTGCGCGCTGGCCACCCGGAGGGCCTGGAGGGGGAGGTGGTCGGCCAGGTCCATCTCGGTGAGGAGCGCTCGCATGGCGGGCGGTGGGGTCGCGGGCGGAGAGGGCAGCCAATCGTGCGCCCCCACCACGAGCAGGTTGTCGGCGCCCCAGTAGACCGCTCCCTCGCGGAAGACGGCGAAGAAGGTGCGCAGGATCGCGGCCAGATCGTCGGCCCCGATCCGGTCCAGCGGGAGCCACTGGACCGCCAGGCCGCCTCGCCGCAGGGCGCCCGCCACCCGCTCGAAGTACTCGCGGGAGTAGAGGCCCGTGGCACCCACCGACCAGGGATGCAGGGTGTTCGCGACCACCACGTCGTAGCGCCCCGGGTTCCGAGCCAGGAACGCCCGCCCGTCGCCGCGGACGATCCGCACGCGCGCGTCCCCACCGCTCGTCACGTGGCCGTTGTCCGGCTCGAAGTAGCGGGCCGCGCGCAGCACGGCCTCGGAGATCTCGACGCAGTCGATGCGCTCCAGGGGGAAGCGCGCGGCCGTGCCGAGGGTGATGCCCGAGCCGAGCCCCACCTCGAGGAAGCGGCGCGGGGCCGGGTGGAGCATCAGGGGGACGACGGCGAGGAGCTGCTCCGTCCGGCGGGCGCTGCCGCCCGTCGAGGCCTCGGGATCGCCGTCCACGTAGAGATCGCGCCGGCCGCGATCCCGGACCACCGCCGCGGTGGCCTGGCGCCCGTGGTGGACGAAGAGCAGCCGTCCCGCGTCGGGCGGCACCGGAGGGGCCGTCAGCGTCAACCCCGCCACGAGGGCGGTGGGAGCCACGGCCGCCCCGGCGCCGAGCCAGCCGCCCCACCCCCGCCAGCCTCCCGCGCTTGCCAGGAAGCCGGCGCCCAGGAGCATGTTCACGCCGGCGCAACCCAGGAGCGCTGCGTCGAGCCCGAGCCACGGCAGCAGCACGAAGGGCGCCAGCAGGGCTCCCGCGATGCCGCCCGCGGTGTTGGCGGCGCTCACCCCCCCGAAGGCCGCGCCGAGGTTCGCCTCGCTACGCACGGCGAGTCGCACGAAGAACGGAAACGCGCCTCCCATCAAGAAGACGGGCGGGAGCAGGGCCACGGCGACCAGGAGCAGCGTGCGCACCGAGACGCCGGCCGCCGCGGTCGCCGGCGCCGAGCGCAGGCCGACTACACCCAGCGCGAGCACGAGGGC
>JBFGJV010000187.1:0-5967 GCA_041577015.1 Myxococcota bacterium
CATCCTGAAGGAGAACCCCGGTCTTCCGGTGGCGGTCGAGGGGCACACGGACGCGACCGGTCCGGAGGCCTACAACCAGGGCCTCTCCGAACGCCGGGCGGCTGCGGTGAAGCGCTACCTGGTGGAGCGGGGCGTCTCGGGAGATCGGCTGACCACCGCCGGGTTCGGTGAGTCGCAGCCCATCGCGGACAACGCGACGCGCGACGGCCGGGCCCTGAACCGCCGGGTGGAGCTGAAGGTCAAGAACTAGGAGAGCCCGGCACACGAGACCACGCCCCCGGGACCGTGGCACGGGCCCCGGGGCGTCTTTTTGGAGGTGGCCGATGCGGGCGGGCCGATGCCGCACGGGGAGCGCGCTGCTGCCCTTCGCGGTTGCAGCGCTCGTAGCGTGCGCGGGAGGCGCCCCGCTTGGTGGTCTCACGGGTTTGTTGGGCGCCGGCTCGGCCTCGCGTCTCGATCAGGACACCGTGGTGGCGGGCCTGAAGGAAGCCCTGCGGGTGGGCAGCGGCAACGCGGTGGACTCCACCTCTCGAGTCGACGGCTACCTGGGCAACCCGGCGATCCGCATTCCCCTTCCCGACGAGCTCTCCGGCATGGCCAAGGCGCTCCGCACCGTGGGGCTCGGCGCCCGCGTGGACGAGCTCGAGGTGGCGATGAACCGCGCCGCCGAGCGCGCTGCGGGCGAGGCGGCCGACGTCTTCCTCGCCGGCATCCGCGACATGAGCTTCACCGACGCCTACGGAATCCTGAACGGTGGGGAGACCGCGGCGACCGACTACTTCCGCAGGACCACGTCCGACGAGCTGCGCGGACGCTTCCAGCCCATCGTCGACCAGAAGATGCGGCAGGTGGGTCTGGTGCAGCTCTACGACGAGCTCGTCGGCCGCTACACGTCGCTGCCCTTTGCCACCGAGCCCCCGCTGGATCTCCGCGCCTACGTGACCGAGCGCGGTCTCGACGGTCTCTTCTCGGTGCTGGCGCAGGAGGAGCGACGCATCCGCACCGATCCCTCGGCTCGCGGGACGGAGCTGCTCCAGCGCGTGTTCGGCTCCCAGTCGGGCTAAGATGCCCACCCGCACCCACTCGCGGAGGAAGACGATGCGTTTCACGATCCCCCGACTCGTTTCGATCCGCGGACTCGCCGCGACGTTGGCGCTGGCCCTGTGGCTTCCCGCCTGCGGTGATTCGGACCCGGAGGCCCGCCTGGAAGCGGCGGGTGAGGCCCTGAGCGAGGCCCGGGCCGAGGTGCAGGAGGCGCGCGAGAGCGTGGAGCAGCGCAAGGCGGCCGTGGCGAGCGCGGAGGAGGAGCTGGCGGAGGCGCGCGAGCGGCTCAAGGGGGCGGAGGCCCAGCTCGCCGAGGTGGAGCAGAGAGTCGATCTGCGGGCCACCGACGCCGCCGTCTTCCGCGCCGTGCAGCAGCGCCTGCTCGAGGACGAATCGCTCGAGGAGGTCGCGATCGCCGCCCGCGTGGAGCGGGGTGTGGTCACGCTGCTGGGTCAGGTGCCCGAGGCGGAGCAGCGCGAGCGCGCGGGTGAGATCGCGCGAGGCACGCCGGGGGTCGTGGCGGTGGAGAACCGCATCGACGTGGCGTCGCCGCCGGCCGAGTAGGCCGGGTGCGCGTCAGTCCCAGAGCCCGAGCGCGCAGCCGTCCTTGCGACGGTCGCTGGCACCCACCCAGACCTCGCCCTCCCGCGCGATGGCCTGACCCCCTCCGAAGCGGTCGGCCATGGCGTCGCCACCGGGCTCGACCGCGTGCCCGCGCCGTTGCAGCGCCTCTCCCAGGGCTCCCCCCTCGTCCACCGCGACATCCGGCTCCTCCAGCGCCACCCGCTCTCCGCCCAGGAAGCGGAAGCGAGGCAGGTCGAGGGCCTCCTGGGGATTCAGGCCGTGATCCACCACGTTCGACACGAACGCGAGGTGCGCCTGGGGCTGCACGTCGCCGCCCATCACGCCGAAGGCCATCCAGGGGTGGCCGTCGCGCAGCAGCATGGCGGGAATGATGGTGTGGAGCGGGCGCTTGCCACCCTCGAGCGCGTTCGGGTGCCCCGGCTCCAGGCGGAAGCCCGAGCCGCGACTCTGGAGCACGACGCCCGTCCGTCCGCAGGCGAGGCCGGAGCCCCAGGGCCCGAACAGACTCTGGATCCACGACACCAGGTTGCCGCGCTCGTCCGCGGCGCACAGGTAGACGGTGTCGCCACCCAGGCCCGGTCGCGCGCCCGGAAGCGCTCGTTCCCCCAGGAGCGCGGCCCGGCGCCGGGCGTAGCCCTTGTCCAGCAGCTCCTTCACGGGGACGACGCTGCGCTCGGGGTCCGCCACGTAGGCGTCGCGGTCGGCGAAGGCGAGCTTCACCGCCTCGATCCGTCTATGCCAGGCGAGCTCGCTGGTGGGTGTCAGCGGCTCGAAGCACTCCAGGACGTTCAAGGCCTGGAGCGCGGTGAGACCCTGGCCGTTGGGAGGCAGCTCGAACACCTCGACACCGCGGTAGCTGGTCGAGATGGGCTCCACCCAGCTGGATTCGTGATGGGCCAGGTCCTCCGGCTCGAGGAAGCCTCCCTCCTCTCGCGAGGTCGCGACGATGGCCCGGGCGACGGCGCCGCGGTAGAAGGCGTCGGCGCCGTCGCGTGCGATGGCGCGCAGCGTGTCCGCCAGGGCCGGGCAGCGGAACCACTCGCCCGCCCGCGGCGCGCGGTCGCCCGGCGCCCACACCGAGCGCGCCGCCTCGTTGCGGAGCGCACCGAGCCGGAGCGTCAGCTCCCAGTAGTGCGCCACCAGCTCCGTCACCGCGAAGCCCTCCTCCGCGCAGCGGATGGCGGGCGCGAGCACGCGCGCGAGGGGCAGTGAGCCGAAGCGCTCGGCCAGGGTCTCCCACGCGCGGACGGCCCCGGGCACCGTGGCGGACAGGATGCCCTGGGCGGGCACGGCGCCGAGACCCCGGGCCCGGTAGGCGTCGAGGCTGGCCGCGGCAGGGGCCGGTCCGGAGCCGTTCAGGCCCACCAGGCGCCCCGGGTCCGCCCACCAGAGCAGCGCGAAGGCGTCGCCCCCGAGGCCGGTCTGCATGGGCTCGGTCACACACAGCACCGCGGCCGTGGCCAGAGCGGCGTCGACGGCATTGCCTCCCAGGCGGAGCATCTCGACGCCCGCCGCCGCGGCCCGGGGAACGCTGGCGCAGACCATGCCGCGCCCGGCCATCACGCAGGAGCGCTCGCTCCGCAGGGAGGAGACCCGATGGCCGCGCCTGCTCTCCAGCACGAGGGCGATCCTATCCCAGTCGCACCCGGCCGACGCCCCGCCTCCCGCCGGCCTCGTAAAGCTGGACGTCCCGATGGCCGATTCCCCGGGCCGACGCGGAGAGGCCCATGGTCGACGCTGGCTTCGATTCCCTGGCCCTGGATCCCGATCTCAAGCCCGAGGACGGCGACCGCCCCTCCGGCTATCGCGCCGTCGTGCTGCCCGAGGCGGAGGTCACGAAGCTCGGCATCCGCTACCAGCGCGGGGCCGAGGGCCATCTGCTCAGCTGGACCCGGGTCGCGCGGGCCTTCGCCGCGGAGATCGGAGAGCCCGAGGGCGTACGCACCGTGGTGTTCGACCTGGCCCTGGGCCTGCTGGACGCCGATTGCGTGGCGTGCCGCTTCGATGCCGAGCCCGGCGAGGACGCCGTGCGGGTGGCCCAGGCCATCGAGGTGGGCGCGGGCCGCGAACGCTGCTCGCCCTCGCTGCTGAGCCTCGCCGCGGAGGGTCTCCCCACCGGTCGCTACGTCGATCTCGAGAGCTTCGAGGAGACGATCCTGCACAGCCTGCGTACGGGCTGAGGCGGCCGCCCGGCCGTTGGCTAGCATGCGCGGCCGTGGGCGGACGGATTCGCATGGAGCGAGCGGGAGCCATCGGCCACCTCGTCTTCGATCACCCCGAGCGCCGGAACGCGGTGACCGTCGAGATGTGGCGCGCCATCCCCGAGGCCGCGCGGGCCCTGGACGCCGACGAGGCGGTGCGCGTCGTGGTGCTGCGCGGGGCGGGTGACGTCGCCTTCGTGTCGGGCGCGGACATCTCCGAGTTCGAGCGGCTGCGCACCGGCGCGGCCGCAGCGGAGTACGACCGGCTCAACCGTGCGGCCTTCGACGCCCTCGCCGGGCTCGAGAAGCCCCTGCTGGCCGCGATCCACGGCTTCTGCGTGGGCGGCGGCCTGGCGCTGGCGCTCACCGCCGACCTCCGCCTCGCCGCCGAGGACGCGGTGTTCGCGATCCCGGCGGCGCGGCTGGGCCTCGGCTACGGAGCCCACGGCATCCAGACGCTGCTGCGCCTGGTGGGGCCCGCCCGGACCCAGGAGATCCTCTTCACGGCGCGTCGCTTCGGCGCGCAGGAGGCCCTGGCGATGGGGCTCGTGAATGCCGTCCTTCCCAAGCCACAGCTGGAGGAGCAGGTGGAGCGCATGGCGGAGACGATCGCGGGCAACGCGCCTCTGACCGTGCGCAGCGTCAAGCGGATCGTCCGGGAGCTCGGCCGCGAGCCGGAGCTTCGCGACCGGGACGGCATGGAGGCCGGGCTCCGGGCCTGCTTCGAGAGCGAGGACTATCGCGAGGGGGTGGCCGCCTTCCTGGAGAAGCGCCGCCCCCGCTTCCGGGGACGCTAGCCCCCCGGGCCGGGTCTCAACCGGGCGGGCCGGCCTGCCGAAGAAGCCCCTGGAGGACCGCCCGAGGTCGCACCCAGCGGGAATCGCACGCGAGAGGTCTCGAGCGCTTGCGCGGCCGGCGGCCAATGCCCACAATTCAGTGACGAGTCAGTCCGGGCGACCACATCCGGGACGGGGTCACCGGGATGGCTCCGCAGGGGGGTTTTCGATGCAGCGATCAGGGATTGCGAGGTTCGCGGGTGCCTTGGCGACCGCGGCGCTCTTGTTCGGCGCCGGGTGCGCCAGCACGCCGGACGAGCAGAGCCTGGCCAGAGGCTCGGAGAGCGGGGAGTTCCGGGACGGGCTGGGAGCCGACGGGATCGAAGGCAGCGAGATCCCCGAGCGCACCCCCGACCTGGGCACGGTCTACTTCGACTACGACCGCCACCAGATCCGCGACGACGCACGCCCGGTGCTGCGCTCCAACGCCAAGGCCATCCAGGGCAATGCCGAGTGGCGCACGGTGACGCTCGAGGGTCACTGCGACGAGCGCGGCAGCGAGGAGTACAACCTCGCGCTGGGTGAGAAGCGCGCCAACGCCACCAAGAGCTATCTGGTGGACCTCGGCGTGCCCGCCGGGCAGATCGTGACGGTGAGCTTCGGCGAGAGCATGCCGGCGGTGCAGGGCCACGACGAGTCGGCCTGGCGCTGGAACCGCCGCGTCGAGTTCCGCGTCTCCCGCTGACGACTTTCGGAGCGCGCAGGGGTGAGGGGCGACGGTCCAGCCGTCGGTCCCTCACCCCTCCGCGGACCGACCTCGTGTGATAACGTCGCTCCGCGAAACCTCGCGGAGGCGCATCCATGCCCGTTCACGGCGGTAAGCTCGCGGCCCGGGCCCTCAAGCAGGCCGGTGTCGAGTGCATCTTCACGCTCTCGGGCGGCCACATCATGCCGATCTACGACGGCTGCATCGACGAGGGCATCCGCATCGTCGACGTCCGCCACGAGCAGGCGGCGGTGCATGCCGCCGACGCCTGGGCGCGCTGCAACCCGGGCAGGATCGGCGTGGCGGTGCTCACCGCCGGGCCCGGCGACACCGATGGCGTCACCGGGGTGGCGAACGCCTGGCGTGCCAACTCCCCGATCCTGGTGATCGGCGGCCAGGGCCCCTTCTCGAACCTGCGGCGCGGCTCGCTCCAGGAGATGGACCACGTCGGCGTCATGCGGCCCATCACCAAGTGGGCGGACGCCGTCTACCAGACCCACCGCATCCCCGAATACATCGAGATGGCGATCCGGCAGGCGGTCTCGGGGATTCCCGGCCCGGCCTTCCTCGAGATCCCGATGGACGTCTTCATGAG
>JBFGJV010000188.1:0-5901 GCA_041577015.1 Myxococcota bacterium
CCTCGCGGCTCCAGCAGTCCCGGGGCGGGCAGCTCGCCACGAGCACGCCGCCCGCGCCCGAGCGCAGCAGGAACTCGAGCACCGAGGTATGGAGGTGTCCGGCGCACGTCACCGGGAAGACCACGAACCCGTCGGCGGTCGGCTGGTCCGCCACCCGTCCGGCGCCGCGCCGGCAGGCGACGAGGATCAGGTCGCCCGGCCCGAGAGAACACTCGGCCGCGAAGGCCCGCACCGCCGCCAGCTCGTCGCGGCCGGTCTCCCCCGCCGGGCCGATCGCCATGGGCGCGCACGACCCGGTGCAGATGCCGCAGCTCACGCAGAGGCCCGCGTCCACGCGGGCCACCGGCCGCGCCGGGTCGCCGCCCAGCGGGAGCATGGAGATGGCCTCGTAGGGGCAGTCGAGCGAGCACTGGAGGCAGCCGGTGCAGAGGCGCTCGTTCGAGCGCGAGGGCGCGGGCCGCTCCGCGCGGGCCGGACGCGTCCACAGCGGGACGAGCAGCAACGCGCCGGAGAAGGCGAGGAAGAGCCCCCACACCGTGGGAAGCGCCAGCTCCCGGCTGGCCGGGAGCCAGAAGGAGTAGAAGAGATCGAGGTCCACCCGGGCCGGAAGGAGCAGGGGGTCCGCCTCGGGCCCGAGGGGCGCCGGCAGCACGAGCGAGACGACGAAGAGGGCCGCGACGCTCCCCCAGAGCAGCCCGCGCGGCGGGAGCAGCACGGGTCGGGCGAGGCGGGCGACGTGGATCCAAAGCAGGAGCGCCAGACCCACCGGGAGCGCGATGTGAAGGAAGAGGTTCAGGAAGAAGAAAGCGCTGGGGATCGGCCGCTCCCCGACGAAGGTGCGAACCAGGGGTTCCGAGAAGATGGGGAGCGCGTCCAGCAGGCGTGCCCCCTCCACCGCCAGCACCAGCGCCTGCTCGTCCCAGAGCATCACGTAGCCCGTCCAGCCGCACACGAAGAAGCCGAAGGCCAGCACCAGCCCGCTCACCCAGGCGAGTGTGCGCGGCCCGAAGCTCCGGCTCTGGACGAACATGCGCAGGGCGTGGACCGCCAGCGCCAGGATGGCGAGGTCGGCGGCGTAGCGGTGCAGGGCGCGGATCCAACGTCCGGCCCAGAGCTGCCCTTCCATGCGGGCCACCGACTCGTAGGGGCTCCCGATCCGGTAGAAGAGCAGCAGGTACAGCCCGGTGACGAGCATGACCAGGAAGGCCAGCACCGCCAGCGTGCCCGACTGGTAGAGCGGGTTGTAACGCCAGCCGTAGAGACGATTTGCCACAGCATCCGCCGCGGCGATGGGCCGGCGCAAAACGTCGCGCAGGGCGTGTAGAGCCCTCCCCCCCATGGCGGGAGAATGCTAAACCGTCGTGGCTTTCGCCCCCCCGACAGCCTCGTGCGCCTCGCAAGCGGACCCCTGAGGAGGACCTCATGGCCGATTCGCCGGAGAAGATCCCGCTCGGGCAGCGGGTGCTGGACAGCCCCTTCCTGCTGCTCGCGGCCTGCATCGTGGTGATGTTCGTGTTCTACACGGGCTGGGGGCTCGTGGAGATCTTCACCCTCCCCGAAGCGCCGTTGCCCTGAGCGAGGACTCGACATGGCCACCTACCACAGTGGAATCGAGCCGCCGCAGGGCGTGTGGTGGAAGCCCGTGCACGGCAGCGAGAAGGTCTGGGCCGCCATCGCCTTCGCGTGGTGCATGGTGCTGTTCGCCATGATGCCGCTCTGGCACCTGCGCGGCGGCCAGAACCCCTCGGGCATCCGTCACCGGGTCGACCCGGCGGCCTACGGGGCGCGCGTGCGCGAGTTCATCCAGCAGTACCAGGTGGGCACGGAGAACGGGATCCCGGTGGTGGAGCCGCCGCCGGGCAGCGACATCTACCTTCAGGCCGCCATGTGGTCGTGGCAGCCGGTGCTCCGGCTCCAGCAGGGCGCCGAGTACGTGCTCCACCTCTCCTCGGTGGACGTGAACCACGGCTTCCACCTGTTCCCCCTCAACATCAACTTCCAGGTGGTGCCCGGATACGACTACGGGCTGCGCGTGACGCCCTCCCAGTCCGGCGAGTTCGAGATCATCTGCAACGAGTTCTGTGGCGTGGGGCACCACCTGATGGTGGGCAAGGTGATCGTGGCACCGTCCTCCCTCGCCGCGGCGGAGGGGACCCGATGAGTGCCGAGGCCCGCACCTGCCCGACCACGGGGCTGCGCGTCCACGCCCAGGCGGACTGGCTGATCCGGGCGCACGCCGTCGTGGCCACCGTCGCGCTCCTGGTGGGCGGCGTCGCGGCGCTCCTGGTGATGCTCACGCGCTGGCAGGCCGTGCACCTGCTCGACGTGGTCTGGTTCTACCGGATGCTCACCGTGCACGGCATGAACATGCTGATCTTCTACATCATCTTCTTCGAGATGGCGGTGCTCTACTTCGCGTCCGCCGTGCTGCTGAACGCCCGCATCCCGGCGCCGAAGGTGGGCTGGCTCGCCTTCGGCCTCATGATCCTGGGCACGCTGATGGTCGAGTGGACCATGTTCACCGGCAAGGCGGACGTGCTGTTCACTTCGTACGTGCCGCTGCGCGCGGAGCCGCCCTTCTACCTGGGCGTGATCCTGTTCGCGGTGGGCGCGCTCACGGTGGTGGGGCACTTCTTCGCGATCCTGGTGGTGGCGAAGCGCGAGCGCACCTACACGGGCTCGATCCCGCTGGTGACCTTCGGCGCGCTCACGGCGGCGATCATCGCGGCGGTGACGCTGCTGCACGGCGCATTGGTGTACATCCCGACCTGGCTGTGGTCGATGGGCATGATGGACATCGATCCCGAGTTCTATCGGCTGGTCTGGTGGGGGCTCGGGCACTCGTCGCAGCAGATCAACGTCGCCGCCATGGTGTCGATCTGGTACCTGCTCGCCGCCTTCACCGTGGGCGGCGTGGTGCTGAACGAGAAGGTGAGCCGCGGCGCCTTCGCGCTCTACATCCTGTTCATCTCGATGGCCTCGGCGCACCACCTGTTGGTGGACCCGGGCTTCGGGCCGGCCTGGAAGGTCTGGAACACCAGCTACTTCATGTACATGGCGGTCCTGGCCAGCATGATCCACGGCTTCACGGTGCCCGCCGGCGTGGAGATGGGACAGCGTCTGCGCGGCATCACCGAGGGGCTGTTCGGCTGGCTGCGGCGCGCGCCCTGGGGCGACCCCGGGTTCAGCGCGTTCGTCTTCTCGCTGGTGATTTTCGGGTTCGTGGGCGGCATCACGGGCGTCACCTTCGGGACCGAGCAGATCAACATCATCGCCCACAACACCTTGCGCATCCCCGGGCACTTCCACGCCACGGTGGTGGCCGGCACGGCGCTGGCCTTCATGGGAGTCACCTACTACGTGATCCCGTTGATCTTCCGGCGCGAGATCGCCTTCTTCCGGCTGGCGCAGATCCAGCCCTACCTGTTCGCCATCGGGATGACGATCTTCTCGATCGCCATGACCTTCGCGGGCACCTTCGGCGCGCCGCGCCGACACTGGGACATCACCTTCGCGGGGGCCCCGTTCCAGGCCGAGTTCTCGCCGGCCGTGGACCTGGTGATCGGGGTGATGGCGGTGGGCGGCCTGATTGGGATCCTGGGCGGAGCGATCTACATCCTGGTGACGGTCGTCTCGGTGTTCTTCGGCAGGCGCCTGGCGCCGGACGAGAGCGGCGTGGGCGCACGGGGCAAGGGCCTTCCGCTCGGGATCGTGCAGCCGCCCCGGCCGCTGGGGCCCGGCGACGACGACAGCGTGCTCGCGAAGCACGCGCTCGGGCACGTGCCCGGAACCATGGTGCTGGTCTTCGTCTTCCTGGCCGCCTTCATCGTCTACTACTTCGTCAACTGGAAGCTGCTCTCGGTGGTGTGGAAGGTCGGCTGAGGCATGGCGGTCGGCGCCCTCTACGTGCTTCTCGCCATAACGGCCGGCTGGTGGGCACTCGCGCTCTGGCCCGTGCCGGCCGAGGCGCCCGAGTGGCTCGCGCGCACGCGCTGGGTGTGCTTCAACGCCGCGCCGAACGGGCTTCCGGACGCTTCGGGCTGGCTGCTGCTCGTGGGCCAGCCGATCGGCATGCTGGCGGTGCTGATGGCGGGCTGGGGCGGCTCGGTACGCGCGGGGGTGGGTCGTCTCACGGCGACCGGCTTCGGACGCGTGACGCTCGGGGCGACGGGCCTGATCGTCGCCGGCGGACTCGCGCTGGCGGGGGTGCGGGTGGTGACGGCCGAGCGCGGTGTGGAGGTAGCGGCTTTCTCCGGACAGGGGCTCTCCCTGGACGCCTGGCCACGACTCGACCGCGAGGCGCCGAGCCTGGGCCTGGTGGACCAGCGTGGCGAGCGGCTCGATCTGGAGCGGCTGGCGGGGCGCCCTGCCCTGGTGACCTTCGCCTTCGGCCACTGCGAGAGCGTCTGCCCGGCCATCGTGAAGCAGACGCTCCAGGCCCGCGAGAGTGTGCAGAGCCGCGCCGCGGCGGGCGCGACCGACCCGTCCCGTGTCCCGCGGGTGGTCGTCGTGACGCTCGACCCCTGGCGGGACACGCCCTCCCGGCTTCCGCACCTGGCGAAGCACTGGGGCACGGGCGAGGACGCGTTCTTGCTCTCGGGCGACGTCGAGCAGGTGAACCGCGTGCTCGACACCTGGAACGTGGCCCGCGAGCGCGATCCCCGCACGGGCGAGGTGGTCCACCCGCCGCTGGTCTACGTGCTCGATGCCACCGGGCGCATCGCCTACGCGGCCACCGGCGACGTCGCCACCCTCGCGGAGCTGGTGGAGCGCTCCTAGGACTCAGTAGGTGGCCTGGAGCTGCACGTAGCCGAAGTGCACGTCCGGGTCGCTGCCCAGGCTGGAGAGCAGCGCGCCGCCGTCCAGGAACGCGTAGCCAACCTCGAAGTCGACGCCCCGGGCCAGGCGGACGCGCACCACGGCGTCGAGCTCGTTGCCCACGTGGCGGAAGCCGCGGGAAGGCTGGGCCCCGAAGCCGAACGCGCTCTCGTTGAAGGCGCCCGTGCCGAAGTAGCGCGCGTCGTCGTCCGTCGCGAGCGTGAAGTGGTGCAGGAAGAGATCGACCGCCACCCGCGGGTGCGGAGCGAGCCGCAGCTGCACGAAGGAGTCGATCAGGTTCTGGAAGGCCAGGCGGTCGGCGAAGCCGTAGTAGAGATGGTTGGTGGGCAGCATGTTGAAGAAGGTCCCGTGGTCGCCGTCGTCGGGGTCGCCGTCGCCGGAGGCGGCGTTCACGCCGACGCGCAGCCAGGGCCGCCCGGGCTGGTCGGGAAGCTGGTAGCCCAGCTCCAGGACCGCGGCGGCGGCCCGGTGGTCCAGGCGATCGAAGTCGCCGAGCTGGCCGGCGAGCCAGAGCAGGACATCGGCGCTGCCGGGCCCGACCGGGTGGACCCCGATCGCGCTCAGGCCGAACGTGTAGACCTCGACCTCCCCCGGGAGCCCGCCGTGCCGGACCGGGCGGTCGTCCTCGTAGGCCAGGGCGAAGGCGCGCAGCTCCACGTTCTCGAGCCAGGTCCCGCGCTTCGCGGTCCAGGAGAGCCCGCCGTAGGTGATCTCGGACTGGTGGCGGTAGGCGGAGTCGGCGTCGAAGACGCCCGTGGTGGGTCGCGCGGCGAAGGCGAAGAGGTGGTGCCCGCCGAGGTCCAGGCCGAGGCTCGCGCCGTCGTTCGAGCGCTCCACGTGCGTCCAGCCCACGGTGCCCACCAGGCGCTGGGAGGCGCGGGCGATCTTCAGATAGCGCCACTCCGGCTCCGGGTAGAGCACCTCCGTGCCGAGCTTCAGGTCCTGGCGCCCCAGGCGCGTCACGGCGCCCTCGAGCGGCCGCAGCTCCAGGTACGCCTGGCGGAGATCGGTGCCGTGGGCGTTGCTGTCGTCTCCGGAGCTGGCGCGATAGAGCGCCGCGGC
>JBFGJV010000189.1:0-5864 GCA_041577015.1 Myxococcota bacterium
GCGGCGCCGGTGGCCGAGCGCGGTGGCCGACGCGGGCGAGGGGAGCGGGGGCCGCGGCGCGCCGAGCGGGAGGCCGCGCCTCCGGAGCCCGAGGCTCCCGCAGAGCCTTCCGAGGGTCTTGCGGTCGGCGAGCTTTCGGAGGTGGGGGCGTTCGTCCTGGGTGCGATGGAGCGGCTCGGACTCGGGCCCTTCGAGGTGGAGGAGAACGCCGAGGGAGAGCACCTGATCGTGCTCCTGCGCGGTCGCGCGGCGACTCGGCTCACGTCCGGCGAGGGACGCGCGGTGGACGCGCTGCAGCTTCTGGCCAACCAGGTGAGCGCTCGGCTCGACGACGAGAGCCCGCGGGTGATCCTCGACGTGGAGGGAGACCGCGAGAAGCGCTCCTCCCTGCTGGAGCGCGCCGCAGAGCGTGCCGCTGCTCGAGCCCGCAGCTCGGGCCGCGCCGTGGCCCTGGATCCTATGAACGGACGCGACCGCCGGGCGGTCCACGTGGCGCTGCGAGACGTCGAGGGCGTAGCCACGATGAGCGTGGGCGAGGGCCGCTACCGCCAGGTGGTGGTCGTTCCCGAAGGTGCCCCGGAGTACGAGGAGGCGCTGCGGCAAGAGGGGGCGAGCGAGCGCGAGGGCGAGGGGTGAGCCTCCCTTCCACGTGGAACGCGCTCGCCCCGCCAGGAGGGGCGTTCCACGAGGAATGGCCCTGAGAGCCGACCCTGCGGATCTGGTCGGCCTCCTGGACGAAGGGCTGGCCGCCCTCGAGATCCGCGGGCCGGACCGCCGCCACACAGCCGCCCTCCTCGCCGACCTGAGCCTGCTCCTCTCGCGGTGGTCCGCACGGATCAGCCTGACCGGCCACCGCGGACCCGAGGCGATCGCCCGACGCCTGGTGCTGGACGCCGCGGCCCTGGGCTCGGTGCTCCCCGCCGCGGACACCCTGGCGGACCTGGGCTCCGGCGCCGGCTTCCCGGGTCTCCCCCTGGCCATCCTTCGCCCGGAGACCCGAGTGACCCTGGTCGAGGCGCGCCTGCGCCGGCACCACTTCCAGCGCGAGGCGGCTCGCGCCCTGGGCCTCGGCAACGTGTGCCCGAAGCTCGGTCGCGCGGAGGAGCTGACCCCGACACCCCACCAGCTTGTGGTGGCGCAGGCCATGGCGCGGCCCGAGCGCGCGCTCCGCTGGATGAGGCGCTGGGTGGCTCCGGGAGGCCACCTGGCGCTCCCCATGGCGGCGGGGGCCGCGCCGCCCAGCCCGCCGACGGGCGTCGTGCCGCTCGGCGTGCGCTCCTATCGGGTGCCTCTCGGAGGCCCGGATCGCGCGGTCTGGCTGGCTCGGGCTCCAACCCCTGGACGCCCGGCAGCCGACTGTGGTAGAACCCCATAGAGGGGCTATTTCCCCCGGGGGGTTCTCTCTTCTCTCGAGTCACCTGCGCCGTGGGCGCAGCCGCGCGCGTCCCTCGACGTCCGGCTCGCCCGCGCGCGCCGAGGATGGACGCGCATGAGCCCGAGCCGCGTCTTCGCCGTCGCGAACCAGAAGGGTGGTGTCGCCAAGACCACCACCGCCGTGAACCTCGCCGCGTCCTTCGCCGTGTCCGAACGGCGCACGCTGCTGGTGGACATGGATCCGCAGGCCAACGCCACCAGCGGACTCGGCGTACCCCCGCCCGAGCGGCAGATCTACGACGTGCTCGTGGGCCGCTGCGTGATGAAGGACGCCATCGTCCCCACCGAGCTCGACTACCTGAGCCTCACTCCCTCGGCGCCGGACCTGGTGGGTGCCGAGCTCGAGCTCGTGGAGGCCCCGGACCGCGCCCGCAGGCTCGAACGCGCGCTCGCCGACGTGCGTGAGGCCTACGAGCTGGTGCTCGTGGACTGCCCTCCTTCGCTGGGACTCCTCACGCTGAACGCCCTGACCGCGGCGGACCGCGTGATCGTTCCCCTGCAGGCCGAGTACTACGCGCTCGAGGGGCTGGCCCGCCTGATGGACACGATCGAGGCCGTGCGCCGCAGCTTCAATCCGGGCCTCGAGCTCGAAGGGATCCTGCTCACCATGATGGACGCGCGCAACACGCTGTGCCGCCAGGTGGCCGAGGAGGTGCGGCGTCACTTCGGTGCGCAGGTGTTCCGGACCGAGGTTCCACGCAACGTGCGGCTCTCGGAGGCGCCCAGTCACGGACGCCCGGCGCTGCTCTACGACATCCGCTCGAAGGGAGCGGAGGCGTACTTGCAGCTGGCGGCGGAGCTGCTGCAGCGGCTCGCGCCACACGAGTCGTCGGTCGCACTGACGGGATCGGGAGGAGACGATGGCGAGTCGGCGTAGCGCTCTGGGTCGTGGCCTCGAGGCGCTGATTCCGCGCAGCGGGGAGCAGCCGGCGGGGGAAGCCGTGGCGTCCGCGGGGCTCGAGGCCGAGGGGGGAGCCCTGGAGCTTCCGGTGGAGCGGATCGTCCCGAACCCCGAGCAGCCGCGGCGTCACTTCGACGCCGGGGAGCTCGAGCGTCTCGCCGAGTCCATCCGTCGGCACGGCATCCTCCAGCCGGTGGTCGTGCGCCGGGCGGGCGAGGACTGGGAGCTGGTCGTGGGCGAGCGTCGTTGGCGGGCGGCGCGCGCGGCCGGCCTCGGCACGATTCCCGCCGTGGTGGCGGACGTGGCGTCGCGGGATCGTCTGGAGCTGGCGCTGGTGGAGAACGTCCAGCGCCGCGATCTCAATCCGATCGAGCTCGCCCTGGCCTTCCACGCTCTGGCCCAGGCGGGCGCCACCCACGACCAGATCGGCGGGCGCGTGGGTCTGGACCGCTCGAGCGTGTCCAACCACATCCGGCTGCTCGACCTGCCACGCGCCATGCAGGAGGACGTGGAGGAGGGACGGGTCTCCTTCGGTCACGCCAAGGCGCTGCTCTCCGTGTCGAACCCCGAGCGCCGCCGCACGCTGCGCGATCGCATCGTGCGCGACGGGCTCTCGGTCCGGCAGACGGAGGAGGCGGCGCGGGCCGTCTCGGGGGTGAAGCCCCGCCGCCGTCGCGAGGCCGAGCCGGCCCCGGACGCGGACACCCGCCAGCTCCTGGACGGTCTGCGCGACCGGCTGAAGACGCGCGTGCGGCTGGTGGGCGGGGTGGGCCGCGGTCGGCTCGAGATCGAGTACTTCGGGCCCGAGGAGCTGCACCGCATCTCCGCGATCATCCTGGGCGAAGCGTGAGCGCCGCCCCCGAGAGCGAGGCCTCGCTCTGCGTGATCGGCGCCGGTGGACGCTTCGAAGGGCTGCTCTCGTTCCAGGGGCAGGCGCGCGTGGCCGGCTCCCTGTCGGGTGAAGTGGCGGCGGAGGGGTCGCTCGAGCTGACCGAGACCGCCCGGGTGGATGCCCGCATCGAGGTGGACGAGCTGGTGGTGGCGGGCTCGCTGTCGGGCGAGGTTCACGCCCGCGAGCGGGTCGAGCTGCTCCCCACGGCCCACGTGCGCGGGCGACTGCGGACGCCGCGCCTCGCGGTGGCCGACGGCGCGCGGCTGGAGGCGCAGCTGGAGATGCAGTCCGCCCCCGACGCCGCAACGCCTTGAAGTTCGAGCCATGTTTGCCACCCTTCCGCCGCCCCGGAGCCCTCGGGGCGCCTCGGGAGCGGACTGCCGCTCCCTACCGGCTCTCGGATGCGCGTGTGCGTGCTGGCCTACCGCCGGTCGGAAGGGGCCGGCCGTCGCAAGAACCCCAGGAAAGGTGAGCCCGACGCGATGATCCAGCGGCCTGCCAGGGTCCTGCCCGCCTGCCCGCTCGGGCTGCTGCACGCCGGCCCGGCGGCCGCGGCCGGGGGCGGCCTGCAGATCTTTCCCGATCCGTCCACGCTCGTGGTGCTGCTGATCCTCTTCGCGGTCCTGATCCCGCTGGTGGACCGGCTGCTGTTCCGGCCGCTGACGGGGGTCCTCGAGGAGCGCGAGCGCCGCATCGAGGGTGCGCACGCCCGCGCCACCGAGCTGGGGAAGGAGGCCTCGCAGCTCCTCGCCCGCTACCAGGAAGCGCTCCGGGAGGCGCGCGGTCGCGCCGAGGAGGAGCGCAGGACGCGGCTCGAGCAGGCCCGGCGCGAGCAGGCGGGCACGCTCACGGGCGCCCGCGAGGCGGCCGAGCGCAAGCTGGCGGAGACGCGCGGCCAGGTGCAGGAGGCCGTGGCGCGGGCCCGGCTGGAGCTTCGGCGGGATGCCGAGCAGCTCGCCCAGGAGGTGGCGGGACGGCTGCTCGATCGGGGGATGGCGTGAGACGCATCCTGGCTCCGGCCCTCTGGGCCCTGCTCGCGCCGCTTCCGGCCCTGGCCGCAGGGGACGAGCTGGGCGGCGCGCCGATCTGGCGCGTGGTGAACTTCGTGCTCTTCCTGGGTGCCGTGATCTACTTCGCCCGCAATCCGATCCGCAGCTTCTTCGCCGAGCGCCGGCGCGGCATCGAGGAGGATCTCGAGGGCGCCCGGCGCGAGCTCGAGCAAGCGGATGCGCGTCTGGCGGACTGTCGCCGGCGCCTGTCCGAGCTCGATGGGGAGATCGAGTCGGTGCGCGCCGCGGTGCGCGACCAGGCCGAGGGCGAGGCCCGACGCATCCTGGAGGACGCCAGCGCGGCGGCGGACCGCATCCGCCGTGAAGCCGAGGCCGCCGTGGGACAGGAGATGCGGCGCGCGCGGGAGCAGCTGCGTGCCGAGGCGGCCGATCTCGCCGTCTCGGTGGCGGGCGACCTGCTGCGGGAGCGCGTGGAGGAAGGCGACCGGGAGCGCCTGTTCGAGCAGTTCGTGCGGCGCATCCAGGCCGCCTCCACGCAGCCGGGAGCGCGGAGCTAGGCATGGCCGCCCGGGCAGCCGCCGTCGGACGCCGCTACGCGAGGGCGCTGTTCGGCCTGGCCCGGGAGGAGGGGCGCGTCGAGGAGGTGCGTCGTGAGCTGAGCACGCTGCTCCAGGTGACGCGCGAGCACGCGGGCGCGCGCGAAGTGCTCTTAAAGCCGCTCCACCCGGCGGCCACCCGCCGGCGCGTGCTCCAGGCGCTGGCGGACCCGCTCCATCTCTCGCCCCTGCTGAGCAACTTCGGCGCCTTCCTGATCGACCAGCGCCGCATGCTGGATCTCCCCGGCATCCACGCGGAGTACGAGCGGCTGGCGGACGAGGCGGCCGGGCGCACGCGGGCGGACGTGGTGACGGCGAGCCCGCTCACCGAAGCCCAGGCCGAGCGTCTGCGCCGCGCGCTCTCGGCACGGGTGGGTCGGGAGGTGGAGCTCTCCCTGCAGGTGGATGCGGAGCTCATCGCCGGGGCCGTGGCCCGCGTCGGCGATCTGGTCTTCGACGGCAGCCTCAAGACGCAGCTCGCGCAGGTCCGTGCGAGCCTGGTGAAGGAACACTGAGAAATGGACATCAAGCCCGGAGAGATCACGGACATCCTCAAGCGCGAGATCAAGGAGTACGGGCGCGAGATCGACGTCGCCGAGACCGGCACCGTGCTCTCCGTGGGCGACGGCATCGCCCGGGTCTACGGGCTCGACAAGGTGATGGCCGGTGAGCTGGTGGAATTCTCGAACGGCCTGGCCGGCTTGGTGCTCAACCTGGAGGAGGACAACGTCGGCATCGCGGTGATGGGCGAGGACGTGCACATCCGCGAGGGCGACGTCGTGCGTCGCACCCAGCGCATCGTCGAGGTGCCCGTGGGCGAGGCGCTGCTCGGCCGCGTGGTGGACGCGCTGGGCGACCCGCTGGACGGCAAGGGCCCGATCCAGAGCGGGGAGCGGCGGCGCATCGAGCTGAAGGCTCCCGGCATCGTGGTGCGTCAGCCGGTGAAGGAGCCGTTGCAGACGGGGCTGAAGGCCATCGACTCCATGATCCCCATCGGCCGCGGCCAGCGCGAGCTGATCATCGGCGACCGC
>JBFGJV010000190.1:0-5851 GCA_041577015.1 Myxococcota bacterium
AAGGCGGTGGCCGTGCCGCCGGTGAAGACGACGGCGTCGACCTCGTCGTGGGTGGCCAGGCGGGTGGCCGCGTCCTCGTTCGCGCCGTACACGAACTGGAGCGTCCGGGGGCTCACGCCCGCCGACCAGAAGCACTGGCAGAGCAGCCACGCGGTGGCGACGGTCTCGGGCGCGGGCTTCAGCACCACGGTGTTGCCGGCGGCCAGCGCCGCCGCCACGCCGCCGCAGGGGATCGCGATGGGGAAGTTCCAGGGCGGGATCACCGCGACGACGCCGCGCCCGCGCGCCTCCACGCCGGGGAGCTCGGCGAAGGCCTCGGCGCTCCGGGCGTAGAACTCGCAGAAGTCCACCGCCTCGGAGACCTCGGGGTCGGACTCGAGCAGCACCTTGCCGCCCTCGGCGAGGGCGATGCCCATCAGGTCGGCGCGGCGCTCGCGCAGGCGTTGGGCGACGCGGCGCAGCACCGCGCCTCGCTCCCCGGCCGGGAGCGCGCGCCAGCCGTCCGGGTCGGCGCGAGCGCAGGCCACCGCCTCGTCCACGTCGGCCAGCGTGGCGAGGCGGAAGCGCGCCACCACGGTGCCCGGACGCGAGGGATCGCTGGAGTCGCCGATGCGCCGGTCCTCCAGGATCTCGCGCCCCGCCACCACCAGCGGCACCTGGAGGGCCTTCTCGCCGTGCCGATCCTCCCAGGCCTCGAGGATCGAGCGGCCCCAGGCCGCGTGATGAGGCAGGGCGAAGTCGGTGTCGGGCTCGTTGCGGAACGCCGGCCAGGCCGCCGTCGGGCTCGACGAGGGCGGAGCGGACGGCCGACGGCGGTCCTGGGTGCGTCGGGGCGTGTCGGAGAGGGAGGGGATGGCCTCGAAGGACGCCAGGAAGTCGCGCTCGAGCCCCTGCCACTCCTCGGAATCCACCGAGAGCCGGAAGGCGTGGCGCAGAAAGTTGTCGGGACCGGTGTTCTCGTCGAGCCGGCGCACCAGGTACCCGATGGCGTGGATGAAGTCCTGGCGCGTGCAGGCGGGCGCGTACAGCAGCATCGCCGGGTACTCCTCGCAGAGCGCCCGGCGCTGGTGGTTGGCCATGCCCTCGAGCATCTCGAGATGCACGAGCCCCTCGACGCCGTACGCCCTGGCCAGCACCAGGCCGTACGCCAGCTCGAAGAGGTTGTGGGAGGCGATCCCGAGCCGGACCGCACGCGCGTGCTCGGGCTCGAGGGCGAAGCGCAGCATGCGCTTGTAGTTGGCGTCGGTCTCGCGCTTGGTGTGGAAGGTGGCCGTGGGCCAGCCGCGCAGCGAGGCCTCGACGCGCTCCATCTCCATGTTGGCGCCCTTCACCAGGCGAAGCGTCACCGGGGTCCCCCCCGCCGCCACACGCTCCACCGCCCACGCGGTGAGCCGGCGCTGGGCGGCGAAGGAGTCCGGGACGTAGGCCTGGAGCGCGATCCCGGCGGGAGCGTCCTGGAGGCCCGGGCGGCCGAGGGTGCGCACGAAGGTCTCGAGGGTGATGGCGAGGTCCCGGTACTCCTCCATGTCCAGGTAGACGAGCTTCGGCACCTGGGTCCCGTCGGCGCGCGTGAAGCGCTCCTTGGCGGCGGCGCGCACCAGCAGCTCCAGGCGATCGCTGAGCCGCTCCACGGTGGCGTCGAGGGCCAGGGGCGAGATCTGCGAGAAGATCGTCGAGACCTTGACCGACACCACCTCGATGTCGGGGTTCTGGAGCGCCTGGAGGTCGGCCTCCCGGCGCCTCTCGGCCTCCTCCTCGCCGAGGAGCGCCTCGCCCAGGAAGTTCACGTTCATGCGCACGCCCGCCTCGCGGCGCGCCCGCAGGTGGCCGGCCAGGAGCTCCGGCTCCGCCGGCAGCACCACGTTCGCGGTCTCCTGGTGCATCTTCTCCTTCACCAGCGGGACGGCCACGCCCGGCAGGTAGCCGCCGAAGGACTGGAAGCCGCGCAGCAGCGTGCGCTCGAGCGGCGAGAAGAAGCGCGGCACCCCCTGGACGTCGAGGATGTGGGTGAGCTGGTCGGCCGAGCGGCGCGCCGCGCGCGAGCGGAAGGCCTGGTCGGTCATCTGCACGAGCGTCGCCTTGTCGGCGGGGTGGCGGATCATGCGGTCGAGCTCCGCCTGCTGGCGGCGCTCCTGCGGGGTCTGGAGCGCCACCGCGCGCTCCTGGAGCCGCCGCGCCAGCCGGACGGCGGCCGCGACCAGCCCGGCCTCGTCTTCCGCTTCCATCATCGACGAGAGGCTAGCAGTGGCACCGCTCGGACCGGGTTGCGGTGCAGCTTCTCTTCAAGGGCAGGCGGAGGGCAGAGCGGCTACGGGGGCACGCGGGACGCGGTGCCGCCGGCGGGCGAGGACCGGGGCCAGTCTCCCGAGCCGCCGCATCCGCATGGTAGGGATCGCTTGCTGCTCCACGTCGCTCGCCGATCCCGCCTGCCGCCCGGACGCGAGTTTCCGTCCCTGCGCGTCGCGTGGCATGGTACGCTGGACATGGAAGTGTTGGGAATCGACATCGGCGGCACGGGCATCAAGGGCGCTCCGGTGGATACCAAGACCGGAGAGCTCCTGGCGCCGCGCTTTCGCCTGCGCACGCCGCTGCCGGCCACCCCCGAGGCGGTGAGCCGCACGGTCGGCGAGCTCGCGGCGCACTTCGGCTGGAAGCATCCTATCGGCTGCGGCTTCCCGGCCGTGGTCCAGGAGGGCCGCGTCCTGACGGCCGCCAACGTCTCCAAGCGCTGGATCGGGGTCGACGCCCGAGCCGCCTTCGAGCAGGCCACGGGCTGCACCGTGACCGTGGCGAACGATGCGGACGTCGCCGGCCTGGCCGAGATGCGCTTCGGGGCCGGACGGGGCCGCTCCGGCGTGGTCTTCGTCGCCACCCTGGGGACCGGCATCGGCACGGCGCTGTTCCTGGACGGCAAGCTCGTGCCCAACACGGAGCTCGGGCACCTGGAGATCCGCGGCAGGGACGCCGAGAAGCGGGCTGCGGCCAGCGTGCGGGAGCGCCGCGGCCTGAGTTGGAAGAAATGGAGCCGCCGCGTCGACGAGTACCTCGACCGCGTGGTGGCCTACCTGCGGCCAGATCTCATCATCATCGGCGGCGGCGTGAGCAAGCAGCACGATCGCTTCCTGCCGAAGCTGAGCGTGGACACCGAAGTCGTTCCCGCCCAGCTTCGCAACGAGGCTGGCATCGTCGGTTCGGCCCTCTACGCCGCGGAGCAGCTGGCGTAGCGGAGGGACCGGGTGGGCAATTCCTATCAGCCGATCGAGAACTACGGGATCATCGGCAACCTGCGCACGGCGGCGCTCGTCGGCATGGACGGGTCCATCGACTGGATGTGCACGCCCAGCTTCGATTCGCCGAGCGTCTTTGCGCGTATCCTCGACGCCCGGCGGGGCGGGCACTTCCAGGTGGCGCCTCGCAACGACGGGACGCGAAAGCAGTTCTACTGGCCGGACACGAACATCCTGGTGACGCGCTTCCTCTGCTCCGACGGCGTCGGGCAGATCACGGACTTCATGCCCATGGGGTTGGCCGAGCCGGCTCCCGCCCGCAGCTGGCTCGTGCGCCAGGTGCACTGCGTTCGGGGGAGCCTCGGTTTCCGGGCGGTGTGCCGTCCGGCCTTCGACTACGCGCGCGCGACCCACGAGACGGACGTCGGCCCGGGAGGCGTCGTGTTCCGGGCGCCGCAGGGAGGGTTGGAGCTGTCCACCGCGGTGCCGCTCAAGCCCGTGGAGGGCGGCGTCGTCGCGGACTTCGAGCTGAGCGAGGGGCAGACGCTCTCCTTCGTGCTACGGCCCCTCGATCCCGCCGAGGAGCCGGCCGGCGTGGAGAGCGAGGCGCGGATCGAGGAGCTCTTCCGCTGCACGGTCGACTACTGGCGCCGCTGGATCTCCCAGTGCACCTATCGCGGCCGCTGGCGCGAAGAGGTGTATCGCTCGGCCCTGGTGCTCAAGCTGCTGACCTACGAGCCCACGGGCGCCATCGTGGCCGCCCCCACCTGCAGCCTCCCGGAGCAGCTCGGCGGAACGCGCAATTGGGACTACCGCTACACCTGGATCCGCGACGCCGCCTTTACGCTCTATGCGTTGCAGCGGATCGGGTTCACCGAGGAGGCCGGCCAATTCATGCGCTGGCTCGAGGCTCGTTGCCACGAGCTCGAGCCGGACGGCTCACTCCAGATCATGTACGGCATCGACGGGCGCCACAAACTCAGCGAGTACAACCTGGAGAACCTCGAGGGCTACCGGGGCTCGGGGCCGGTGCGCGTGGGAAACGGTGCCTACGACCAGCTCCAGCTCGACATCTACGGCGAGCTGATGGATTCGGTCTACCTCTACAACAAGTATGGCTCGCCGATCTCCTACGACCTCTGGTTCGCGCTTCGCCGCCTGATCAACTGGGTCTGCGAGCACTGGCAGATTCCGGACGAGGGGATCTGGGAGGTGCGCGGGGGTCGGCAGCACTTCGTCTACTCCAAGCTCATGTGCTGGGTGGCGGTGGACCGCGGCCTGCGGCTGGCCGACAAGCGCTCCTTTCCGGCCGACCGCGAGCGCTGGATCGCCGTGCGCGACCAGATCTACGAGGACATCATCCAGAATGGCTGGAGCGAGGAGCGTCAGGCCTTCGTGCAGTCCTATGGAAGCTCGTCGCTCGACGCGGCGAACCTCATCATGCCCCTCGTCTTCTTCATGTCGCCGAGCGACCCGCGCATGCTGAAGACGCTGGACGCGATCCGTCGCTCACCCCGTCAGGGCGGACTCACCTCGGACAGCCTCGTCTATCGCTACGACGTGGAGAGCGGTGTCGACGGTCTGGAGGGAGACGAGGGAACCTTCAACCTGTGCACCTTCTGGCTGGTCGAGGCCTTGACCCGGGCAGGACGCGTGGACCGCGCGCGGATCGACGACGCGCGGCTGCTGTTCGAGCAGATGCTCGGCTACGCCAACCACCTCGGGCTCTACGCCGAAGAGACCGGCCCCCGGGGCGAGGCGCTCGGCAACTTCCCCCAGGCCTTCACACACTTCATGCTGATCAGCGCCGCCTTCAACCTCGACCGCGCCCTGGGCTCGGGCGGCTGACCCACCGGCGAGAGCGATCCACCTCCCGCGCCCCCTACGCCGCCAGCGGGACCCGCGACCGCCTCCCTGGCCATCCCCGAGACCGAGATCTGGAAGGAGGCCCGACGTCCGATGCATCCTAGACTCCGACGCTGCGGGGCAACGCTCCGGGCGACCCACCGGGGAGAGCCGGCACGATGACCCAGCCGACCGAACTGCCGGCCTGGAAGGCCCTGCAGAACCATCGCCGCCAGCTGGAGGACGTGCACCTCCGTTCTCTCTTCGAGCGCGACCCGCAGCGCTTCGAACGCTTCTCGCTACGTCTCGGCGATCTGCTCTTCGACTACTCAAAGCACCGCATCACGGAGGGCACGCTGCCGCTCCTCGTCGCCCTGGCGCGGGAGGCGAGGCTTGCCGAGCTCGTCGAGCGCATGTTCTCTGGCGATCGCATCAACGTCACCGAGAATCGGCCCGTCCTACACGTGGCGCTGCGTAACCGCGGCAATCGACCCATCCTCGTGGACGGCGAGGACGTCATGCCCGAAGTCAAGCGGGTACTCGACAAGATGCGCCGCTTCAGCGAGGCGGTGCGGAGCGGGGCCTGGAAGGGACACACCGGGCGCACCATCACGGACGTCGTCAACATCGGCATCGGCGGCTCCGACCTCGGACCGGTGATGGTGACCGAGGCGCTGCGGCCCTACTGGAAGGAGGGCCTGCGCGTCCACTTCGTCTCGAACGTGGACGGCACCCACCTCGTGGAGACGTTGCGCCGCTGCCAGCCCGAGACCACCCTC
>JBFGJV010000191.1:0-5802 GCA_041577015.1 Myxococcota bacterium
GATGACGGTCTTCGCGAAGCGGCCGTCGCGCCAGACGTAGCGTCGCACCTCGCCCTGGTCGTCGCTGGCGACGTAGAGCTCGTCGGTGCCGTCGCCGTCCAGGTCCGCCAGGAGCGCTGCGTGCTCGAAGCCCGAGGAGTCGCGGTCGATGGAGACGATCTCCCAGGGCCGGGTCTCGTCCTCGCGCGGACGCAGCAGCCAGAGCCCGCTCTTGAAGGCGGCGGCCACCATCTCACGGCGCCCGTCGCCGTCCACGTCGCCCGCGGTGAGGAACCGGCACAAACGGTCCTCGATGCGGGCGATGGTGCGTCCGGCGGTGGGGTCGGTGTCCGCCTCGTAGCGGCGGATCTCCACCGGGTGCACCAGCCGGGCGTCGGCGCCGCTCCCCGTGCTCTCGGCCTCCACCGCCACGTAGAGCTCGTCGGTGCCGTCGCCGTCCACGTCCGTCACCAGGATCTCCTTGGCGTGACGGTCGCCCAGGTCCGCCACGACGGTGCGTCCCTCGTCCCGGGCCGGCACGTAGCGCACCACCTTGCCGGGCTGGGGCGTCCCGTCCAGGCGGTTCGGCTCGCTGGGTGTGGCGTAGACCTCGAGCGTGCCGTCGTCGTCCAGGTCGCCGATCTCGATCTCGTGGACGAAGGTGTCGGCCTGCTGGTCGATCTCGCGTACCGTCCAGCCGCCGGCGTCGTCCTGGCGCACGAGGGCCACGACGCCCTGGTCGTGCGTCGCCACCGCCAGCGCGGGGCTGCCGTCCCCGAAGAGATCCGCCACCTCCGCGTCGCGCATGCGCGAGAAGCGCCCACCGAAGTCCTTGGTCCAGAGAGTCTCCGCCTCCCAGCCGTCTCCCGCGCGGCGCCAGAGCTTGAGCGCGGCAGCGGTGCCGCCCAGCGTCAGGATGCCCGGCTCGCCCTGCGGCGGGTCGTACTCCATCGCCTTGTGGAAGACGTTGCTGTCGGGATCCTCCAGCACGCTCACGTGCCATGCGCCGTCCCGACGCGTCAGCATCTCGAGGCGAGCCGCCTTGGGCTTGGGCAGCACCTTGCCCTCGGGCGTCACCTCGAACTGGGAGAGCGAGAGCAGGAGCCCCTTCGGCAGGTCGTCCGGCGTGCCGGTGGGGTCCGGCGCCGGCGCCCGGGGCGACTCGCCCTGCCCGCAGGCCAGGGGTGTCGCGGCCACGAGGAGGATCAGGGCCAGGAGACGCGGGAGTCGAGCGCGCATGGGAACCTCTCGAAAAACCCTTCTTGTAGCAGGCCGCTCCACCCTCGGCACCGCGGCCCGGGGCGTGCGGCTGTGGTAAGCAAGCGCCTATGGCAAAGGGCGGCCTCCAGGCGCCGCGCGGGACCCGGGACTTCTATCCCGAGGACCTGCGCCTGCGGGCGTGGCTCTTCGCCCACTTCCGCGAGGTCTCGCGGCGGTTCGGCTTCGAGGAGGTGGACGCCCCGATCGTGGAGAGCGAGGAGCTCTTCACGCGCAAGGCCGGCGAGGAGATCGTCGAGCAGCTCTACCACTTCGAGATGCACGGGCGCCGGCTGGCGCTGCGGCCCGAGCTGACCCCGTCCCTGGCGCGCATGGTGATGGCACGCGCGGGGTCGCTGCGCCTGCCGGTGCGCTGGTTCGCGATCGGGCAGAACTGGCGCTACGAGCGCGCCACCCGTGGGCGCAAACGCGAGCACTTCCAGTGGAACGTGGAGATCCTGGGCGAGCCGGACGTCACCGCCGAGGCGGAGCTGCTGGCCGCCGTCTTCGCCCTCTTCGAGGTCGTGGGTCTCGGCGACGGGGCCGCCCGCGTGCGGGTGAACAGCCGCTCGCTGCTGGAGGAGACGCTGCGTGGCGGCGTGCTGCGGCAGGCTCCGGAGCGCTTCGCCCCGCTCTGCGTGATCGTGGACAAGCTGGGCAAGATCGGCGAGGAGGCGGTGCTCGACGCCCTCTGCGACCGCGCCGGCCCGGTAACTCTCTCCCGCGCGGAGGCGGAGGAGGTGGTGGGTCGGCTGGCCGCGCGGAGCCTGGAGGAGGCGGCGCGCGGGGCTCCTCCGGACTCGCCGGCCCTGGCGGAGCTGTGGCGGCTCTTCGCCCTGCTCGAGTCCTACGGAGTGGCGGACCGCGTGGACTTCGACGCGTCGGTGGTGCGCGGGCTGGCCTACTACACCGGCGTGGTCTTCGAGGCCTTCGACCGCGAGGGCAAGCTGCGCTCGCTCTGCGGAGGCGGCCGCTACGACCACCTGCTCGAGACGCTGGGTGGCGCGCCGCTTCCCGCGGTGGGCTTCGGCTTCGGCGACGTCGTCGTGCTCGAGCTGCTCGCGGACCGTGGACGCCTGCCGGAGACGCCGCGCCAGCTGGACGACGTCGTCTTCCCGCTCTCCGACGCGGAGCGCCCGGCGGCGGTGCGCCTGGCCCGCCGACTGCGGGAACGGGGACGGTCCGTGGAGCTCGTGCTCGGCTCCCCGCGCCTGCGGCGCGCGCTGGCGGACGCCGACCGCGCCGGTGCGAGCCAGGTCTGGCTGCTCGGGCCCGACGAGGTGGCCCGAGGCGTGGCGCGCGTGCGGGAGCTGCGAGGCGGCGAGGAGCGGGATGAGCCGCTGGCGGACTGAAACTTCACGGAGAGCCGCTGCCGCCCTCGCTACGGAAACGCTATAACGACGTTTGGCTTGCCCGGCCGACCGGGCGCGAGGCGGATCGAATGCGCGGCTGGACCCTTCGCGACAGCCTCGAGCTCTACAACGTCCCCAGCTGGGGCGCCGGGCACTTCGACGTGAACCAGGCGGGCCACGTGGAGGTGCGCCCCCGCGGCGCCAAGGGGCCGCGCGTCGACCTCTACGAGCTGGTGCGGAGCCTCGAGCGGCGGGGGCTCGACACGCCGCTCCTGATCCGCTTCTCCGACGTGCTGGCGAGCCGCGTGAGCGGCCTGTGCCGGAGCTTCGAGCGCGCCATCCAGGAGTACGGCTACCAGGGTCGCTACCGCGGTGTCTATCCGATCAAGGTGAACCAGCAGCGGCACGTGGTGGAGGAGATCGTCCACTACGGAGCGCCCCACGGCATCGGCCTCGAGGCGGGCAGCAAGCCGGAGCTGCTGGTGGCGCTCGCGCTGCTCGACACGCCCGACGCCCTGATCATCTGCAACGGCTACAAGGACCGCGCCTACGTGGAGACGGCGCTGCTCGCCCAGCGCCTGGGCCGCACCCCGATCATCGTGATCGACTCCTTCCGGGAGATCGACCTGGTGATCAAGACGGCGAGCGAGCTGGGCATCCGCCCCCACCTGGGCGTGCGCGCACGCCTCGCCACGCGGGGCGCCGGCAAGTGGGTCGAGTCCACCGGGGACCGCTCGAAGTTCGGGCTCTCGGCGGCGGAGATCGTGGAAGCGGTGGCGCGGCTGCGTGCCGCGGACATGCTGGACTGCCTGGAGCTGCTGCACTTCCACATCGGCTCCCAGATCACGGCCATCCGCGCCCACAAGGACGCGCTGCGCGAGGCGAGCCGCGTGTACGTGGGTCTGCACCAGATGGGTGCGCGCCCGCGCTTGATGGACGTGGGCGGAGGCCTCGGCGTCGACTACGACGGCTCCAAGACGAACTTCCACTCCTCGATGAACTACTCGGTGCAGGAGTACGCCAACGACGTGGTGGCCTTCGTCCAGGAGGCCTGTGACGACGTGGACATCCCGCACCCGGAGATCATCACGGAGGCCGGCCGGGCCATGGTGGCGCACCACTCGGTGCTGGTCTTCGACGTGCTGGGCGTGAACGAGGTGCGCCGGGACGAGAAGCCGGACCCGGTGACCGAGGAAGATCCCAAGGTGCTCCAGGACCTGGCCGAGGTGTGGCAGGGCATCTCGCGCAAGAACGTGCAGGAGGCCTGGCACGACGCGCTCCAGCTCAAGGAAGAGGCGGCCACGATGTTCTCGCTGGGCTACCTGGACCTGGGCGACCGGGCCCGGGTGGAGCGCTGGTTCTGGGCCTGCTGCGAGAAGTTCCTGCGCGTGGTGCGCGAGCTCGAGTACGTGCCGGAGGACCTCGAGGACCTGGAGAAGGGCCTGGCGGACACCTACTACGGCAACTTCTCGGTGTTCCAGTCGCTGCCGGACCACTGGGCCGTGAAGCAGCTCTTCCCGGTGATGCCGATCCACCGCCTGGACGAGAAGCCCACGCGTCGCGGCGTCTTCGCCGATCTCACCTGCGACAGCGACGGCAAGATCGATCGGTTCATCGATCCCCGGGACGTGAAGTCGGTGCTCGAGCTGCACCCCTGGACGGGCGCGCCCTACTACATCGGCGTCTTCCTGGTGGGGGCTTATCAGGAGATCCTGGGCGACCTCCACAACCTGTTCGGGGACACCGACGCCGTGCACGTGCGCCTGGACGAGGACGGCAAGGCGGTCGTAGAGCACGTGGTGCAGGGCGATCGGGTGGGCGACTCCCTGGCCTACGTGCAGTACGACCGGCGCGCCCTAATGGAGAAGGTGCGTCGCACCATCGAGGAGGCGCTCCGGGCGGGCAAGATCAGCCTGGAGGAGTCCGCCCGGCTGAACAAGCGCTACGAGCAGGGCCTCGCCGAGTACACCTACCTCTCGCGCGACGAGTAGCGCGCCTCAAGACCACCCGCGGAGGAGCCGATCCAGGCTCCGATCCTCTCGACCGTGCCCCGCGGGGCCGGAGTTCTGCCCGTGCGCCTGGTCGCCTGCCCGAGCTGCCACGCCCAGTACGACGTGTCCGACGTGGTGGCGCCGGAGTTCGCCTGCGCCTGCGGCGCCGCGGTGCGCAACGCGCTGCCCGCCCCGGTGGACGCCCGCATCCAGCGCTGCGCGTCCTGCGGCGCCTCCCTGGCCCCGGAGGCGGAGCGCTGCGACTACTGCCGCTCCAGCGTGGAGCGCGACCCGGGCAAGCTCTCGCTGCTGTGTCCCGAGTGCTTCGCGCGCAATCCCGATCCTGCCCGGTTCTGCGCCGCCTGCGGGGTGGAGTTCCGGCCGCGCTCGGTGGAGGACGCGGGCGACGCCCCCGGGTGCCCGTGCTGCGAGACGACCACCACCGTCCCCCACGCGCTGGCCGGCGTGTGGGTGAGCGAGTGCCCGAAGTGCAACGGCCTGTGGGTGCCCGGCGAGCACTTCGATGCGCTGGTCCGCCGGGTCGTGGCGGCCCGCTCGAGCCAGGCCTCCGCCGGCCTGGGTCCGGTGAAGGTGCGACCGAAGCCGCGCACGGTGGCGGGCGGGATCCAGTACCGCAGCTGTCCGGTGTGCCGCAGCCGCATGCACCGCAAGAACTTCGGCCGCACCTCGGGCGTGATCGTGGACTGGTGCGGTCCCCACGGCGTGTGGCTCGACCCCGACGAGCTCGAGCACATCGCCGACTACGTGCGCCGGGGCGGCCTCCAGGAGGCGGCGCTGACGCCGCGTCCCGGCCAGGGGACGCCGGGCCTGAGCTCGGCCGGCGCCGTCACCGAACGAGGCTTCGAGGCCATGGTCAAGGCGGAACGGATCCTGGCCGAGGAGCGACGCCGGAGCGGGGGGAGCTGGAGCTCGTCCGGCCAGAGATCGGTGGCCTCCACCATCCTCGAGTTCCTGACAACACTCCTGCACTGAGAGCCCGGAGGAGAACCCCGTGGGATTCATGAACAAGCTTCGCGCCGAGCTGATCGACATCATCGAATGGGTGGACGACAGCCGGCACACCCTGGTCTGGCGCTTCCCGCGCTATCACAACCAGATCAAGTACGGCGCCCAGCTGATCGTGCGGCCCGGCCAGTCGGCCATCTTCGTACACCAGGGCCGCGTGGCGGACGTCTTCGGTCCGGGCCAGCACCGGCTCGTCA
>JBFGJV010000192.1:0-5788 GCA_041577015.1 Myxococcota bacterium
GCGCTGCGCTACCGCACGCTGCGTCGGCTCGAGGCGGAGCTTCGCGGGCCCGAGGCCGCGGCCGGCGCGCCGCCCACGGCGTCGGCGCTGGGGGATCTGTTCTGGACCGGCGTCGCCGGTCTCTTCGAGACGGTGGCGGGCCCGGGTCCGGCACCGTCTCGGGGCTGAGCCATGGCGAAGCGAGACTCCAAGCGGGCCCGAAGCGCCCTGGCGGGCGCCATGGTGGATCGCCACCCCGAGCAGGCCGTGCGTCTGCTGGAGGGGGCGGACGCGGGCGAGGTGGCCGCCTTCCTGGCCGGGCAGCCCGAGGCGCGCGCCGCCCTGCTGCTCGGGCGGCTCACGCCCGAGGCCGGGGCCGCAGTGCTGGCACGTCTCGACGAGGCGACCGCGCGCCGTCTGGTGCCCGCCCTGGAGGCCAACCGCGTCGCCGGCCTGCTGGCGCGTCTCGAGGAGGCGGAGCGCGAGCGCGTGCTGGCGCTTCTCACGCCGACCCTGGTGGAGGACCTGCGCGAGCTGATGGCCTACCCGCCCGACACGGCCGGCGGCCTGATGGACACGCGCGTGACCACGTTCCGGCCCGACACGCCGGTCTCGGAGGTGATCCGCCGCCTGCGCGGTCTCCGTCGCCGCCGCATCCAGGATCTCTTCCTGGTGGACGAGGAGGGCGTGCTGGTGGGCTCGGTTCCCCTCCAGGACGTGGTGCTGGCGCGCCCCGACGAGCCGCTGCGGGCCCTGGTGCGTCGCGCAGCGCCCCACGTGCAGGCGACCGCTCCGCGGGAGGAGGTGCTCGACGTGCTGCGCACGCAGCGCGCCGGGAGCCTCGCCGTGGTGGACTTCGCCGGGCGGGTGCTTGGCGTGCTGCGTCAGGAGCAGCTGCTGGCGGCTACCGAGCAAGACGCCACCGCGGACCTGGTGACCATGGTGGGCGCCAGCCGCGAGGAGCGGGCGCTCTCCTCGCCCTTCTTCGCGGTGCGCAAGCGGCTGCCCTGGCTGGAGATCAACCTGGTCACCGCGTTCCTGGCGGCCGCCGTGGTGGGGCTCTTCGAGGGCACCATCGCGCGCTACACCGCGCTCGCCGTGCTGCTCCCGGTGGTGGCGGGCCAGTCCGGCAACACCGGCGCGCAGGCGCTGGCGGTGACCATGCGCGGCCTCGCGCTCCGCGAGGTGCGCGTGCGGCAGTGGTGGCGGGTGGGGGCGAAGGAGCTCACCGCGGGTGCGCTGAACGGCGTTGCGGTGGCGCTCACCACGGCGGTGGCCGTCTACGCGTGGAGCCGTTCGCTCGGCCTCGCGCTGGTGATCTGCATCTCCATGGTGATCGCCATGACGATCGCCGGCCTGGCAGGCGCGGTCATTCCCATGACGCTCACGGCCCTGCGCCAGGACCCGGCCCAGTCTTCGTCCATCATCCTCACCACGGTGACCGACGTGGTGGGCTTCTTCAGCTTCCTCGGCATCGCCACGATCCTCGCCTCGATGCTCTAGGAGCACTGGTGAAGCCGCGCCTTCCTGACGTCACCGCCCTGATGGGCTCCTCGACGCTCTCCGATGCGAGCAAGCCCGGTGGGAGCTCGATCACCTCCTGGACCCGCCCGTCGCCAGCGCCAGTTCCCGAGCGGTGTGCTTTCAAACACCGTTCTGTGATGCGAGCGCTTGCTCTCGCCGGAATCGGCCGCGTAGAATGGGCGGAGTGCTTCGACACATCCGTGTGCCCGCATCGGATGCATGAAGCCGGTTTCACCACCGGTGAGTGTTTGAAGCGCGAGAAGGGCCAGCAGGTCGGAGCCCTGGGTCGTCGAAGACGCGGGTTGTGGCTCGGGGGCGCCGCCCTGCTGGCCCTGGAGGGCCTCTGGATGGCCACGCGTCTGCCGGCCGAGCCTACCGTGCTAACGACCGCCGCGGAGCTGCCGGCGCCCACCGGCCCGGCGCAGACGGACGGATAGGCAGCGGCGGAGGTTCATGCGCGCAGGCCTCGACACGGTGCTGCGCACGGCCACGGCGGTCCTCGTCCTCCCGGTCCTGATCCTGTTCTACAGCCTTTCGGCCATCGTCGTGGCCCTCGCCGGCGTTCCCCCGCGCCGGATCCACCGCCTGTACGTCTCCCTCTGCCGCATCTGCCTGGCGGTCGGGGGCACCGAGCTCCACGTGCGCGGCGCCGGGCGCATCGAGCCTGGCCGGGCCTACGTCGTCGTGCCCAATCACGAGAGCGGCTGGGATCCGCTCTGCATCCTGGTCGGCCTCCCCGACCTCGTGATGCGCTTCGTCGCCAAGCAGCAGTTCATGCGCATTCCGGTGCTGGGCCAGGCCCTGCGCCTCACCGGCAACGTACGCGTGCTGCGTACGCAGACCCGGGGCGACGTCCAACGCATCCATGCGGTCATGGACCGGCGCGACCCGGAGGTCTCGATCCTCTTCTTCGCCGAGGGTCGCCGCTCGCGCGACGGCGCGCTCCACGCCTTCAAGATGGGCGCCTTCGCCACGGCGCTCGGCTACGGGCTCCCCATCCTTCCGCTCGGGATCGCAGGAACGCGGCGCATCTGGGAGCGGGGGATCCTGCGTCTGCGCCGGGGCACGGTCGCCCTCGAGGTGGGCGAGCCGATTCCCGTCGAGGGGCTCGGGCTCGCCGACCGCGCGGCCCTGCGCGAGCGCTGTTTCGGGGCCGTGGCGTCGCTGCGGGCCCGGGCACGTGCCCGCCTGCGCGACCTCGGCGTCGATCCGGGCGGGATCGAATGATGCACGCCACGCGGCTGGCCCGTGCGGCTCCTTTTCGTCACGCTCGCGACCCGGAGGACGCGCCCGTGCCGGAGGCCGACCCGCGGAGCAACCGTTGACCCAGGAGCCGCCCTTCACGATCGGGATCGAGGAGGAGTACCTCCTGGTGGATCCCGAGACGCGTGACCTGATCCGCGAGGCACCGGCCAGCCTGCTCTCTCGCTGTGAGGAGGTGGTCGGGGGCCACGTCCGCCCGGAGCTGCTGCAGTCGCAGATCGAGGTGGGCACGGCCGTGTGCGCCGACATTGGCGAGGCACGCGCCAGCCTCGCCGACCTGCGGCGCTCGGTGGCCGGGGTGGCCGCCGAGCACGGGCTGCGTCTGGTGGCGGCCTCCACCCACCCCTTCGCCGAGTGGGGCGAGCAGCGCACCACCGATAAGGACCGCTACCGGATGCTGGCGCGCGACCTCCAGGAGGTGGCCCGGCGGCTCGTGATCGGGGGCATGCACGTCCACGTGGGGATCCCCGACGACGAGATCCGCATCGATCTGATGAGCCAGGCCATCTACTTCCTGCCGCACCTGCTGGCGCTCAGCACCTCCTCTCCCTTCTGGGAGGGTCACGACACCGGGCTCGCGTCCTACCGCATCGCCGTCTGGGACGAGCTGCCGCGCACGGGCTTGCCCGAGCCTTTCGAGAGCCACGCCGAGTACCGCCGGCACGTGGCCACCCTGGTCGGCGCCGGTCTGATCGAGGACGCCAGCAAGATCTGGTGGGACATCCGGCCGAACGCGCGCTTCCCGACCCTCGAGCTGCGCATCACCGACATCTGCACCCACCTGGACGACGCCCTCTGCATCGCCGCCCTCTACCTCTGCCTGCTGCGCATGCTCTACCGCCTGCGGCGGCAGAACCAGCGCTGGCGCCGCTACTCGGCCATGCTCGTCTCGGAGAACCGCTGGCTGGCCCAGCGCTACGGCTTCTCGCGCGGCCTCGTGGACTTCGGCAAGGGCGAGATCGTTCCCTACGCGGAGCTGCTGGAGGAGATCCTGGAGCTGGTGCGCGAGGACGCCGAGCACTTCGGGTGCGTCGCCGAGGCGGAGCACGCCCGCGCCATCCTGGCCCGCGGCACCTCCTCCCACTGGCAGCGGGCATGCTTCGAGAAGGCCCAGCGCGAGGGGGCGGGCCACCGGGAGGCGCTGCGGGCCGTGGTGGACATGCTGGTGCGCGAGACCCTGGACGGGGTCTGAGGCCGGGCCCGGGCCGTTGCGCCGGCGCTGGGAAATCCCTACCTCCCCGGCGTGCCGAGGCTCTGGCCGGCGTTTCTCGGGGGGGTCGCCGCGCTCTTCGCGGCGTTCCAGTTTGGCTACCTCTGCTCGCGCTCGGAGATCGGGGATCTCCAGGCCGATCTGTACAACGCGAGGCAGCGGGAGCAGGCGCTGAGCGGCCGCGTCGCCGCGCTCGAGGCGCAGGGGGGCGCGCCCGCACCGGAGCGGGTGGAGCAGGCGCAGCCCGCCGAGCCCGATCCCCCCACACAGGAGCTCGAGCAGACCGTGGCCCGCCTGGAGCGCGACGTGGAGGCGGCCGAGCGCGCACGCGACGCGGCGCGGCGCGAGCGCGAGGCCGCGAGGCGGGAGCAGCGCAAGCTCGCCTCCGAGAAGACGCGGCTCGAGGGAGAGCTGGCCCGGCTTCGGGAGCAGGTCCGGGCGGCGCAGTCGGCGCCGAAGCCGCCCGCGCCGAAGGTCGCCGCGCGCGCGGTCTCTCCGCCGCCAGCGAAGCAGGCGGCGACCTCCGCGTGCCCGCCGCTGGAGCGTCCGGAGTTCGCGATCCTCGAGGCCGCGACACCCCTGGCCCGCCTGGGCGGACGACTCCGGCTCGAGGTGGAGGAGCAGGACTCCTTGCTGGCGCTGCGGGTCGGCGCCAGCCGCTACGTCCTCGGCGAGCCGCCCCAACGCTTCTCCTACGACTGCGGCGGGACCGACTACGTGATCTCGGTCTGCGAGGTGGAGCGCACGCCCCTGGCCGTGGCCGGGCGGATCACGCCCGCCGACGCCTGGCAGGACGCCTGCACGCGCTAGCCGCAGCCTGCGCCGAGGACACGTCCCAACGGTCCCAACGACTGGTGTAGAGTAGTGGGTTCGCCAGGCCCCACCCAGGAGGGAGACCATGCTCCGTCGTGCCCCCCGGCTCCACCTCACCCTGGCCCTGCTCGCGGCCCTCGCGCTCCCCGGCGCCCTCCACGCCGGCCCGAAGTCGAGGTCCAACGGCTCGAACGGGAACGGAAACGGTCGGCCGTTCTACGACGTGACCGTCTACCGCACCACCTTTGGCATCCCCCACATTCGAGCGAAGGATTGGGGAAGCCTCGGCTACGGGTACGGCTATGCGTTCGCCCAGGACAACGTGTGCGTCCTGGCGAGGGAAATCGTCGAGTCGAACGGCGAGTCCTCGCGCTTCTTCGGTCCCGGCGGCGGGAACCTGGACCGCGACCTCTTCTACACCTTCTGGAACGACGGGAGCCTGATCGACCGGTTTCTGGCGGGCATCGATCCCGATCTCCTGGAGCTCGGGCGCGGCTATGCCGCCGGCTACAACCGCTACCTGCGCGACACGGGGAGGGACGGCCTCGCCGAGGACTGCCGCGGCGCCGATTGGGTGCGGGAGATCGACGAGTTCGATCTGTTCCGCGTGTACCACAAGTTGCTGACGCGCGCGGGCGCCAACAATTTGATTTCGTTGATCGTCGCCTCGCAGCCGCCCGCGCCGGCGACGGCCGCCCGCAGCGCGCCGCCGCTCGGGCAGCTCGCCGCCGCTTCCGCGAAGCAGCTGCGCGAGACCCTGGTGCTGCCCGAGGCGCGGCCCCAGGAGTTCGGCAGCAACATGTATGCGCTCGGGCGCGACGCCACCTCGAACGGCCGGGGCATGGTGCTGGTGAACCCGCACTTCCCCTGGAACGGACCGGAGCGCTTCTACCAGGTGCACGTCACGATTCCCGGGGTGATCGACTCCATGGGCGCCTCGCTCTTCGGCTCCCCACTGCCGAACATCGCCTTCAACAAGGACGTCGCCTGGAGCCACAC
>JBFGJV010000193.1:0-5768 GCA_041577015.1 Myxococcota bacterium
CCTCGAGCTCGCCCCCGAGACCGAGGATGTCGAACGTCTCTTGTCCGGTGATGCCGAGCGTCGCCGCACCTTTGCCCTCCTGGAACTGAAGCGGCAGCACTCCCATCCCGACGAGGTTGCTCCGGTGGATGCGCTCGTAGCTCTCGGCGATGACCGCTTTGACGCCCATCAGGAGCGTTCCCTTCGCGGCCCAGTCGCGCGACGAGCCGGTGCCGTACTCAGCGCCGCCGAGCACCACCAGCGGGACGCCCTCTTTCTTGTAACGCATGGCCGCATCATAGATGGTCATCTGCTCGCCGGAGGGTTGGTGCGTGGTCCAGCCGCCTTCGGTGCCGGGCGCCAGGCGGTTGCGCAGGCGCACGTTGGCGAAGGTGCCCCGCATCATCACCTCGTGGTTGCCGCGGCGCGAGCCGTAGGAGTTGAAGTCGCGCACCGCCACCCCGTGCTCCTGGAGGTAGCGCCCCGCCGGCGAGTCCCTGGCGATGCTCCCGGCGGGCGAGATGTGGTCGGTGGTGACGCTGTCGCCCAGCAGGCAGAGAACGCGCGCGCCCTCCACCGGCTCCACGCGCTCGGGGGCCTCCCGGCCCATGCCCTGGAAGAAGGGCGGCAGGCGCACGTAGGTGGAGTCGGGGTCCCAGCGGAAGCGCGCGCCCTCGGGCACCGGAAGCTGGTTCCAGTTCTCCTCGCCCTCGAAGACCTCGGCGTAGCTGCCCCGGAACATGGCGGACTGCACGTGACGCTCGATCAGGTCCCGCACCTCCTGGGGCGAGGGCCAGAGGTCGCGCAGGAAGACCGGCTCGCCGTCCCGGTCGCTGCCGAGCGGGTCGTTGGCCAGGTCCACGTCCATGCGCCCGGCCAGCGCGTAGGCCACCACCAGCGGCGGCGACATCAGGTAGTTGGCCCGGATCAGCGGGTGGATGCGCGCCTCGAAGTTGCGGTTGCCCGAGAGCACCGAGCAGACCACGAGGTCGCCTGCTTCCACCGCCTGGGCGACGGGCTCGGGGAGCGGCCCGGAGTTCCCGATGCAGGTGGTGCAGCCGTAGCCCACCAGGTGGAAGCGCAGCTGCTCCAGATACGGGAGCAGCCCGGCCTCCTTCAGGTACTGGGTCACGACGCGCGAGCCCGGCGCGAGCGAGGTCTTCACCCAGGGCTTCACCTCGAGGCCGCGCTCCACGGCCTTCTTCGCCAGCAGCCCCGCCGCCATCAGGACCGACGGGTTCGAGGTGTTGGTACAGCTGGTGATGGCCGCGATCACCACCGAGCCGTGGTGCAGCACGTGCTCCACGTCGTCCAGCTGGACGCGCACCGCCGAGGGCATCTTGGCGTAGTCCTCGTCGGGGTGGAGGCCGTCGCCCCCCTCGGACTCCCAGCGCCCTTCGGCATTGGTGCGCGGGGTCGGATCGGGCTTCGCCTTGCCGAGGAACTCCGACACCACGCGGCGGAAGGCCGGCTGCGCCTCCGAGAGCGGGATGCGGTCCTGGGGACGCCGGGGCCCCGCGATGCTGGGCTCCACCGTGCCGAGATCGAGCTCGAGGCGCTCGGAGTACTCCGCGTCCGGCGCGTCCTTGCCGCGGAAGAGCCCCTGCTCCTTGGTGTAGGCCTCCACCAGCGCCACCTGCTCGTCCGGCCGGCCGGTGAAGCGCAGGTAGCGCAGCGTCTCCCCGTCCACGGGGAAGATCCCGCAGGTGGCCCCGTACTCCGGGCACATGTTCGAGATCGTGGCGCGGTCGGCGAGCGGCAGGTGGTCGAGGCCGGGTCCGAAGAACTCCACGAACTTTCCCACCACGCCGTGCTTGCGCAGCATCTCGGTGACGCGCAGCACCAGGTCGGTGGCCGTGGCCCCCTCCCGCAGGCGCCCCGTGAGCCGCACGCCCACCACCTTGGGGATCAGCATCGAGACCGGCTGGCCCAGCATGGCGGCCTCGGCCTCGATGCCGCCGACCCCCCAGCCGAGGACCCCGAGGCCGTTGATCATGGTGGTGTGGGAGTCGGTCCCGACGAGCGTGTCCGGATAGGCCTGGGGAAGCCCACCCTCCCCCTTGGCACCCTCGCCGCCGAAGACCACGCGCCCCAGGTACTCGAGATTCACCTGGTGAACGATGCCGCGTCCCGGCGGCACTACCACGAAGCCGCCGAAGGACTGCTGCGCCCAGCGCAGCAGCGCGTAGCGCTCCCGGTTGCGCTCGAACTCGCGCTCCACGTTGATGCGGAACGCGTCGGGAATCCCGAAGGCATCCACCTGCACCGAGTGGTCGATCACCAGCTCGGCGGGCTGGATCGGGTCGATCTTGGCGGGGTCGCCGCCGAGCTCCGCCATGGCGTCGCGCATGGCCGCGAGGTCCACCACGGCCGGAACGCCGGTGAAGTCCTGGAGCACCACGCGCGCCGGGAGGAACGAGATCTCCCGGGAGGGCTCCGCCCGGGCGTCCCAGCGCGCCAGGGCCTCGACGTCGTCGCGGGCGTCGGACCCCCCGTCCTCGTGCCGCAGCAGCGACTCGAGCAGGACTCGCAGCGAGAAGGGAAGCCGCGCCACGGGCAGGCCGGCGCGCTCCAGCGCGTCGAGCCGGAAGATCTCGAACTCCCGCCCGCCGACCCGAAGCGTGTCGCGTGCGCCGAAGCTGTTCATCGCCCCTCCCCGAGCCAGCCTCGGCGACTCGGGGGCGGTCGTCAAGCGTGCCGCGGGTGCCGCGCGCGGCTTGGCGCCGGCCTCGAAGCGCCGTTAGCGTCTGGCGCGAAGTGGTGGGATCCGCTTCCGAATTCGTGCGGGCGCGGTATCGGCTCGCGGTTCCGGTCGAGGCGGCCGCCGAGCGCGCCGAGGCGCTCCGCTACGAGCAGACCGTGGAGCTCCCGCGCGAGGCAGTGCAGGACCCCTTCGTGGAGAAGGAGATCCTGCCGCGGGTCGAGGCGCTCGACCCGGTCGAGGGCGGGGTCGAGGCCACCCTCGCCTATCCCGTGGCCACCACCGCCCACGACCCGGCCCAGCTGCTGGGGGTGCTGTTCGGCAACTGCTCGCTCCAGGACGACGTGGCGCTGGTGGCCGTGTCGCTGCCGGACTCGCTCGCGGCGGCGCTGGGCGGCCCCCGCTTCGGAGCGTCGGGCCTGCGCCGCCTCACCGGCGTCGCCGCCGGGCCGCTCACGTGCACGCCCCTCAAGCCCATGGGCCTCGGGCCCGAGCGGCTGGCGGAGCTGGCCGCCCTCTTCGCCCGGGCCGGGATCGACGTGATCAAGGACGACAACGGCCTCGCGGATCACGCCTTCTGCCCCTTCGAGGCGCGCGTGCGCGCGGTCCAGGAGGCGCTCGGGTCGGTGGCGCAGGCCACGGGCCGGCGGGTCCTCTACGCGCCCCAGGTGACGGGCACCCCTTCGACCGTACGGCGCCAGCTGGAGACGGCGCGCGCCCTGGACGTGCGCGCGGTGATGCTCTCGCCGGCCCTGCTCGGGCTCCCGACGCTCCAGGAGCTGGCGCGCGGCGAGCCGGAGCTGGCGCTGCTCGCCCACTGCTCCTTCGCGGGAGCACCCCGCGTGACGCCCGAGGTGCTGCTCGGCAGCCTCTACCGTGCCTGCGGCGCGGACGCCGTGATCTTCCCGCACGCGGGGGGGCGCTTCGCGCGCTTCGACGTCGCCACCTGCCGGCGCCTGGCCGAGGAGCTCACCGCCCCGCGGCCCGGCCGGCGCCGGGCCCTACCCGTGCCAGGCGGGGGCATGAGCGAAGAGCGGGTGGAGGAGCTGCTGCGCTTCTACGGACCGGACACGATGCTGCTCGTGGGCGGGAGCCTGCGTCTGGGAGGAGCCGGGCTGGAGGCGCGCGCGCGGGCCTTCGTCACGCTCGTCCGGGAGACCGCGCGACGGCTGGCGCCGGAGGCCCGCTGACGTGAAGCCGGTCACGCGTCACCGGGCCTCCTTTCGCTGGGAGGACGTTCCCGTCGAGCGCTACAAGCCCGAGGGCGAGCGCTTTCGCGACGTGAGCCGCCAGGTGCTGTTCGGCGCGGAGACCGGCCTCGGTGCGGAGCTCCGCTACTTCGAGGTGGCGCCGTGCGGACATACCACGCTCGAGCGCCACGAGCACGTGCACGCGGTCCTGATCCTGCGCGGGCGCGGGCGCGTGCTGGTGGGGAGCCAGGTCCACGAGGTGGAGTCCCTCGACCTGGTGCGCGTCCCGCCCCGCACCTGGCACCAGTTTCGCGCGGGGGCGCACGAGGCGCTGGGCTTCCTGTGCCTGGTGGAGAGCGCGCGCGATCGGCCGGAGCGGCCCGACGCGGCCGAGCTCGCGGCGCTGTGCCGGGATCCGGACGTGGCGGCGTTCGTTCGCGTCTAGCCGAAGGCGCGACCGAGCACCCGTTCCACCAGCGCCGCGCCCACCCAGGACCCCACGCCGAGCGTCATGTAGAGCCCGAAGCGCACCAGGTTCGAGAGGTCGAAGGGCCACTCCCGGACGTTCTCGATCAGGGACCGGTAGGCGATCAGGTTGGCCAGGCGGGGGCTCTCCGGGCCGCCGGACCCGCCGAGCAGGTTCTCGCGCTCGCGCCGGATCTCCTGGGTCAGCCGATCGAGCTCCGTCTGCTTGGCCCCGCGAACGCGCCGGTGCACGCCGCGTACGGGAACCACCAGGGCGGCGACGGCGATGGCGAAGAGCGGGAGCAGGCCGAGCGCGTTGCTCCAGTGGCCGAGATCCGGGCCCAGCCAGAACGTCGCCATGATCGCGAACCAGATCGCCCAGAGCAGCACGAGACGCAGTCCGAAGCGAACCAGCGGCTGGAGCGGTCGCAGATCCAGCAGGTCGATCTCCACCCAGCGCTCGCCCACGGCCGAGAGCGCCGACGCCGCATGGAGGTGGGCGACCAGCGCGCGTCCGACGAACCAGCCGAACAGCGCGAGCCAGAAGAAGCCGCCGAGCGGGAAGGGGCCGAGGATGGCCGGCGCCATCAGACCGCCGAGGCCGAAGAGCGCGAGCACACCCGCAGCGCCCGCCAGCCGGAGGCGGGCCGATCCGGCCTGCAGGGGACGGCTCAGGGCCTCTTCGAGAGCCGGGCCGGTGCGACTCGGGGCGGGGCGGAGCTCGCGGACGGCGCGCTCGGCGGCACGCAGGCCGAGGGCGGTCAGAGGCAGCGTGTAGGCCAGCATGACGGTCCGGATCCCGGCCTCCAGCCAGCTCCCGGCACCCCAGCGTGGAATCGCTGCAGGGTCGGCCCGGGACAAGACGACCACCAGGGCGAGCCACGAGAAGAAGAAGGCGATGCCCACGCCGACCGCCAGCCCGACGAGGGCCAGCGGATGGTCCCGGGCGAGCTGGTAGGTCCAGACGCCGGTCCGCGGCGCGGAGACCGCCTCGCTCACCGCTCCGCCCCCGGCGCGTCGTCGCGCGTGTACCACCACGCCCACAGGAGGAAGACACCCTGGAAGGGCAGCCTCACCCAGTTCCAGATGCCGAGCCCCTCCTCCGCGCCGAGCATCGGCACGTCGTTCACGGCCACGTGCACGTTGGCGGGGAAGACCGCCACCAGCAGCGCGATGATTCCCCAGGCGGCCCCACGCCGCAGCGGCGGGATCAGCACCGCGATGCCCAGGACCACCTCGGCGACCCCGGAGAGGAAGACCAGCTGCTCGTGCCAGGGCAGATAGGGCGGCATGATGTTCACGTAGAAGTCCGGGCTCACGAAGTGATTGACGCCGGCCGCGACGTAGAAGGCGCCCATCACCCAGAGGAGGATGCGCTTGACCCGAGGCATCCGCACCGAGCCTACCACCAAAGCTCGAAGCGCCGCGGAGCG
>JBFGJV010000194.1:0-5748 GCA_041577015.1 Myxococcota bacterium
ACGTTCGGGTCGAAGATCACGTCGTAGGGGTCGAAGCCCGCCTGCTCGGTCAAGAGCCGGTAGGCGCGCTCGCAGACCGCCACCTTGCGCTCCACCGTCTCGGCCTGGCCCTCCTCGTCGAAGGCCATCACCACGACGCCGGCGCCGTAGCGCCGCACCAGGCGCGCCTTCTCCAGGAACTCCGCCTCGCCCTCCTTCAGGCTGATGGAGTTCACCACGCCCTTGCCCTGCACGCACTTGAGCCCGGCCTCGATCACCGACCAGCGCGAGCTGTCGACGACGATGGGGACACGCGCCACCTCGGGCTCGGTGGCCACCAGCTTGAGGAAGGTCTCCATGGCCCGCTCCGAGTCGAGCATGGCCTCGTCCATGTTGACGTCGATCAGGTTGGCGCCGCCGCGCACCTGGTCGAGCGCCACCTCGAGGGCGGTGGTGTGGTCCTCCCGCTTGATCAGGTTGGCGAAGCGCCGCGAGCCGGTGACGTTGGTGCGCTCGCCGATCATCACGAAGTTGGTCTCGGGCCGGATCGTGAGCGTCTCGAGGCCGGAGAGGCGCGTGTGGCGCGGGAGCTCGGGGATGCGCCGCGGCGGCAGGTCGGCCACGGCCTTGGCGATGGCCCGCACGTGCTCGGGCGTGGTGCCGCAGCAGCCGCCCACCAGGTTGACGAGGCCGCTCTCGGCGAACTCGCGCAGCAGCGCCGCCGTCTGCTCCGGCCGCTCGTCGTACTCGCCGAAGGCGTTGGGCAGGCCGGCGTTCGGGTAGCAGCTGATGAAGGTCCCGGCGACCGAGGCGAGCTCCTCCACGTGGGGACGCATCTCCCGGGCGCCGAGGGCGCAGTTGATCCCCACCGCGAGCGGCCGGGCGTGGGCGACCGAGACCCAGAAGGCCTCCACCGTCTGGCCGGAGAGCGTGCGCCCGCTCTTGTCGGTGATGGTGACCGAGATGACCACGGGGACGCGCGCGCCGCGCTCGTCGAAGACGTCCTCGATGGCCACGAGCGCCGCCTTGGCGTTCAGCGTGTCGAAGATGGTCTCCACCAGCAGGAGATCGACACCCCCCTCCAGGAGCCCGCGCGCCTGCTCGGCGTAGGCGTCGCGCAGCTCGTAGTAGGAGAGCGCCCGGAAGGTGGGGTCGTTCACGTCCGGGGAGAGGGAGAGGGTCTTGTTCGTGGGGCCGAGCGCGCCCGCCACGAAGCGCGGCCGCGCCGGCGTCTTCGCGCTCCAGGCGTCGGCGGCCTCGCGCGCCAGCCGCGCGGCCGCCACGTTCAGCTCGTGGGAGAGCTCCTCGAGGCCGTAGTCCGCCTGGGAGACGCGGTTGGCACTGAAGGTGTTGGTCTCCACCAGGTCCGCGCCGGCCTCGAAGTAGGCCTCGTGGATGTCGCGGATCACGTGCGGCCGGGTCAGGACCAGGAGCTCGTTGTCGCCCTTCAGGTCGCGGCCGTGGTCGGCGAAGCGCTCGCCCCGGTAGTCGCCCTCCTCGAGCCCGTGGCGCTGGATCATCGTCCCCATGGCGCCGTCCAGGATCAGGATGCGCTGGCCCAGCAGGGCCTCGAGACGGGCGCGTGCGTCGGCTTCGCTCATGCGGGGCAGGCTCCAGGGGAGGGGCCGGGATAATTCATCAGTATATCTCGATGAACAGATTCAACCATTGACCCCACGGGGATCGCTCAGCGAGAACCCCAACAGCGCCCCCAGCTCCGCCAGTGCGGCGTCCGGGTCCTCCACCTTGATGGTCGCCATGCCCAGCTCGCGCGCCGCCTTGAGGTTCCTTCCGATGTCGTCCAGGAAGGCGGCCTCCGGCGGCTCCACGGCCAAGCGGGTGCACGCGATCCGGTAGATGCGCGGGTCGGGCTTGCGCACGCGCTCGAGCCGCGACTCCACCACCGCGTCGAAGTGCGGGCGGAGCAGGGCGAGACCGTCCTCCTCGCCGGGCCAGTTGTTGGTGAGGGCGCCCACGCGAAGGCCCCGGTCGCGGATGCGCGCCAGCGCGGCCAGCATGCGGGGGCGGGGCGCCGTCCCCGAGGCGATGCGCTCCATCATCTCCCGGGCCGAGAAGCGCGGCCCCGCCTCCTCGCACTCGCGGTCGAAGGCCTCGAAGAAGTCGGGGAGCGCGAGCTCGCCGCGCTCGAGCCGCGCCCAGGCGCCCTCGGGCCCGTTCGCCACCACGGTCCGATTGACCAGCCCTTCCGGGATGCCGAGCTCCCGCTCGTAGGCCGCGATCACGTGGAGCGGCGAGTCCACCACGACCCCGCCCACGTCGAAGATGACCGCGCGCAGCGGGCGCGCCGCCACCTCGCCGGCGCGACTCAGGACCGACCCGTCGCGGCGGTCTGCCCGAAGAGCACGCGCCTGGCGTCGTCGTCCATCGCGGCGCGCAGCAGCTCGCCCCCCACCACGAAGCCGCGCTGCACGGCGGGGCGCTTCTTCATGGTCTCGTACCAGCGCTGGATGTTGGGAAAGTCGTCCAGGTGCTGGCCCTGGCGCTCGTGGGGCACGATCCAGGGCCAGATCGCCATGTCGGCGATGCTGTAGTCCCCGCATACGTACTCGCGCCCGGCGAGGCGGCGGTCCAGCACGCCGTAGAGCCGGTTGGCCTCGTTCGTGTAGCGGTCGATCCCGTACTGGAGCTTTTCCGGCGCGTACTGACGGAAGTGGTGCGCCTGGCCGAGCATGGGCCCGAGGCCGCCCATCTGCCACATCAGCCACTCCACCACCTGGACGCGCCCGCGCAGGTCCTCGGGCATGAACTTCCCGGTCTTGCCGGCCAGGTAGAGCAGGATGGCGCCGGACTCGAACACCGAGAGCGGACCCTTCTTGTCGCGGGGCTCGTGGTCCACCAGGGCGGGCATGCGGTTGTTGGGGCTGATGGACAGGAACGCGGGATCGAACTGCTCGCCGCGGCCGATGTTCACGTAGCGGACGCGGTAGTCGAGGCCCATCTCCTCCAGCGCGATGGTGACCTTCCAGCCGTTCGGGGTGGGCCAGTAGTAGAGGTCGAACATCCCGTTTCCCTCCGCGGTTCAGGAGTAGCGCGCTTCCTTTCCGCGCGCCGGGCCGTGGGAGGCCACGGCGGCGCGCAGGTCGGCGAGGAAGGCGTCGGCCACCTTCTCGTGCTCGGGGCTCACCATCAGGTGCAGGGCGTCGGGCCCCTTCTGGCGGTCCAGGTGCCAGCCGCGGTCGTCCATGACGTCGCCCACGGCCATCACGTCGAGGCTGGGGGAGCCGAAGGCGAAGACGCCCATCACCGGGTCGCCCCACACCTGGAGCTCCGGGATGGCCTCGATCCCCTGGCGCAGGGCGCGCGTCGCGTCGCGCACGCGGCGCGCCAGACGCAGGTAGCCCTCCTCGCCGAGGGAGCGGATCACGGCCCAGGCCGCGGCGATGGGCCCTGCCGGACGCGCCCCGGCCATGGCGAAGGAGCCGTACAGGCCGCCCGGCCAGTCGCTGTAGAGGAAGAGCTGCCAGCGCTTCACGGTCTCGGCGTCCCGGTGCACGATCACCGAGGCGCCCTTGGTGCAGTAGCCGTACTTGTGGACGTCCGCGGACATCGTGGTGACGCCCGGCACGCGGAAGTCGAAGGGCGGCACCGGCTCGCCGAGGCGCTCCCAGAAGGGGAGCAGGAAGCTGCCGAGACACGCGTCCACGTGAAACCAGAGCTCGCGCTCGCGGGCGATCGCCGCCAGCTCCGGGATGGGATCGACGACGCCGAAGGGGTAGCAGGGAGCCGAGCCCACCAGGAGCGCGGTGCGCTCGCTGACGAGCCGCGCGGCGGCCTCCGCGTCGGCGCGCAGGTCGTCGCAGAGCGGGATCTTCACCAGCTCGAGGCCCAGGTAGTGCGCCGCCTTCGCGAAGGCCGGGTGGGCGGTCTCGGGCACCAGCATCTCGGGCTCCCGGATGCCCCGCTCCGCGCGCGCCCGGTCGCGGGCGCACTTGGCCGCCATCAGGATGCTCTCGGTCCCGCCGGAGGTCATGGCGCCGCCGGCCTCGGGCCCCCCGTGCAGCAGGTCGGCGGTCATTCCGACCACCTCGGTCTCCATGGTGCGCAGGCTTGGAAAGCGGAAGGGGTTGAGGGCGTTCTCGTACAGGTAGAGCAGGTTCGCGTCGCGGAGCAGCGCGTCCACCTCCTCGCCCGCCGGATAGACCAGGCTGAAGGTGCGGCCCGAGCGCCAGTCGGCGTCCTGTGCCTTGCGCTCGCGCATCTCGGCGAGGAGCGCCTCGCGGGGCGTGCCGTGCTTGGGAAACTGCATCAGGAATTCCCCCTCAACCTTTCGATTCTTCTACCAGAGCGTCCAGTTGCCGGTCTGCCGCACCCAGAGCCCCAGCGCCACGTTCGTGGTGGCGTGGGCCACGACGCAGGAGAGCAGGTCCCGGCGTCCGATCCAGAGCGCCGCCATCAGGAGTCCGTAGGCCAGCGCCGCCGGCCACTCGCCGGTCTGGTGGCCGGAGGCGAAGAGGATCGTCGAGATCACCACGGCCCAGGGCGTCCACGCCCCGGGCCCGAGCTCGTTCACGCTCTCGCGCTCGAAGGCCACGGCGAAGGGCACCCGGCTCCCGGCCCGCCGGGCCCGATCCCACTGCACGACGAGACCCAGGACGTAGCCGCGGAAGAGGAGCTCCTCGAAGACGGGCACCAGCGTCCCGGACGCCGCCACCCGCAGCCAGAAGGCGTTCGTGCTCCACGCCTCGCCGCCGCTCTCGTAGAACGGAGCCTTCAGGATCACCCAGAGCACCGTGCCCAGGAGCCCCGCGGCGAGGCCCACCGCCACCGAGCCCGCGGGAGGGTGGGGCCCGCGCAGCGGCGCGGTCTGCCGCCAGCTCCAGGCCAGCGCGGCCCCGGTGGCGACGATGCGCAGCGCGTAGTTGGCCTCGCGACCCACACCCCAGGACTCCGGGATGCTCGCCACGCCCACGTAGGCCAGAAAGGGGAGCACGTAGGGCCAGAGCAGGGCGGCGTTGTTCGGGGTCCCTTCCGAGGCCATGGCGGCTCAGGGTACCCGCTTCGGAGTCCGCCCGGGGCGTTTAGCGGGCGTCGCGCCGCGCCGATGAGCCTCCCATGTCCGACGTCCGGATCCGCTCGCTGCACGCCGACGACCCGGAGCTCGAGGAGCGCCTGGAGCGCTTCACGGTGGGGCTCGGGGAGCGGATCGACGTCATCCAGGAGGACGAGGCGGCCGGCGCCCTGGAGCGCGTGGCGGAGCAGGCGCAAAGCCTCGCCGCCGAGGCGGCGGAGCTCGGCTTTCCGGTCCTGGAGCGCGCGGCCGCCCAGGCGGCCGGAGTGGCGGCGAGCGGCGACACGGCGGGGACCCACAAGAGCCTGGTGCAGCTCACCGAGGTGGTGCGGCGGGTCCGTCTGGGCCACCGCCCGCTGCCCTGAGCCGGCCGGGAGCCCCCAGGGGCCCTTCGACACCCGAGCGGCCTGGCGGGGCACTCCCTTCTACGAATCCGCCGAGAAATCGGTCGTTTCAGCGGGGAAACCCCATGAAGAACTCGATGCTTTCCGCACTGGCCCTGGCCCTCCTCCTCGCCGCCGCGCCTGGCGTGGCCGTGGCTTGGGACTCCGACTCGGACTCGGAATCGGACAGCGCCGCCCGCGCGGCCGGACCCGCCGTGCCCGAGCCCTCCGCGGCCCTCGCCTTCGCCGCGGGCGCGGGCGTGGTCGGCATGGCCCTGCGCCGCCGCTCGCGCTGAGCCGACGCACGCTCCAGCAGGCGCGACCTCCACCCTCCTCTCGTCCTGGACCCCGGGGCCT
>JBFGJV010000195.1:0-5692 GCA_041577015.1 Myxococcota bacterium
TCCCTCGGATTTCACCGACCGTGAGCGCATGCTGGCGCTGAGCCCGGCGGGCCTCTACGCGACGGTCACCTACGGCGTCGAGGGGACCGCCATGGCGGGCTACGCCGACCGCTTCGACGCGGCGTCGCGCCACGACCTGGCCTTCTTCGTGGGCTCCCTGGCCTTCACGTCCGAGGAGGTGGCGCGGGGTCGCGCGCTCGTGGAGGGCGGCGATCCGGGCGTCCGGCTGCCGGACCTGGCCACCCTGACCCGGGAGCCCGTGGCGAGCCTGGCAACGAGCCCCCGGGCGCTGGCCGCAGTGGCGTACCTGCGCACGCATCCCCAGGCGCTCCAGGACGGGCTCCTGCCGCTGGACCTGGCCCGCGAGCGGCTGGCCGCGTCGGGCAGCGCCCTGCGCAAGGGCGAGCGCGACCGGGCGCTCGCCCTCGCGATCGAGGCCTACCTGGACGGCTTCGAGCACGTGGAGCCGGCCCTCGACGCCGTGGACGGCGAGCTGCGCGCGGCGATCGAGGCCGGCTTCCTGCGCTACCGCTCGCTGCTGCGCGCGGGCCAGGACCCGGCGCGCACGGAGTCGGCCTGGCGCGACCTCGACGACTCCCTGGCGGCTGCCCAGGCGCGCCTCGAGGGCGGGGGCCTGGGGGCGAGGGCGGCCTTCGTGGGCTCGCTGGTGATCGCCGCGCGCGAGGGGCTCGAGGCGGTGCTGCTGGTGGTGGCGCTCTGCACCGTGCTGATCCGCACCGAGCGGCGCGACGCCCTGCGCTGGGTGCACGGTGGCTGGATCGCCGCGCTGGCCGCGGGCGCGGTCACCTGGATCCTGGCCCAGCAGGTGGTGCGGGTCTCGGGTGCGGGGCGCGAGGTGATCGAGGGCGTGACCTCGCTGCTCGCCACGGCGATGCTCTTCTACGTGAGCTACTGGCTGGTCTCCAAGACCGAGTCCGTGCGCTGGCAGGCCTTCCTGCACGGTCGCATGCGGCAGGCCCTCTCGCGCGGCTCGCTGTGGACGCTGGCGGGCGTCTCCTTCGTGGCGGTCTACCGCGAGGCCTTCGAGACGGTGCTCTTCTACCAGGCGCTCTTCGCGCAGGCCGGCCCGGAGGGCGTGCGGCCCATCGGGCTCGGCATGCTGGCCGGCCTGGCGCTGCTGGCGATCCTGGGCACGGCGGTGTTCCGCTTCGGGCTGCGCATGCCGCTGCGGCGTTTCTTCACGGCCAGCTCGGCGCTGCTCTACGCGCTGGCCGTGGTGCTGGCGGGACACGGGATCGCCTCGCTCCAGGAGGCGAACTGGCTCCCGGCCACCTGGGTTCCGAGCGTGCGCGTCGAGTGGCTCGGCGTGCATCCGACCCTGGAAGGGCTCGGCGTGCAGCTGGCCCTGCTCGGCCTGGGCGCCGCCGCCCTGTGGCTCGCGTTGGCGCAGCGTCGTCCTGCCGCCCAGCAGCCGGCCGGATCCCTGTGAGACTCCCTGGCCTGGGGCTCGCCGGGCTTGCGGTGCTCGTCCTGGCCGCGCTCCCCGGCTGCGGGCCGCGAACGGTGCGCGAGACGGTCTTCGAGCGCGACGAGACCGTGGTGCGCCTGCGCTCCCAGCAGCTCAAGGGCGAGCCCGTGGAGCGCGACTTCGCCCACCCCGTCACGATCGCGCCCGTCCGCCTCGCCAACATCCTCTCGCGCATCGACGTGCGCAAGGAGCGCACGCCGGGCCTGGTGGAGCGACTGAGCCGGAACCGGGAGTCGTCCGAGGACGACCGCGATCTGGCCGTGCCGACCGAGCTGCTGCACGTGATCGGGGAGGGCCTGGCCCAGGGATTCGAGCGCGCGGATTCCAGCCAGGAGGTGGTCGTGACCGCGGTCCGGCGCTCGCGTCGGCTCGGGCTCTTCACCCGCCGACACCTGACCGGCCTCGTGGCCTGGGTGGAGGGCGAGAGCCTGCACCTCCACTTCTCCTACCTCGATTGGGAGGTGCCCGGCGACGAGGACGACCTCCCGGAGCCGCGACGCGACAAGGTGGGGAGCCGCTTCCGCGTGCTTGCCGCCGAGGGCGTGGTCCCGACCGGACCGCACGCGGTGGCGGTGGCGTGGCGCGATGCCGCCTTCCGGACCGGACGCAGCCTGCGCCTTTCGCCCTCGGGCAAGGTGCTGCGCCGCACCATCTTGATGGAGAGCGCGCCCGAAGAGGAGGGGGCCGCCGAAGGGGCGGGCGGCGACGCGTCGCCCGTCGGCAGCGGGCGCCTGGCGCCGGAGACCCTGCGCGAGCTGGCCGATCTCGAGGAGGCGCGGCGCCGGGGCGAGATCAGCGAGGCGGAGTACCAGGCCCGCCGCGTGCGGATCCTGGGCGAGGACCCGGGGTCGCGCTGACGGGCCCGCGCGCGGGGGCCTCGGGCCCGGAGCTGGCGTAACCTACCGGGCTACTCCGAGCACCCACCCCGGAGGTCCCGACACCCCCCATGCGGATCCTGCTCGAGATCCTCCTGGTGGCGCTGGCCGCCCTGGCGGTGGCGCGCCTGGCGCCGCAGCCCTGGCGCGGACGGCTGCTGAACCTGGCGAAGGCCTACGTGACGGTGCGGGCCTTCTGGCTCCTGCTCACGCACCAGGTGGCCCTCGACCCCGCGCAGATCGAGTCCCTGCGCCTGGCCGGCCAGGTGCCCGAGGGCACCGACCACGTGGCCGCGTGGCGTCTCATCCTGGCGCAGCTCGAGCTGATCCACGCCGGCACCTTCTGGACCTTCGTGGGACTCGCCGCCGGCGTGAAGTTCGTGGGGATCCTGGCCTCCATGTCCCGCTGGCGCCTGCTCCTGCTGGGCCAGCAGATCGAGCTTCCCTTCCGTCACATCTTCGGGTCGTTCCTGATCGGGCGCTTCATCGGGACCTTCCTGCCCAGCACCGCCGGGCTGGACGGCTACAAGCTCTACGACGCCGCGCGCTTCAGCGGACGCACGGTGGAGGCCACGGCGGCGACCGTGGTGGAGAAGGTGCTCGGGTTCTCCGGGATCTTTCTCTCCTTCCTGGTGGCCCTGCCCTTCGGTCTCAAGATCTTCGGCGAGAACGGTCCCGCGATCGCGGCCATCACGGTGCCGATCGCGGTCGGCTCGATCGGTGCGCTGCTGGTGGCGCTCTGGTTCCCGGGCTTCATCCGGTGGTTCCTGGACCACCTGCCGCTTCCGGGCAAGGCGCGGCTCGAGGGCCTGGTGATGCGCATCTCGCGCTCGGCCTCGGCGTACCGGGACAAGAAGACGATGGTGCTGGTGGCGCTCTTCCTCTCCTTCGTGGTGCACTTCACCACCGCCGCCATGTACTACTTCACCGCCGTGGCCATCGCGGCGCGGGGCGCCGAGTTCTGGCCGATCGCCTTCGGCTCCTCCATCCAGATCTTCGCCACCGTGATCAGCCCGTTCACGATCGCCGGCGAGGGCATCCGCGAGGCGGCGCAGTACGTGCTGCTCGGCAACATGATCGGCCCCGCGGCGGCCATCGTGTCGGCGGCGCTCGGCTTCTGGGCGGCGGAGGCGCTGACGCTGCTGGGCGGCGTCTTCTGGTGGGTGCGCCCGGCCGACTACCGGCCCGCCTGGTGTCGCGTGAGCGGCGTGCAGGTGGACTACGAGGAGGCGGCGCGCCACGCGATCAGCCTGGAGACCGAGGAGGACCGCACCCGACGGGCGGCGCGGGCGAGCGTCGAGCTGCCGTCCTTCGCCGAGCGCGCGCGCACCGCCGCGGGCCTGGGGCTCGGGGCGGGGGTCCTGTCCGGGCTGGTGATCGGGCTGGCCGAGGCGGGCGTGATCCTGCTGGGCGGCGTGGCCGGCGAGGCGCAGGTGCTCTGGTACGGGCCCCTGGCGTACGCGGCGCTGCTCGGCCTGGCCGGCCTGGCCGGCGGCGTGGTGCTCGCGGTGCTGCCCATGGACCGTCGCGAGATCCGGGGCTGGACGCCGAGCCTGGCGTTGCTGGCGCTCCTCGTGCCGCTGGGGCTGCTGATCACCGTCTTCCGGGTGCGGCGCGACGTCTTCCACGAGCAGATGCCGCCGCTGCCGGTCCTGGCGGGGATCCTGGGCGCGGCCGGGATCCTGGCGCTGCTGCTCTTCGTGCTGGGTCCGCGGCTCTTTGCCGGGCGCGCCGGCGCGATGGTGCGTCCGCTGCGCGCGCTCGTGCTGCTCGGCGTCGTGGTCGTCGGCGGAGCCGTCGGCGCGCGGGTGGTCGCGCCGACGGCTCCCGCGCCGCCCGCGCCGCCCTCCGTGCCCGCCGCGCTGGCGGAGCGGCCGAACCTGATCCTCGTGATGGTGGACACGCTGCGCGCCGACGCGCTCTCCTGCTACGGGGGCCCCGTCGAGGCGCCGGCGCTCTGCGGCCTGGCGGAGGACGGCGGCAGCCGCCTGCTCGGCTATTCGCACGCCTCCTGGACCAAGCCCGCCGCGGCGACGCTGCTCACCTCGCTGCTTCCCTCCAGCCACGGCGCGGTCTCCAAGCCCGCGGCGCTGCCCGGCGAGGTTCAGCTCGTCTCGGAGACGCTCCAGCAGCACGGCTACGTCACCGGCGGCATCGTCTCCAACATCAACCTGACCGCGAGCTTCGGCTTCGACCAGGGCTGGGACGAGTACCACTACCTGGGGCCCGACTACCTGGCGGGCGCGAAGGAGTCGTCGTCCAAGCTGATCCTCTACCAGATCGCGCGCAAGATCGTGTTCCGGCTCAAGCCCGGCCATCGCGTCAGCGACTTCTACCAGGACGCCGAGACCGTGAACGGCGTGGCCTTCGACTGGCTGGAGCGCCACCGGGACGCGCGCTTCTTCCTGCTCCTCCACTACATGGATCCGCACGATCCCTACTTCGTGCACCCCTACGATGGCACGGCCGTGGCACGCGTGGAGCGCGAGCATCCCGACCCGGCCGAGGCCGGTCGCATGCGCGCGCTCTACGACGGGGAGATCCGCTACCTGGACCGCCACGTGGCGGAGCTGGTGGAGCGACTGCGCGCCCTCGGCGTCTACGACGACTCGCTGATCGTGGTGACCGCGGACCACGGCGAGGAGTTCCACGAGCACGGCGGCTGGTGGCACGGCAAGACCCTCTACGAGGAGCAGATCGCCGTGCCGCTGTTGGTGAAGTGGCCGCAGGGTGCGCCGGAGCGGGGCAGCGTGGGAGACGGGCGCGTGGCGCGGCTCCTGGACGTGGCGCCGACGCTGGTGGCGCGCGCCGGAGCGCCGGTTCCCGAGGCCATGCAGGGCGCCGACCTGGTGAGCGCAACCGACGAGCCCGTGATCTTCGCCGAGGAGGACCACGAGGGGAACGTGCTCTCGGCCGTACGCTCGGGAGCGTGGAAGCTGATCCTGGCCAACGACGGCAACCCGCGCGGCCTCGCGACCACCGAGCTCTACGCCCTGGATCGCGATCCCGGCGAGGCGCGCAACCTCGCCCCGGACCACGCCGACACGGTGGCGCGCCTACGCGACGAGGCGTCCGCCCAGGCGCGCTTCGCCGAGAGCCGCGCCGTCGGCGCCAGCGAGACCGCCCAGCTCTCCCGCGAAGAGTGCGAAAAGCTCCGCGTCCTCGGCTACGTCCAGGAGTGCGAGTAGGTAGGGGACGTTCCTTGCCTTGGTTGCCTTCCGGGGGACCCGTCGGGGCACCACGGCACCCCGGGACGGAGGGGGACGTTCCTTGCCTTGGTTGCCTTCCGGGGGACCGGTGGATCGCCGACTTGGTCCCCCGGAAGGCA